>NZ_LAUM01000019.1:0-123560 GCF_000972265.1 Vibrio sp. ECSMB14106 | reverse complement strand
CGGCACTGCCTTCGATGGTTCGAATCCGTCTCCCTCCACCATATTCTTCCTTAATTGGAAAATCGAAAAGCCAACTCGTTGAGTTGGCTTTTTTCGTTTCTAAGTTCAACACTTCGGACACCTACCCGCAGCTCTCACTGCAAGATTGTAATCTCTCGGAAATCATTTCCCATACTTCCCAGTGACGTCCACAAGCTAAAGAAGAGGCGCAACCTAAGCCATTGGTAGAAATAAGCTACTCATACTCTTCAACTATTTGTTGTTTCTGATGCAATGATATTTCAGGTTCTATTATCGGTTCGAAAACTCAGTCGTCACGATTAACACCTCTATCTTGGTTAGATACCCCGATTGAATATCTAAATAAAATGAATAACTTGGTTCAGCCTAACTCACCGTTGGCACAAAGTATCACTCTAAATAATTGTCGTGATGATACTGTTTTTCTACAAATGAGGAGAATCCAGAGAGCCGCATTATCGTAAGCCCTAGAAAAACTCTCTTCTGAAAACTTACAGTTCTATACAACCAGACACAAAAAAGCCCCTACAGATTTCTCCGTAGGGGCTTTCAATAATCAAAGTAATGTCTAGCTAACTCATTTTTAGTTAACTATCGAGATTAACCTTGAATACCAACAATTAGCCAAGGCGCATTGTTAGTGGTTAGATCGCGCTCTAAGTGCCAGATATCAGTGATATCTTCTTCGATGCCATCCGCAGTATCGCGGTAGCGACCACTGAACTGTAGGCTTAGTTGTGCTTTGCTACCGTCGTGGTCAGCTCGAACGATTTCAGCATCAACGTACATTACGTCTGTATGCTGATCACCGTCTAGCTTATTACGCTCAGCTTTTAGGTCTTCAAACAGGCTTGGAGACACGTACTCTTCAATCGTGTTTAGCTCGTTGTGGTTCCATGCACCTTGCAGTGTACGGTAGTGTTCACGAGAGCCATTGATGAAGGCCGCTTGATCAAAGCCCGGTGGGTAGTTATGTGGTACATCGCTTTGTGCACCAAAACCGAAGCCACCAGCAGTGCCTTGTGATTGAGGTTGTGCTTGCTCGAAGTTATGAACGTTTGGCTGTTGCTTTGATTGTTCAAACTTGTTCTGGTTCATACCGCCAAATGCAGGCTGTTGACCACGAGTATTCTGCTGATTCATTGAGCCCTGCTTCGCACCCAGCATTCCGCGTAGGAACTTAAACGCTAGGAAAGCAATCAGACCCATGATCAAAATATCCATAAACTGGATACCTTCAAATGCGCCACCAAAGAATGCAGCTAAAAGACCACCAGCCAGTAAACCACCTAGCAGACCGCCCATAAGGCCTTTCTTGCTAGAGTTAGCGGCTGCTTTCTTACCGGTTTGATCTTGTCGGATCGAATTCGTGTTTTGTTGTTTTGGTGCTGGAGCCGTTTTAAAGCTTTTGCCAAATGACTTACCACCACCAAACTTTTTCGCTTCTGCGATTGGCGTCACCGCGACTGTTACCAACAGGATCGCGACTAGTGAGAAAAATCGTTTCATTATTATCCTTTATAGGTTTTTTATCTTTCGACCCTTTCATCATACTCGTTAACAAAGAACAATGAAATATTCACGGCATTTACACATGTATCATAATATTGCGGCTATTAATTGGTTGCTTAATTAGCGAAAAGATTGACGACTATCGAGGGCATCATTAAAATATTGAACGATGTTCATTTACTAGAAACGAATCATGGCACGAAGAAACGATCATACTCGAGAGCAATTAGTCCAGCTGACCTTAAAGACAGTGACAAACTTTTTAGATCAGCACTCTTATCACGAGTTAAGTCTACGTAAAATTGCCAATATGATTGGTTACGTCCCTAGCACATTGGTGAATGTATTTGGGAACTACAACCTACTACTTTTGCACGTTGTTGCCCAAACATTAGATGAACTGACGTCTGAATCAGCGAGCGCAGTCGAACAATCGAGTAGTCCTCAACAAGCTCTATTCAATCTTGCCTACTGCTACCACGATTTTGCACAAAGACACCCTCACCGTTGGCAGCTTATTTTTGAACACAACATGAATGGTGAAAACCTTCCTGAATGGCAGTCGAACCGCATCGATAAAATGATAGATATGCTTGAGCAACTTCTATTAGCCATTGCACCTGAGCACACGGAAAGTGAAGTGGTTAAAGCAAGCCGAGTATTATGGTCTGGTGTGCATGGTATTACTTTATTAAGTGTCGACGATAAATTTTTCGCATCAGAACCTATTGATGGTAAAGAGTTGATCGATAACCTAGTCTCAAACTACTTAACTAACTGGTAAGTATCCAAGGAAAGAGAATGAACAACAGCAGCCAATCTTCGCTGTTAACGCAAAAAAGGTTCCTACCCTACTTTATTACCCAATTTCTGGGGGCCTTTAATGACAACATATTCAAAAATGTTCTGTTGCTGTTTGTAGCTTTCGCAAGCGTAGACACGCTGCCTATCTCCAGTAATTTATTCATAAATTTGGCCGCAGGCCTTTTTATTCTGCCCTTCTTCCTATTTTCGGCGTTGGCTGGTGTACTGGCTGATAAATATGAAAAATCTTGGTTTATTCGTAAGATTAAGCTTATTGAAGTCGTTATTATGTCACTGGGTGCTATCGGTTTTATCTACGAAAGTTACGGAATATTACTTCTACTTCTGTTTCTCATGGGAACACAAAGTGCCTTCTTTGGCCCGGTTAAATATGCGCTATTGCCACAACAATTAGAAACGAAAGAGCTTGTTTCTGGAAATGCCTTAGTTGAGACAGGCACATTCCTAGCGATCCTGATCGGCACTCTCGGTGCTGGTATTATTGCATCAGAAGAAAGCGCTAAACTGATCGCCGCTATCAGTATCATTTTATTCGCGATTCTCGGATATGTCTCAAGCTGTTTTATTCCTGAAGCACCAAGCAACGCCCCAAGCCTAAAAGTGAATTGGCAGCCCGTTAAACTGACCCGCAGCACACTGGCGATTGCGAAGAAAGACCGACCTACTTTCCAAGCGCTGATGTCTATCAGCTGGTTTTGGTTCCTTGGTGCAGCTTACCTAACTCAGTTTCCCAACTTCACCAAACTGCATCTAAACGGCACTGAAAGCTCAGTCGCCTTTTTACTGGCACTGTTCTCGGTAGGCATCGCGATCGGCTCTTTGGCTTGCGATAAGTTATCTAATCACCGAATTGAAATCGGCATCGTGCCAATGGGCAGCTTAGGTATCTCGATCTTCGGCCTTTTGATGGCGATATCCATTCCGGAGTCTTTGCCTGACTTTAGTTCTTTCTATCAATTCGTAACCTATTCAGAGCTTTGGCCGCTATTCGCTTACCTTCTGCTTCTGGGTATCTCTGGAGGTATCTTTATTGTTCCTCTGTATTCACTAATGCAGTTACGTGCCAAGCCAGATGAACGTGCACAAGTGATTGCTGGGCTCAATATTTATAACTCACTATTCATGGTAGGAAGTGCAGTTTTGGGTATTGTTTGCCTCAGTGTTCTAAAGCTTTCGATCCAACAACTGTTTGTGTTGCTGGCACTATTCAACACCTTAGTGATGTTCTCCCTGTTTTATCAGGTGCCTATCTATGCGTTCCGTTTTTTCACTTGGGTGGTGACTCACACCATGTACAGAGTTAAACATAAGAACTTACATCACCTGCCAGAAAAAGGCGGTGCGTTGATTGTCTGCAACCATGTGAGTTATATGGATGCACTGCTGCTAAGTGCGGTTTGCCCTCGCTTGATCCGTTTTGTGATGGAAGAGGATTACACCAAGTTGCCACCTATTCGACGTTTTTTGAAAAGAGCGGGAGTGATTCCAATTTCCGCAACGAACCGCAATTCGATTCGAAACGCTTTCAAAGAAGTAGAACGTGCCCTACATGAAGGCCACATCGTATGTATTTTTCCAGAAGGAAAGCTCACCTCTGATGGTGAAGTGGCTGAGTTCATGCGTGGTATGGAGCTGATCATCAAACGTTCTCCTGTCCCTGTGATTCCTATGGCTCTCAAAGGGTTATGGGGCAGCTACTTTAGTCGTTACAAAGGCCGTGCCTGCAAAGGATTACCAACTCGCTTCTGGACTAAGTTAGAGATAGAAGCTGGTGAGCCTATTTCACCTAAAGAAGCCTCTTGTGAAACTCTTCGACAGTCAGTCTCTGACCTTCGCGGATCACTACGTTAGCTCACCAGCCCTTTATTCATATCAGCTGAACAAGCGTTAAGTTTTCCTTAACGTTTGTTCAATTCATTTAGACTTACTTATCATTTTATTGAACGTATAGTGGTCTCATCACAATAACGCCACAACAAAACAAGACTCTAAATACAATGAACCTAAAAAAGTCCGTTCCATTTTATCTTGCTGCACTGTTTTGCTTAACGCCTTGGGTTAGCTCACCGACAGCCCTGGTTATCGGTTTCCTACTTACTAGTTTAGGATTAGTCCCTGAACACTTGGAAGTCGGCAAACTTACCAAAAAGCTACTGGCCTACTCTATTGTTGGTTTGGGTTTTGGTATTCAGTTTGAAAAAGCATTAGCAGTAACAGGCGATGGTATTGGGCTCATTGTAACGACGATTATCGGTACATTAGTTATTGGTTGGTTCTTGGCTAAGCGAATGGGGCTAGACCGCACAACGGGCTACCTTATCTCATCTGGTACCGCGATTTGTGGTGGTAGCGCGATAGCAGCTGTGGCACCCGCGATCAAAGCAGACGATGAACAGATTGGCTTGGCATTAGCCACTGTATTCGTGTTGAACTCGGTTGCTCTATTTTTGTTCCCGATGATTGGTCACGCGCTTGAACTCAGCCAACAAACATTTGGTACTTGGGCAGCTATTGCGATTCACGATACCTCTTCGGTTGTCGGTGCGGCATCTGCGTATGGTGAGGAAGCGCTCACTACAGCAACAACATTAAAACTAGCTCGCGCGCTTTGGATCATCCCAATCGCGTTAGTCAGTGCAATGATCTTCAAAAATGGCCAAAAGAAGATTACGGTTCCCTATTTCATTTTCTTCTATTGCGCCGCTATCGCGGTGAGTGACTTACTGCCACAATTTGAGATGGTCTATCAAGGAATCTTTGATGTGTCTAAGCGAGCACTGGTGGTGTGTTTGTTCTTAATTGGCTGTGGTATTTCAGTTGAGAAGTTAAAAGCAGCGGGGCCGAAACCATTGATGTTTGGTATTACGATGTGGGTCATGATCTCAACGGGTTCATTAGCGTGGTTAACTCTCGCCTAACCGACATAGAAACGTTTTAGACGGTTGTTCGGTTACCTAGACATTCAGGTTAGCGAGCAACAAAACAAAAAAGGCAAAGCTCAAATGGGTTTTGCCTTTATCGTATGTGGTAAAGATATTCTGTGTTGCAACAATCACGAATCAAACAGGGGCTTATCACTCTTATTGCTCTCTCTTTTCATTAAAACAAGTACCACAACCAACACAAATGCGGTGAGCTCAGCCAACGAACGAGTCAACCCTGATGAGATGACCGCTTGGCCTATCTGCAGTAAAACCGCAATGATGAGGGCAATTTTCATAATAAGACCTTATTCTATAATCCGTTATTTATATGGCTTATTATGATGGATGGTTATAAAGATAATAAATTCTGTTTTGAACTATCTAATTGCTAAATTAACTAACCGCCTTCCAATCTAGCAACGACACAACAACTTCCGGATCTGTGCGGCTTTTTAGTTCCTACGTTGAAACAACCAAGCTGCCAAACCTGCTCTCGATACTTTAATCCCCTGCTGTTCTTGCTCAGGCATTTCATAATACTCGATAGGAAATTTGAATCGCTCTAGGTTCCCTTGTAACTGTTCTGCAAACCACTCTTTGGTCGGTAGTTCGTCACTGTCGACAATCGCTACAGGTCTAAATCCAAATTCACTATCTTCTACAGGGACCACAAAAGCTTGTTTAACACTAGACAATTGAGTTAATGCTCGCTCTATCTCTTCGCAGTGAATGTTCTCACCGCCGGAAATAAACTGGTTATCTGCGCGGCCAATTATCGACACTTGTTCGCCGTCCCATTGGCCAAGATCTTTACTATCAAACCAACCGCTCTCATCCACCAAAGGCGTTAATTTACCTTGATGGTAATAACCGGAAGCGAGGGTGTCACCTCCAATATAAATACGTTGGTTTTCAATTTTCAATTGACGATGATTAAGCACGAAACCAGCAGTGCTGCTTGCATCAACAAGTTTTGCAGTCACCGTTGAAGCCGCTTCGGTCATACCGTACCCAAGCCAAGTTTCGATGCCCATCTGTTGAGCTTGAAGAGCAAGTTCTTCTGGAATATGACTTCCGCCCAAAAGCACATGCGTTAAAGTAAGTGCTTGCTTACTCTTTAGTAAGCGATGTAGCTGAGTAGCGACCAATGATGCGTGACTGCATTCTTCTATATCAGTTTCAAGCTGACCTGTGCCTATTTTGATGCAACCACCAACCGCCAACCAACGATGAACTATCGCTAATCCTGACACATGGTACATAGGTAAACTCAGTAACCAAGTGTCACCTTGTTCAAAATAAAAAACGTCGAGCAATCCGACCGCCGAGCATAAATGCTGCTCAAGCGTGTGAGTCACTGCTTTCGGATTTCCGGTAGAACCTGAAGTGAATACGATGCTTGCTAGATTTTGCGGATTGAAGTTGGAGTCTTGAGGTGTCGTTATCCGATTATCATCACCATCGACCTTCACTTCATTTAAGCAAGACAAGGTCACCAACTGAGTATTTAAATCGACAGTCTCTGATTGCTCTATCCCGCTACTGTCCAAAAGCCAAAGGTAGCTTTGTTGACCCGCTTGATATAAGGAATCGAGCTTTTGCTTCAGGCGTAAGCGAGGTTGAGGCATGGTGAAAGCGCAAATAACACCCAAATTAAGTGCGGCAAGATAAGCAGGAATCACTTCAGCTTGGTTCTTACCGACAATCGTCAGTACATCACCTTCAGATAGGCCTTGAAGAGATAGCTGTTGTTGGTACTCACTAACCAACACAAACACTTGTTGCCAAGTATAAGTGCGGTGAGTAGTCACTAGCGTTGGTTGAAGTGGGTTTTGCTGCGCCCACTGTAACCAGAGCGGGTGATGATTAGATTGTGGGCGCATCATATGATAACCAAAAATAGATTAAGAACTTACTGAGATAATTACATAGCCATTCAAATAGCTCGGTCTAACAAGACCAAATCAGTTGCTGCTGTTCAAGCGTAGAGACAGGCAGCTGACAGCCCGGCCAAGAAACTTCTAGCTGCAGCTTGAACAAGCCAATCGTATCCAGCCCCGGCACTTCATTTGGCAAATATTGCTGCGCCAGACGAGCAATCTGAGTCAGACCTAGGCTCGACTCAATACTCGAGCTCAATACAGGTTTAATTCCAAGCTTCTGTGCACGCTCAATGATTGCCACACAACGCTCGACAGAACCAATAAGAGTTGGCTTGATCACGACAGCTTTAACACCAGTAAGGTCGCTAAGATCAAATTCTGGGCTGCGCACCGCTTCTTGCAATGTCTCGTCCCACGCAATCGCCACACCATGGTCAATGGCAAAGGCCAAGCTATCTTCTGGCTTTTGGCAAGGCTCTTCAATAAAGCTAATACGCTGACGTAATGAGGGCGCAATGTACTTAATGAACTGCTTAGCCTTTTCAGGCTTCCATGCACGGTTAGCATCAAGTCTTAAGGTTAAATCAGGAATCGACTCAAGGAATAAGCTCACCAGCATACCGTCACGGATCGCTTCATAAAGGCCAACTTTTACCTTAGCAACCTTCTCGCCTTCCATCTGGTTAAGTACAGGGATCAGTTCATCAGGATCGCCTGTACACAAAGGCGCAGCTTGGTAGTTACCTTCAGCGTTAAGATCGCCTCGTAATTCCATCATCGCCATCGAAAAGCCAAACGCGACAGAAGGATATAGCTCATCAAAAGGCGTTTGAGGGTTATTGTGGCTCCAAAGTTCTAATTCGTGTTGAAGCTGAATGCCAGCTTGTTCGGCATCTTCTTGGCTAAAACCTGGCAAAGGCGCGACTTCACCAAAACCAGTTTTACCATTACACTCAAGTTGGATTATATAGCCAACGCGTTCGTTCAACTTATTGTCACGAAGAACCACGCCACTATCCATAGGTAATTGATAGCGGTAGAGTTTAGCGTAGCGCTGAGAATTCGCTGAGTTCATAAAGTTTCCTAAAAAACGGGGAACATCAAAAGAAAATGAGCCGCAATTTAGCGACTCATTCTGAAGAGGATAAAGCTATGGATTACGCGGGAACTTGTCGAAGTCAGGTCGACGTTTCTCGTTGAATGCGTTGCGGCCTTCTTGGCCTTCCTCTGTCATGTAGAACATCATGGTTGCGTTACCAGCGAGCTCTTGCAGACCGGCTTGACCATCACAGTCAGCATTAAGGGCTGCTTTCAAGCAACGCAGAGCCATTGGGCTGTGCTGCAGCACTTCACGACACCAACGAACGGTTTCTTTTTCTAGGTCAGCGACAGGAACAACGGTGTTTACAAGGCCCATGTCCAGTGCTTCTTGTGCATCGTAGAAGCGGCACAGGAACCAGATTTCACGCGCTTTCTTTTGACCAACGATACGAGCCATGTAAGAAGCACCCCAACCGCCATCAAATGAACCCACTTTAGGACCCGTCTGACCGAACTGCGCGTTTTCAGCGGCAATGGTAAGGTCAGCCATCATGTGAAGTACATGACCGCCGCCTACTGCCCAACCCGATACCGCTGCGATAACTGGTTTTGGACAAGTACGAATTTGACGCTGGAAATCAAGTACGTTCAGGTGGTGTGTACCTGAATCATCTTGGTAGCCGCCGTAGTCGCCACGAATACTTTGGTCACCACCAGAACAGAACGCCTTCTCACCAAGACCCGTCAAAATGATCACGCCTACTTTCTCGTCGTAACGAGCGTCAGCCAGTGCATTGATCATCTCTTTTACGGTTTGTGGACGAAACGCATTGTGGACTTGAGGACGCGCAATCGTGATTTTTGCAATACCATCATCAGACTTGTGGTACTGAATATCTTCATATTGACTGCTTTCATCGCGCCAGTTAACGGCTGCGTAAAGTTCTTCTTCTGTGATGCCTACTGTTTTAGCCATGGTGATTCCCATTGTTCTATTAGATACCACGACTAACGAATAGTCGTGACGGTGTTGCTCTGCTTTTGATAGTGCTTGAGACTAGAGATCCGCTCAGTCAGATTAGCGACGACTGGCGATACATTGGATTATCAAGTTTGAAAACAACTCTGGTTGCTCAAAATGAACATTATGACCAGCGTAGTCGACCTGACTATATTCAAAGCCACTATTCTCAGCTAGCTCCATGAATTTACGATCTTTTTCTCCACACACATAATGCAATAAATGCTCATGAGATTTCAATGTGGCACGTAAATCCGGTTGCTTAGCTAACGAAGTAGATAACAACATATTTGCTACGGATACTCCAAGGTTACCACTACGCTTTATGACCAAAGTTTGTCTTTGCTCATGATTTAGTGAAGAAAAGACGCTTTGTTGATACCAATCGTCTAAAACATCTTCAATCGACTGCTGCGCAAAGCGAACCGCCCACTGCGTATCATGTACTAACCTTTGTGCTCGTTCTTCATCACACTCTAAGCCAAAGTTGCCGCCTTCAATAATCACTTTCTCTAGGTTAAGAGTCTCAAAACAAGGGCTTGTCACCCCATACATCGCAAGCCTTCCGCCCATCGAGTAACCAATAATCACGATAGGATAGTCTGCTGGCAGATTGTTGCGCGCCAATTGAGAAGTAATGCACTGGACAATTTTATTGCAGCAATGCTCAAACCCTACCGGATCGATAAAGCGACTTTGTCCGTGTCCGGGTAAATCGATGCAAAGAAGAGGAAAATTCTCGAGAAATGGATGACATGCACTCCAATCATCCCCGCTTCCGAGTAAACCATGTAAAAAAACAAGCAAAGGTTTGTCGGAAGGTTCTTGTACAGCTGGGTAATAATTGGAGTAAAGCATGTAAAGTCCTTAGGCTAATGCCTCGGTGAGCATTGAACTGAATTGTTTCAGTAAAGTAGACGCTTGTTCGGGAGGCGTCTTAACTTCAACGAGCAAGGTACCCTGACCCTGTTCGAAATGTTGTTCGATAATGTTTTGATAGCAATTCAAAGTTTCTGGCGCCGCATAACCAAGCTGGAATTGCGCAGCAGCGTGTTCAAAACTGAAACCATGAGGCATTTGATAAAGTGACTGTTTTTGCTGCTCTGGTACCGGCAACAAGTCAAAGATCGCACCACCGTCATTGTTGGTCACAACAATAACCATCGGCGTTAAATTATGAGTCAGCAGAGCCAGTGAATTGAGGTCGTACAACAAAGAGGTATCACCAATCAACATCAACAAAGGATTCTGGTTGGCTTGCACTACACCCGCAGCCGTCGCCACCAAGCCATCAATGCCCGATGCACCACGATTGCTGTAAACTCGATTCGCCGATATTGACGACAGCATATCCACCAGCCTTACCATCAAGCTGTTTCCCACAAACAACTCTCTGTCTTTAAGTCTAGACGACAAGTCAACCGCAACACTCAACTCGGTCAGTTGGTCATTATTGGATATTTGTGCGAGTGCCAGTTGCTGAACGGTATTAGCCACCTCGATTAAAGGCGCCGCCCAACCCGAGTGTTTGCCCAACAACGTTGGCAGGTGTTGATCGGTTATCCAAGACTCAATATTGGCAACAATATGAGTTTGAGGCAGATGGTCTTGATTTATACGGTGCGCATCAGGTGAAACCACGACATATTGCGTGCAATCGAACCAAGCCGCTTGTGACTTAACCCATTGGTTTAATCGCTTAGAAACAATGCGCTCACCAAACTGAAGAATGAAATCACACTGGTTGAGTTGCTCTTTGACTGAGTCACTCTGTAACCACAGATCATAATGCTTCCAATCACTGCTCACGCCCGATTGAGGATCACAGAAAATTGGCCAGCCCAAAGCCGAAGCAAACTGCTGCGCTTTTGTTGCCGCTTCTTTATCAATAGAACCAATAATCACCGCACCTTTACGCGCTAGGTAATCGCCCGGCGCTATCGGCTGTACAGTCAAATGGTTGGGTAAACAGGTATTAGAATACGGGGTTGTTGACGAGCTCCACCCAGCGATACTGTTAGTGTAGTCAGCATACATGTCAGCACTGTTCTTAGAATAGAGCGGCTCTGGGAACGGACAATTGATGTGAATCGCACCGCCCAGATTGCGTTGTTTCGCAAGCGCGCTATCAACCGATGTCAAAAGCCAATTCAAAGAAATCTGTGTGGTTGGGCTTGGCAGGTTTAGCGCCGTTTCAACATGGGACGAAAAGATACCCTGCTGCTGAATTGCTTGGTTAGCACCACAGTCGACTAAATAAATAGGTCGATCTGAGGTCAGTAAAATCAGTTTCTCTCGTGTCAGCCCAGATTCAGCCGTGGCAGGTAGAAGATTCGCAACAGCAGTTCCAGAGGTTACAATCACTGCAACGGGTTTGTCGCTCGCCTTCGCCAAACCTAAAGCAAGAAAGCCAAGACCACGCTCATCAAAATGCGTGTGTAAGGTTAACTTGGGGTTAGCTTCAGCTTCGAGCGTTAATGGCGTTGAGCGAGAGCCCGGAGCAACACAAACATGTTCAACACCGTTGCGTGTTAGCTCTTCAAGTAACGTTTGACACCAAACTCGATTTAATACGGCTTGGTCGTGGTTCATGACGCCACACCCAACGGCGGGTGATCCGAAATCAAGCTGAGTAAGGTCGACATTTTCTTGTTCAACTCTTGCCACTCATGTTCGGCAACCGATCCTGGCACGATCCCCGCCCCCGCAAACAGCTGCACTTGATCGTTTACAACTAAAGCACTGCGAATCGCTACACAGAGCTCAGCGCGTTGGTGGCTAATATAGCCAACAGAGCCTGCATACCAACCTCGAGCAAATGGTTCATGTTCAAGTATGAAATCCATCGCTTCTTTACGAGGTAATCCTGCAACTGCAGCAGTCGGCTGCAACGCGGCAAGTAACTGCACACCGTTAATGCCTGCATTAAGCTGAGCATGGATATTACGTTTCAAATGCTGCACTTTACGCAAACGTACAAGGCGCGCATCCTTTTCAACATGAACCATTTGTGAGTGAGGAGTGAGTCGCTCAATGATATCGTCGACCACATACTGGTTCTCATTGAGGTTTTTGCTGTCTTGAGAAAGCCAGTTTGCTAACTCCATATCCTCGGTTGCGTTCTCCCCGCGACCAATCGTTCCAGCAAGCGCTTCGGTATCAAGCTCTATACCATGTCGGCTATACAAGCGCTCTGGCGTCGAGCCAATAAAGCTGTGTTTAGAATCCAACACCAACATAAAGTGAAAGCTATGATGATTTTGTTGATAGCTTGCCTTAAGTAATTGTGCTGCACAGATAGGCGCATCGAGCTGTAGCGTGGTTTTACGAGCCAAAACCACTTTCTTATACTCTTCGTCACTGATTCCCTGAAGCACTTTATTCACCAAATTACCCCACTGCTCCTTTTCCGGCACGTGGGTTATTTGTTCAATATGAGCAGACAACGGCGCTAAAATCGCCGCTTCAACAGATAGCTTATTTAAGGCATTAATCGAAGCAACGCGATCAGGAGATAAATTAACCGCTAGCGACCAAGTATTATCAAAGCGAATCAATTCAACCTGAGGAAGGAAGAAAAACGATTCCATGCAACGACGGTTCTTAGCGGTGTGCCCGTCAAATGAACGTCCACCCCAAATTCGCTGGTCTTCCCCAAGAATTGCATATGCGGGTGCTGGGTCTGAAAAAGTATGTAACTGACCGAGTGCAACGACCTCTTCACGAGTGTCGCGTGACTGCCAGTAAAATTTGGGAAAGAGAGGTTGAGCATGAAGCCATTCTATAAATGCAAACGATGGTTTTTGCGTTAGAACTTCAACACAACGAACTTCGCATGCTTGGGCATTGTGTACTCTCTCAATCAAAGCGGAGAGAGTTTGCTGGAAATGTGACAAATCGACCTCGTCCACACCTAAATTATTATTATATTAGGTTGATACTTTATGGGTAGCACCCACTGAGATCAAGAATGTACTATATCTTTTCAACATTCCTGTGATTTTAAGCAATCTCGCCCCCTTTCTTCCCTTCGCTAAAATCAACAACGCTAAGAATTAAAACTCATAAAATAGTGATAGTAAAAAGACCAGACGTTACACGGAAATGCGACATTCAGCAGATTTTTATTCTATCAAACCCCATTTTGCGGTACTTTAATAAAGTATTTAAATTAATTCCAGGAAACCGGCAATGCAAAATATCGGGATGTCGTCAAAACTCAACAATGTATGCTACGAAATCAGGGGGCCTGTACTCAAACATGCTAAGCGCATGGAAGAAGAAGGGCATAAAATACTAAAGCTAAATATTGGTAACCCCGCCCCCTTTGGTTTTGACGCCCCTGATGAGATCCTCGTTGACGTAATCCGCAATCTACCAACATCTCAAGGGTACTGTGACTCAAAAGGTATTTATTCAGCCCGAAAAGCGGTTGTCCAGCACTATCAGAAAAAAGGTCTTCGCAACCTTGATGTAGAAGACGTTTACATTGGAAATGGTGCATCAGAGCTTATCGTGATGTCTATGCAGGCACTGTTGGATAATGGTGATGAAATCTTAGTGCCCGCACCAGACTACCCACTTTGGACAGCATCTGTAGCGCTTTCTGGAGGCACACCGGTTCACTACATGTGTGATGAAGACGCCGATTGGTATCCAGATCTCGATGACATACTCGCGAAGATTTCACCAAAGACTCGCGGGATCGTTTTGATTAATCCAAACAACCCAACGGGTGCTGTATATAGTCGTGATTTCCTGTTGAAAGTTGTGGACATTGCTCGTGAGCATGGTTTGATCATCTTCGCTGATGAAATATACGACAAAGTACTTTACGACGGCGCAGTGCACACTTCCGTATCAACCTTGGCTGAAGACGTTTTAATGGTAACCTTCAATGGCTTATCGAAAGCTTATCGTGTATGTGGCTTTCGTGGTGGTTGGATGTTCTTGACTGGTCCAAAACACTTAGCGAAAGGCTATGTGGAAGGCCTAGAAATGCTCGCTTCTATGCGCCTGTGTGCCAACGTGCCAATGCAGCACGCAATACAAACCGCACTCGGTGGCTATCAGAGTATTAATGAACTAATACTACCTGGTGGTAGACTGCTTGAACAACGTGACCGAGCATGGGAATTGATCAACAAGATCCCGGGAGTGTCTTGTGTGAAACCAAAAGGCGCGATGTACCTGTTCCCTAAAATCGATACTAAAATGTACAACATCAAAGATGATCAAAAATTTGTACTCGATTTCCTTAAACAAGAAAAAGTATTATTGGTTCAAGGTACTGGCTTTAATTGGCCAAAACCCGATCACTTCCGCATCGTAACTTTGCCACATATCGAAGATCTAGAAATAGCAATTGGTCGTCTTGAGCGCTTCTTGTCAACTTACAGCCAAGAGTAGTTCGCCAACAATCAACCTGCTAACAACTAGTCCACTAACGATGGCTATAATTTACTGTTTTAAAATACTTTAACTTGTATTCATTCACTTATATGCTTAAAAGGCTCCTGTTTAGGGGCCTTTTTTATATCTCCTATCTCGTACTACTTGTATTGTTTACAAGACACAAGTAGAGCATTGTTAAGCAAGGACACTTATGAAACAAAGCCATTTCTTTGCCCATCTAGCACGCATGAAACTGATCCAACGTTGGCCACTGATGCGCTCAGTCTCAAGCGAGAATATTTCAGAGCATAGTTTACAAGTTGCCTTCGTCGCGCACGCTTTGGCGCTTATCAAAAACAAGAAATTTGATGGTCAACTCAACCCTGAGCACATCGCATTGTTAGGTATGTACCATGACACTAGTGAGGTGCTTACCGGTGATTTACCAACTCCAGTCAAATACTACAACCCAGACATTGCACAAGAGTACAAAAAGATAGAAGCAGCAGCCGAGAAAAGGCTACTGTCCATGTTGCCGGAAGAGTTTCAAGAAGACTTCGCACCATTTTTAATTTCAGGGACAGCAAGTAAAGAAGAGCAAGGCATTGTTAAACAAGCAGACACTATCTGTGCTTATTTAAAATGTTTGGAAGAACTCAGCGCTGGAAATCATGAGTACGAGCAAGCAAAACGTAGACTTGAAGAAACACTCGAACAGCGTAAAAGTCCAGAAATGGATTACTTTCTCACTACCTTTGCACCGAGTTTTGAATTATCACTAGACGAGATAAGCTAACTGGGTATACCTTGAATATAATTAGTTAAATAAATCAATTTGATAGGCGCTATTTTGACAGTCCAACTCGAACCGACATTTGCACTCGAACAAGAATGGCAACATCGAAATGACGATGAACATAAAATAAGACGTGATGACCACCGTAGCCCGTATCAACGTGATCGTGCACGTGTACTTCACTCTGCGGCCTTCCGCCGCCTTCAAGCTAAAACTCAAGTGCATGGCACCACTGTTAACGATTTTCACCGAACCCGATTAACACACTCTCTAGAAGCCGCGCAGCTAGGTACAGGTATCGTCGCTCAATTGAAAAAGAAGCAGCCCGAATTCCGCGACCTATTGCCTTCAGACAGCTTGATAGATTCACTATGTTTGGCTCACGACATTGGTCACCCAGCTTATGGGCATGGCGGTGAAGTCGCCCTGAATTACATGATGCGCGATTATGGCGGCTTTGAAGGCAACGCTCAAACGTTTCGCATTGTCACACAGCTAGAACCTTACACTGAGCATCACGGGATGAACCTATCTCGACGCACTTTGTTAGGTCTGATTAAGTACCCTTCTCTGCTTAGTGAAGTTCAAGCTAAATTGCAGTCTGAGCCAGTTAAGCATCAACGACAACTCCGTGCCAAAGATTGGATGCCAGCAAAAGGCATCTACGATCACGATAAAGAGCTGTTTAACTGGGTACTGGAGCCGCTTTCAAGCAGCGACCAACAACGGCTAAAAAAGAAAAGAAAGTCGCACACCGAACCACTTGAACACAACAAGACCAAATACAAGTCACTTGACTGTTCTATTATGGAGCTGGCTGATGACATCGCGTATGGCGTACACGATTTGGAAGATGCGATTGTGCTGGGCTCCGTGACTAAGACACAATGGGTAGAATCGGCTTACCCGCAGCTACAAGAAATGGCGGACCCATGGATTTGTGAACACCTTGACTCAATAACTGAAATGCTGTTTTCCGGCGAGCAGTATCGCCGCAAGGACGCAATTGGCGGAATAGTCAACGCACTATTGACCAGTATTTCGATTAAGCGCGTTGATGAGAACTTTGAGAATGTGTTGCTCTCCTACAATGCCGTACTTGAGCCGAGCATGGATGGCACACTCGATAAGCTGAAGCACTTCGTGAGTGAGTCTGTTATCCAAGTCCCTCAAGTTCAGGTTATTGAATACAAAGGACAGCAAATAATCATGGATATGTTTGAGGCATTCAGTGCTGACCCTGAACGCTTATTGCCACTGCCAATCAAGAAGCAATGGCTACAACATCAAGACGATTCAAGAAAGATGCGAGTGATTGCAGATTACATTTCATCAATGACTGATGATCTTGCACAGAAAATGCATCAGCAATTGTTCTCAGCTCATACAGAGTTTTAAGCGCTCAATAGCTTAAATATCGTGTAACGGCTTAATCTAAATAGTTTTTCTCGAAGACACCTGGTGGCATTTGATTGATTTGAAACTGAATCATTTGGTCAAATGCCGTTAACAGTGGGCGAAAATCACCGTCAATCTCTAGTAAGCTCAATAAATGATAACCCGCTTCTACTGTGGATAGACTGTTGTCACTAGGTGCTTTGCGAATTCGATAGTTACCCTTGAGGTCTTTCGGCAAGTAAACCGTTTTTAACGCATGCAAGTTACTCGATACCTGCCACATTTTAAACGCCTTCTTCCACGTCCCATCCAATAAAATCACACGTAGCTTTTTATTTGAACAGGTTACCGACTCAACAGGAACAGAGTTTTCGCTTGGGTATAAAATCACATGTTGGTACTGTTCATCGGCCAGCAATGCGTTCAGTTGTTCATTGTCTGAAAAGTCTTCGCCGACAAGCGTCACGCTATTATTTAGAGATAACGAGAGGATGCGCGCCGTTCCCATTGGGCGATGCTCTTCTGATAGGTGCTGAAGAATGATAAGCTCAACATTCGATTCGAGTGGTGTAATCCACTGACAAATACAAGCTTTCAAAGCCTTGCTGCATTGGGGGCAATAACGAGACATGGATTTAATGTGTACCCTGTTTTAATTTTCACTTCACTTTTATGCGTCTTATTCCAATTTGAACCAATACAAGCTTGGGTCGTTTGGGATAGCAATGCGATTGCCGATGGGCAATGGTGGCGAATCCTAACAGGAAATTTTTCACATACCAACTACTCGCATCTTCTGATGAATCTAGCAGGCTTGTGGATCATCAGCTATCTGTTTCAACCGAGTAAAAAACAGCTTGTTCTTGCTTTGCTTGTGATTAGTTTAGTGACTGGGGTCGCTCTGTTATTTTCAAGTATTCAGATCTACGTTGGCCTATCGGGCACTTTGCATGGGTTGTTTGGTTTATGCGCGCTCAGAGAGACTATAAACGGCAGGAAATCTAGTTGGCTGTTAGTGTTTGGATTAATCGCTAAGATCGTTTGGGAGCAGCTTATTGGCCCTTCTAGTACGACTGGCGAACTAATTAACGCTCGTGTCGCAATTGAAGCCCACCTAGCAGGGTCAATAGCAGGAGGCTTCATGGCTGTAATATTTTTGCTAGCGGATAAAAAAGCGGATCAAAGCTGAATTCTTTCGCGGTTCTTTTCTACCGTCACTTCACCGATTCCTTTCACACTCACCAAATCATCAGCAGTCGCAAACGCACCATTTTGATCTCTGTAATCGACGATATCTTGGGCTTTCTTGTCCCCGACACCAACTAATAGCGCTGAGAGTTCTTCTGCTGTCGCTGTGTTGATGTTTACCGTTATCTCAATACCTTCGTAAAGCTCAGCCTTAGTTGGGCTGTCTGCAAACGCTGCGGAGCTAAGGGTAATAAGAAATGAAAGAAGTAGTGTTGAATATATTGTGCGCATAAACCGTTCCTTTGTATAAAAAACGTAACTTATGCATTTACCATTATAAATGACACAGTAACTAAATAAAAATAAAGCGGGCCACCTTAGTGACCCGCTTTGTTATACATCTCGTTTTCATCAGCTTGTTTGTTCGCTCACAAATTTGATTTATAGAGCAACAGTCATACTTTGATTAACAATACTAAATCATCGAGTGAATCAAAGTTTACTGATCTTGGCCAACTACGTAATATTCAACATCCGCGTTTTTGCGAAGTACGTTTAATACATTAGTCAGATCTTGCTGGTTGCCAACTCGTTCCAGTTGAGCGCCAATTTGAGTACTGTAAGCCGGGTTGATTTCAGCCGTTACTTTTGAAAGCTCAACAACAACAATATTACCGTCTTGGTCTTTAGACTGACCGAATACAGATTGACCGTCTTCTGGTTTCGCGAAAGCGAATACAGAAGATGCTAATGGAGAGTTACGGTCTATCGTTTCAAGTTCAGTGAACTCAAGATTATTATCCGCCAGTACTGCTTCATTGCCTTGCTTAAGTTCGTTCACTAGAGAAACACCTAGTTCAATCGCTTGTTGCTCAGCTTGAACAGCAGACAATGCAGCCACAACTTGCTCTTTCACTTCAGCTAGCGGAAGAACGGTTTCATCACGAGTTTCTTCTACACGAACAACAATCACATGCTCAGGTGCAACTTCGATAACTTCAGAGTTTAAACCATCTTCTTTCACTTCAGGACTCAAGATCGCTTGCATAACTGCAGGTGTCATGAGGAGTTCTGGAGCATCAACTTGCGAAATGAAACCCGTTGTTGTGATCTTAGCGTTAATAGCTTCAGCTGAATCGTCCAAAGAATCTGGGAATTCAAATGCCACTTTCTCTAGTTCAGTTTGCTTCTCGTAGAACTGGTCGACAGCATGCTGGTCTATAAGCTCTTGCTTAATCTCAGCCGCTACTTCTTGGTAAGACTGAGCTTGAGACGCTTTTAGCTCGTCTAACTTGATGATGTGGTAGCCAAAATCAGACTTAACTAAACCAGTTATGTCGCCAATAGTTTCAAGAGCAAAAGCTGCATCTTCAAACGCTGGGTCCATAACGTCGCGTTCAATCCAACCTAGGTCACCGCCAACGTCTGCACTACCGAAGTCGTCAGATTTCTCTTCCGCTAGCGTAGCAAAATCAGCGCCTGCACTTAGCTCGTCTAGGATTGACTGAGCTTTCGCTTCGTCATCGCCTTGAACTAGGATGTGGCTAACTTTACGTTGCTCTTCAGTTGAGTACTTGTCTAGGTGCTCTTGGTAGTATTTCTGTGCTTCTTCATCGCTTACTTCAAGCTGAGACTTAAGCGTTTCAGCAGAAAGCTCAATGTAAGTTACCTTAGCTTGCTCTGGACGGGTGTAAGCAGCTGGGTTCTCTTGGTAGTACTGTTCGATTTGCTCGTCAGTTAACTCGATGTCTTTTGCTAGGTCAGCAACAGACAGTGTCACTGTGCGAATATCACGAGTTTGTGCGATAAGCTTGCTCTGAGTATCGATTTCGCCTTGAAGAACGAATTCACTGCCTTGAAGTGCAGTCACAAGCTGGTTGCGCATTAGGTCACGACGCATGTATTCAGCGAAGCTTTCTGCGCTGAAACCTGCACGACGTAGTGCTGCTTGGTAAACTTCTTGGTCGAATTGACCCGCCGTTTGAAACTGAGGCATTTCTAGAATCATGGTACGGATTTGAGAATCACTGATTCGTAGGCCTAGAGACTCAGCTTGCTGCTCAAGCAGTACGTCATTGATCATGCGATCAAGTACTGATTTACGGAAAGATTCTACGTAAGCAGGGTCTGCAAGCATTTGAGAGAAGTAATCGCCAAGTTGAGACTGCATACGGTTACGTTCGTTTTGGTAAGCCTGTTCGAACTCACCACGAGCAATTTCTGTGCTTCCAACTTTAGCTGCTGCGTTGTTACCGCCACCGGTGATGTAGCTGCCGACACCTGCGAATACGAATGACAGGATAATCAACCCAAGGATAATTTTTACCGCGATGCTATTCACGCCTTCGCGTAATCGATCCATCATAATTTAAGTGCTCTCCGGATATGAAGCATTGGCTTCAAAATAAAAATCTATTCACGCGATATTATCAGAAAAAGAAATGCGCATCAGTAGGATGCGCATAATTTAAATAAGTTCAATGTTCTTTGTACACATACTGTTTAAGAATGAAACATCATTTTTCAAACAGTAAACGCATTTTACTGCCTTCCCCTCTTAAATGGAGGTTTCAGCAGTGAAAATTAGTTACATGCGTCTTTAAGTGCTTTACCCGCTTTGAAGCCAGGTACTTTAGCTTCTGCGATTTGGATCTCTTCACCAGTTTTTGGGTTACGACCTGTACGAGCAGCACGAGTACGAACACTGAAAGTACCAAAGCCAACAAGTGCAACTTGGTCGCCTGATTGTAGCGTTGTGCCAACTGCTTCGATGAATGCGTCTAGAGCGCGGCCAGCTGAAGCTTTAGAGATGTCTGCGTTTTCTGCGATTGATTCTACTAGTTGTGTTTTATTCACTGTTTTTCCCCTATGTGTCATCTGTGACTACTTCTTGATGACTGTACGTTCCATTTTGGTTTTAATTTAGCCGCAAGCCTTATTGCAAAAGGGCTGCCGCTTTGAGCAATAACTTAGCGTCCAAAAAAAACGCTGACAAGCCTTTTCGGGCCTATCAGCGTAATTCTTTACTTATTTTTGCTATGCATCACTATTTTTTCACGTCAAACTCGACCCCTGACGGATCTCGTTCTAGCGCTACTTTGAGTACTTCATCAATCCACTGAACCGGGATCACCTTCAAGTCAGCGATTACGTTGTCTGGAATCTCTTCCAAATCACGCTCGTTGTCTTTAGGAATCAGTACAGTTTTGATGCCGCCACGGTGTGCTGCAAGCAGTTTTTCTTTCAAGCCACCGATAGGTAAAACTTCACCACGAAGGGTAATTTCACCTGTCATACCGACCTCTGCTTTAACAGGGTTACCCGTCAAGCTAGATACTAATGCAGTACACATTGCGATACCCGCACTCGGGCCATCTTTCGGTGTAGCACCTTCCGGTACGTGAACGTGAATATCGCGCTTTTCGTAGAAATCTGAGTTAATACCAAGCTTTTCAGCACGAGAACGAACCACGGTCATTGCCGCTTGAATCGATTCTTTCATCACATCGCCAAGTGAACCCGTTTGCGTTAGCTTGCCTTTACCCGGCATTGCTTCAGTTTCGATAGTCAGTAGATCGCCACCAACTTGAGTCCAAGCTAGACCAGTTACCTGACCAATACGGTTACTTTCATCCGCTTTACCGAAGTCATGACGTTGAACGCCTAAGTACTCTTTCAGGTTATCAATATTAACCGTTACAGACTTAAGGTCGCTGTCTAGCAAGATGTTCTTCACTGCTTTACGACAGATCTTAGAGATTTCACGCTCTAGGCTACGTACACCCGCTTCACGTGTGTAGTAACGAATGATGCCGATGATTGCAGAGTCTTCAATCTCAATTTCATGAGGCTTAAGACCGTTGCGCTGAACTTGCTTGTCCAGTAAGTGACTCTTAGCAATGTTCAGCTTTTCGTCTTCTGTGTAACCAGATAGGCGAATCACTTCCATACGGTCTAGTAACGGGCCAGGAATATCCATCGAGTTAGACGTTGCAACAAACATTACATCTGACAGATCGTAATCTACTTCTAAGTAGTGATCGTTGAATGAAACGTTTTGTTCAGGGTCAAGAACTTCCAATAGCGCCGAGGATGGGTCTCCGCGCATATCAGATGACATCTTATCGATCTCATCTAATAAGAATAGAGGGTTTTTAACACCAACTTTAGACATCTTCTGGATTAGCTTACCTGGAAGAGAGCCAATATACGTACGACGGTGACCACGAATCTCAGCTTCATCACGGACGCCGCCTAGTGCCATACGAGTGTACTTACGGCCCGTTGCCGCTGCAATCGAACGGCCTAGCGAGGTTTTACCTACACCAGGAGGACCAACAAGACAAAGGATTGGACCTTTTAGCTTGTTAATTCGATTTTGTACTGCCAAGTATTCAAGGATACGTTCTTTAACACGCTCTAAGCCGTAGTGGTCTTCGTTTAAAACCTCTTCCGCTTTCGCTAAATTCTTTTTAACTTTTGAACGCTTGGTCCAAGGAACACCCACCATCCAATCAATGTAGCTACGTACTACTGTCGCTTCAGCCGACATTGGCGACATCATTTTCAATTTTTGCAGTTCTTGCTCGGTTTTCTCGCGAGCTTCTTTAGGCATTTTTGAATCTTCGATCTTCTTCTTCAGAGTTTCGAATTCATCAGGTGCGTCATCCATCTCGCCCAGTTCTTTCTGAATCGCTTTCATTTGCTCATTCAGATAATACTCGCGCTGAGATTTTTCCATCTGTTTCTTAACGCGGCCACGAATACGTTTTTCAACTTGCAGGATGTCAATCTCTGACTCCATTTGGCCCATCAAGAATTCCAAACGTTCAGTTACATCTGAAATTTCTAGAACGTGCTGCTTGTCTACCAATTTAAGGGGCATGTGTGCTGCAATGGTATCGGCTAGGCGTGCTGCCTCGTCAATACCATTTAGCGACGTTAGAACTTCTGGTGGAATCTTTTTGTTTAGCTTAATAAAGCCTTCGAATTGATTGATCGCACTACGAACAACCACTTCTTGTTCTTTTTCGTCAAGCTCGGAAGTTACAACGTATTCTGCATCTGCTAAGAAAAATTCACTTTCTTTAAATTGATTAATTTTTGCACGCTGCTGACCTTCAACAAGTACTTTTACAGTACCGTCGGGAAGCTTGAGCAATTGAAGAATGGTAGCAACGGTACCTACATCAAATAGGTCTTCTATTGAAGGTTCATCAGTGTCCGCTTCTTTCTGTGCTACAAGTAGTACTTGTTTGTTAGCTTCCATTGCCGATTCAAGGCAAGTAATCGATTTTTCACGACCAACAAACAATGGAATAACCATATGTGGGTAGACCACTACATCACGTAGAGGTAGCACGGGGATTTCGATACGCTCGGAACGTTCCAAGTTCATATATTTCTCTCTTCCGCTTTAAACTTATAAAGCAGTATATGGGGCTTAAACGACTGGATTCAATGGAAGAATAAAAAAAAGGAGGTAATTGCTTACCTCCTTTTTCAATTTGAGCGTGTAGTCTAAAAAAGACTTACTCTGCAACAGCTGCTTGGTTATCTGAGTTACTGTAAATTAATAGTGGTTCTGACTCACCATTAATTACCGACTCATCAATCACAACCTTGCTTACGTCTGTAGAAGATGGCAGTTCATACATAGTTTCTAGTAGAACCCCTTCCAAAATAGAGCGTAGACCACGAGCACCTGTTTTACGGTTCATTGCTTTCTTAGCAATAGCGCGTAAAGCGTCTTCGCGGAATTCTAGCTCTGTATCCTCAAGTTCAAATAATGCAGCATACTGTTTTGTCAGTGCATTCTTTGGCTCACAAAGGATTTGGATTAACGCTTCTTCATCAAGCTCTGTCAGTGTTGTTGTAACAGGTAGACGACCGATGAATTCTGGAATTAAACCATACTTCACTAGATCTTCAGGTTCTACTTGAGTGAACAATTCACCGATAGTTTTGGTTTCGTCTTTTGAACGCACTTCTGCGCCGAAGCCGATACTTGAACCTGTTTCTACACGTTGCTCAATCACTTTATCTAGGCCTGCAAACGCACCACCACAGATAAATAGGATCTTAGACGTGTCCACTTGCAAGAATTCTTGCTGTGGATGTTTACGACCACCTTGAGGTGGAACTGAAGCCACTGTACCTTCAACAAGTTTTAGTAGAGCTTGCTGTACACCTTCACCAGACACATCACGAGTGATTGATGGGTTTTCAGCTTTACGAGAAATCTTGTCGATTTCATCGATGTAAACAATGCCGCGTTCCGCTTTCGCTACGTCGTAATCGCATTTCTGAAGCAACTTCTGGATGATGTTTTCAACATCTTCGCCCACGTAACCCGCTTCGGTTAGTGTTGTTGCGTCTGCCATTGTGAATGGAACGTCTAGGAAACGAGCCAGTGTTTCAGCAAGTAGTGTTTTGCCACTACCAGTAGGACCGATAAGAAGAATGTTACTCTTACCTAACTCTACGCCTTCAGCCGTTGTATCACCATTACGTAAACGCTTGTAGTGGTTATATACCGCAACTGCTAGCACTTTTTTCGCGTATTCCTGACCGATTACATAGTCGTCAAGATGCTCACGAATCTCACGCGGCGTAGGCAGCGATTCAGATTCTTTCTTAGGAAGAACATCTTTAATTTCTTCACGAATAATGTCGTTACAAAGATCGACACATTCATCACAAATGTAAACAGAAGGACCTGCGATTAACTTGCGAACTTCGTGTTGGCTTTTGCCACAGAAAGAGCAGTAAAGCAGTTTACTGCTACCACCCTCTTTGCTTTTGTCTGTCATTCGCTAACCTCTTAGCCTGTACTCTCTATGTTTGAGTGTATATCAATTTGAATCACTTTGCGTTAAACAATTGCCTTGCAATTATTGGCCGCGATGATTAAGAACTGAATCCACCAAACCGTATTCTACTGATTGCTCAGCAGACATGAAATTGTCACGATCTGTATGTTGCTCAATAACTTCTAGAGGCTGACCGGTGTGCTCCGCCAATAGCTTATTTAGCTTTTGTTTGATCGTTAGGATCTCTTGCGCATGAATTTGAATATCAGACGCTTGACCTTGGAAGCCGCCAAGTGGCTGGTGAATCATCACACGTGAATTTGGAAGCGCGTGACGCTTACCAGGAGCACCACCGGCTAGTAAGAATGCTCCCATAGAGCACGCTTGACCCATACATACTGTACTCACGTTTGGCTTGATGAACTGCATTGTGTCGTAAATAGACATACCTGCAGTTACGCTACCGCCTGGTGAGTTGATGTAAAGATAGATATCTTTGTCTGGGTTTTCTGATTCCAAGAAAAGCATTTGAGCCACGACAAGGTTTGCCATGTGGTCTTCAACTTGACCGGTTAAGAAAATGATACGTTCTTTTAACAGACGAGAATAGATATCGTAAGAGCGTTCACCACGGGAAGTTTGTTCAACCACCATAGGAACTAACGCGTCCATAATCGATGGCATTGTATTTTTTTCTTGGTAGCTCATATTCTTATGTCCCTAAAATAAATGGCCCGAATGATTAAATCATACGGACCATTGTTAGCAGAATTGTTGACCGTACGTCAACCTTCTACATCAGATATTACTATATTATGCAGGTTGCTGATTCATTAGCTCGCTGAAGCTAACTTCTTTATCAGAAACTTGAGCTTTAGCGATGATTGCATCAACTGCTTGCTCTTCTAAAGCAACGTTACGCATGTTGTTCATCATTTGCTCGTTTTGCTCGTAGTAAGCAATAACTTCTGTTGGATCTTCGTATGCTGTAGCCATCTCTTCGATGATAGCTTTAACTTTCTCGTCGTCAGCTTCTAGCTCTTCAGTCTTGATTACTTCACCAAGAAGAAGACCTACAACTACGCGACGTTTCGCTTGCTCTTCGAACAGCTCACGTGGAAGTTGGTCAGCAGCTTCAGTGTTGCCACCGAAACGTTGAGCAGCTTGTTGACGTAGAACACCGATCTCTTGATCGATAAGAGCAGAAGGTACGTCGATGTTGTTTTCGTTAACTAGGCCATCGATAGCTTGCTCTTTGATGCGGTTCTTAACAGCTTGCTTAAGCTCACGCTCCATGTTCTTACGAACTTCAGCTTTAAGACCTTCAACGCCGTCAGCAGCGCCGAACTTAGAAACGAACTCTTCGTTTAGTTCTGGAAGTTCACGAGCTTCAACTTTGTTCAACTTGATAGAGAACTTAGCTGATTTACCTTTTAGGTTTTCAGCGTGGTAATCTTCTGGGAAGTTTACGTCAATTTCGAATTCCATGCCTGCTGTTTTACCAACGATACCGTCTTCAAAACCAGGGATCATGCGACCAGCACCCATCTCTAGTGGGAAGTTCTCAGCTTTACCGCCTTCGAACTCTTCACCGTCGATAGAACCAACGAAGTCGATAGTTGCACGAGAGCTAGCGTCAGCTGCAGTGTCAACTTCAGTCCAAGTTGCTTGTTGCTTACGTAGAGTTTCGATCATCTCTTCAACGTCAGCTTCTTTAACTTCTACTGCAGGTTTCTCAACAGTGATGTTTTCTAGACCTTTCAGTTCAACTTCTGGGTAAACTTCAAAAGTTGCGTTGAATACTAGGTCTGCGCCTTCGCTGTTTTCAACTGGTGCGAAAGTAGGTGCGCCAGCTGGGTTGATTTTCTCTTTCACGATCGCTTCGATGAAGTGACGTTGCATTACTTCGCCCATCACGTCTTGACGTACTGCTTTGCCGTACATTTTAGCAACCATCTTCATTGGCACTTTGCCTTTACGGAAACCATCGAAACGACGATTTTTCGCGATGTTGCGTAGTTCAGCTGTAACTGCATCTTCGATGTTAGCAGCAGGAACAGTAATATTAAGACGGCGCTCTAGGCCTTCTAGCGTTTCAACAGTAACTTGCATTATATAAACCTCAAAACTGGCTCAGTAATCTGAGCATATGAGCCGTAACTTAGCTTTAATTCAAAAGCCGACGTTGTTGGCTGCATCCTTGTGTAGTGCTCTATCCGAACACCTAATTTAAAATTGAGCATTGATGTTTGAATTGATTATTCAACTAAACACCAGACTAATCAGCGATATCTTCGTTCTTCACGCGCCGATTAAAACGCAACAAAGCTTGTTTTCAGAAACAAGAAAGGTATCTCCGATTAGCCTCAGGACAGAGATTTTAGACGCGACATTCTAGCGATCTGTTTAATCTCTGTCGAGCCGTTCACCTCTGCTTAATGATGAATGCTCTAAATTCGTTCAACTAAATGATACAAAAACGATCAAAACATCACTTAGCACAACAGAAATGGGGACAATAGCGACTTTTTCAAGGGAATCGAGGCCTTTTTTTGCTAAAAACCTTAAAAAGAGATCTTGCTCTTGTTTTACCCCTCAGAGTCGATAAGTTTTTCAACAATCTCCGTTACAAAGCCTTAACCTACAACCATCTGTTCACTCTCTGCTTCCAGCAAAAACTACCGCTATTTGCTACCATAAACGAGAGGAGACAGGCTTGATTGTTTACCAAAGAAATTAGCGGAGAGCCTTCATGTTTCAAGCTTTTAGAATCCCAATACTGTTAATGGTCACATACAGTTTACTGATGGTGTTTGGCGGTCATTGGGTGTGGAGCACAAGCCATGAAAGTTTGTTAAATGATCATCAATCTAAGCTGGACCGTTTTTCGGTTCACATTTCCAGTCAATTGGACAAGTTCGCGCACATTCCAGAGCTGCTTTCAAAGGATATAGAACTGGTCGATGCCTTACATTCACCAGATAACTCCGCACAAATTGAACTGACCAATCGCTATCTAGAACACGTCAACACTGTGATTCAAGCCTCTGACACCTACTTATTGGACAGCATTGGCACTACCATCGCGGCTAGTAACTGGAACCTTAAACACTCGTTTGTTGGACGTAATTTTGCGTTTCGTCCTTACTATCAACAAGCGATTCTCGGCAATGAAAATCAGTACTTTGCTTTAGGTTCTACTTCGGGGAAGCGGGGCTATTATTATTCCTTTCCTGTCTCCTACGCAGCCGAAATCATTGGCGTGATTGTCGTAAAAATGGATTTATCACTGATTGAAACAAGTTGGAAAGGTAAACAGAGTTATTTTGTTGCTGACGATAAAGACCTGATTGTTTTTATGTCAAGTAATCCAGAATGGTTACTCAAAAGCCTCCAACCACTCAGTAAGGCCCAACAGGCTCGAATTCAAGAAAGTAGACAGTATCTAGATACAAAAATCGAGAGTCTGCATTTTTCAGGTGATTTGGAGAGCTCTACCAGCAGTATTAAGTCAACGCATAAACTCGTTCAAGAGCACTTTTTCACTTCCTCACGTTTTTTGGATGACCCCAAATTAACCGTTCGGGTATTCTCTCCGACACACTTAGTTTGGTGGGATTTGATCGCCTATATGGTGGTGTTGAGCTTAGTATTTGCGATTATTTATCTCACCATACAACTCAACAACCATCGCCAACAAAGACGTGCCCAGATCGATAGGCTGCAATCTGAAGCCAAACAAAAGCTGGAATTTCAAGTTCTTGAGCGCACATCAGAACTGCACGTTGAGATCAAGCACCGTATCGAAACAGAACAGATACTCAGACAGACACAAGACGAGCTAATACAAGCAGCAAAGCTGGCAGTATTAGGTCAGATGTCAGCAAGCATCAGCCATGAACTGAATAACCCATTGGCGGCTATTCGCAGTTATGCAGACAATGGCCGACTCTTTCTTGAAAAAGAGAAGACAGACCGAGTCGATGACAACCTCTCTCGGATTTCAGCACTGACGGATCGTATGGCAAAAATAAGCCATCAACTCCGTTCCTTCGCTAAGAAATCCACGGCGGAAGAACTACAAACATTACAGATACTGCCTATTCTTCATTCCTCAAAAGAACTGATGAAACCGCAGTTAAAGACTGAGCGAGTCAAAGTAAATGAGTTCCCTGAAGTCTTCGACGCCTGCGTGCTCGCCAATGCGATTCAATTGGAACAGGTCATCATTAACCTACTGACCAATGCTGTTCAAGCTATGGAAAATCAAGAAGATAAACAATTGGCTATCCTGTTAGAGATTAGCGAATCAGATAACGCACAATCAAAAACTCTGTTGATTCATGTCGATGACAATGGCCCCGGTTTTGTCTCGCCTACGACGGGACACTTTTTTGAACCCTTTCATACCACTAAAAAAAATGGACTTGGACTCGGGCTGTCGATTTCTCAACAAATAATCAGCGGAATTAACGGCAAACTAGTGACAGGAGTCAGTCCGCAAAGCGGTGCTCGTTTTACTATTGAACTCCCGATAATGTCTGACGAACAACGTTCCAAAAAGAACAAAATGGACTGAAGCAAAACAAAAATTTCAGCGATATTCAGTATAAAAGAGTAAAGGAATAACTATGTGTGACGTCTATTTCATTGATGATGAATCCGATTTAAGGATGGCAATTGAGCAGAGCTTTGAGCTCGCTGACATTAATGCTGAATTCTTTCATGATGCAGAATCAGCACTACTTGCGATCAAAAAAAATGGTCTTCCCCATGTGATCATCACAGATATTTGTTTACCGGGTATTTCTGGACATGATCTACTCAACACTGCCATGCACAAAGATAAAGAGATTCCTGTCATCATGATCACCGGGCATGGTGATATATCAATGGCCGTGCAAGCTATCCATGATGGTGCCTATGATTTCATTGAAAAACCATTTGCCAATGAGCGTTTGATCGAAACCACCAAACGGGCGATCGAAAAACGCCGATTGACCCTCGAAAACCAAGAACTAAAGCGTTCGTTGAAAGCGAGTAAAGCACTGGGTCCAAGAATCATTGGTGACACGCCATCGATGACTGAGCTTCGTTCGATCATCACTCACGTCGCCGATACCAACGCCGATATTTTATTGTTTGGCGAAACGGGAACAGGTAAAGAACTAGTCGCACGTTCCCTACATGAACAAAGCAGCCGTCGAGAGCAAAATTTTGTCGCAGTCAATTGTGGTGCCGTTCCTGAGAACCTGATTGAAAGTGAGCTCTATGGCCATGAAAAAGGCGCTTTCACGGGTGCTGATAGCAAACGCGTAGGTAAGTTTGAGTTTGCACAAGGCGGCACCCTGTTCTTAGATGAAATAGAATCCATGCCAATGCAAGCGCAGATACGTCTGTTACGCGTATTACAAGAACGTGTCATTGAAAGGGTTGGCTCAAACGGTTTGGTTCCTCTCGATATTCGAGTGATTGCAGCAACTAAAGTAGACCTAAAGAAAGCCGCTGAAGAAGGCACTTTTCGCCAAGACCTTTATTACCGACTCAATGTCGTGACCTTAGATTTACCTCCACTAAGAAGTAGACAGGAAGACATCCCAGCACTCTTTCACCATTTCTTGCTCGTCGCAGCAGCGCGTTATGGTAAAACAGCCCCTGCACTGCCACAAACAGAACTGCACGCGCTTTTGGCTCATGATTGGCCAGGAAATGTTCGAGAATTACGTAATACTGCAGAGCGTTTTGTACTTTTAGGTAAGCTTTCTCACTTATCAGACAGCGCCACTGAAACTACTCAAGAACTGTCTTTGGCAGAATTGGTATCTGACTTTGAAAAAAACACGTTGAAGCAGGCACTTATTGAATGCAATGGCAGCATAAAAGAGACCATGGAGAGGCTGCAATTACCGAGGAAAACCCTCTACGATAAGATGCAAAAACACCAGCTCACGAAAGAATCTTATAAGGTAGAACCAAACTAAATTAGATTTGGGAGCAAGATCACCTATACTTATTTCACTAACAGGATGTTATGCAATAAATATAATAAGGAAGTCGTTATGGGTGAGAAAACAAAAGTGCCATCGATTACCGATACTTTCGAGATAGATGGTATTTTTTATACTGATAATCATGTCGATCTACACACGCCAGAATTAGAGGCAAAACGCGCTCTGTATGAGCAAATAAACCCTCATTCAAATCGTGGCAGAAATATAGATGAGGAGGTCTAGTGACCTCCTCATTTTTTATGGGTTAAATTCCGTGTCACCAAATAACTACTTGGTTATGATTTCCGGTCCCATCAATGTGGTTGGTAACCATGTAGAAACCCAAGGCACGTAAGTTACGATAATCAAGAACAGGAACATTACTCCTACCCAAGGCAGTGCCGCTTTCACTACGTTCATCATCGACATCTTCGCAACCCCTGCGGTCACAAACAAGTTGAGTCCAACAGGCGGCGTGATCATCCCTATCTCCATGTTCACTACCATCATGATACCGAGGTGAATCGGGTCGATACCCAAAGCTATTGCGATTGGGAATACCAACGGCGCAACGATGATCAGTAAGCCTGATGGCTCCATGAACTGCCCACCAATCAAGAGTAGAACGTTCACTACAATCAAGAAGGTAATAGGACCTAACCCAGCAGAAAGCATCGACTCAGTGATCATTTGAGGGATACGTTCTTCTGTCAGTACGTGCTTAAGAATCAGAGCATTAGCAATGATAAACAGCAACATAATCGTCAGCTTGCCTGCATCGTAAAGCGTGTCTTTAGTGTCTTTGTGAAATAAAGTTTGGAACGCTTTAACCAGAGCCGGTTTAGTGTTGTTCCTGTCAGCAAATGGACCCATATCTTTATAGATAAAGTTGGCAATAAAGAACGCATACACCGCTGCGACTGCCGCCGCTTCTGTCGGAGTGAAGATACCGCCGTAGATCCCCCCCAAAATGATGACAATCAATAGCAGGCCCCAACTCGCGTCTTTTGCTGCCGCGAACATTTCGCCCCAACCCACAAATGGCTGTGCTGGAATCTTTTTAATACGTGCAGCAATGTAGATAGCAATCATCAACATCACACCCGCTAGCAGGCCAGGAATAACGCCACCAAGGAACATACGACCTACCGACACATCGGTCGCCGCTGCGTAAACCACCATCACGATTGACGGTGGAATCAAGATACCCAAAGTGCCCGCATTACAGATAACCCCTGCTGCGAATTCTTTTGTGTAGCCGTTTTTGATCATACCTGCGATAACAATGCTACCGATTGCCACTACCGTTGCTGGAGACGATCCAGATAACGCTGCGAACATCATACATGCCACAACCGAAGCCATCGCTAACCCGCCACGGAACCAGCCGACCATTGCGATAGCAAAACGAATAATACGTTTCGCCACACCGCCTGTGGACATGAAACTAGAGGCCAAAATAAAGAAAGGTATCGCTAAGAGTGTGTAGTGGCCTGCAAAAGCATTAAACAACGTTTGTGCAACGGATGCCAAAGAAGCATCAGAGTGCATTAACAAGAATATGATGCTCGATAAACCTAGGGAAATCGCAATTGGTACACCGACCAACATGAAAGCAATTACCATTAAGAATAGAAATAACATTGCCATGATTAGTCTTCCTTTCCGTTAAATTTTGTACCCGACTCATTCGCCTTGTTCTGCTTAGTCGAATCCAATACCGCTGTCGCGTCTTCATCAGAACCCGCTAACACATCAGCTTTCAATGCATCCAGCTCTTCTTCGGCTTCATGACCTGCAATCATACGGTCAAGCTTGCCTGTGACTACTTGGTAAGCGACTTGGGCAAAACGGAACGTCAGCATTGCCATACCAATCGGCAGTGCCATGTAAGGAATAAAACGTGGCAGTTTCTCGTATCGCTCGCCTTCATTCATCCAATCAGAAAGAAACTGAAGCATCTCGGGCATTGGAATATCATCGGTTTCATACCATGCGCGCTCAGTCGCGAACGGGTACCAGTAATTCCAAGAACCGATAAGAAGTAAGATTGAGAATGCTAGGCAGCTTGTAACGGCTATTAACGCATACACTTTACGTAGCTTTTCTGGGGCAAGGTTGATGATCACATCAACGCCAATGTGGAAGTGTTTTTTAACGCCATAAGATGCGCCCACTAACACCATCCAAGCAAACATGAACACCGTCAGTTCTAGTGCCCACAAGATATTGCCATTGAATGCGTATCGAAATACCACATTGGCAAAAGTAAGTAGCGTCATTGCGCCAAGGAAAAATGCGATTAATGACTCTTCAATCGCATCCGTAACTCTTCCAACTTTGGAAAAAAGAGAGGGTTCCAGTGCTGATTCGCTAGAATTTGGTTGTTCCATTTGAGGCTTTTCCATAATTGACTCCGCTTATAATTGTTTTAATAAGAAGTGGCGAAAACGCTCGCCACTTCTCTAGCGGTGTTATTGGTTTGAAGCTAATGCTGCATCGATAAGATCTGAACCGATGTCTTTTTCAAACTTCTTCCATACTGGTTGAAGTGCAGTTACCCATGCTTGACGCTGTTCAGGCGTAAGTGTACGAACCTCACCACCGGCTTCGATGATGTTATTTTTGTTCGCTAGGTTAACTTTTGAAGATTCAGCATTACGCGTCTCAGACACTTCTTTAACGATAGTGCCAAGCTGTGTGCGTACATCTTCAGGTAGGTCCTTCCAGAAGTCGTTTGACGTTACCACTAGGTAATCCAAGATACCGTGATTGGTTTCAGTCACGCCGTCTTGTACTTCAAAGAACTTTTTACCGTAGATGTTTGACCATGTGTTCTCTTGGCCATCGATAACCTTAGTTTGCAAGCCACCGTACACTTCTTTGAAAGACATCTTCTGTGGGTTAGCGCCTAGTTGTTCAAACTGAGCCACCAATACATCCGATGCTTGAACACGGAATTTCAAACCTTTTGCATCTTCAGGGCTGATAAGAGGTTTGTTCGCCGACATCTGTTTCATGCCATTGTGCCAAAACGCAAGACCTTGCAGGCCACGACGCTTCATCGCGTTCTTCAGCTTTTCACCAGATTCTGAGTTTTGGAAACGGTCAACGGCTTCTACGTCTTCAAATAGGAAAGGAAGGTCAAAAATGCGGTATTTCTTAGTGAACTTCTCAAATTTAGACAGCGATGGCGCCGCCATTTGAACATCACCATTTAACAGGGCTTCCAGTACCTTATTATCATCATATAGCGTCGAGTTAGGGAAAACTTGCATACAAGCTTTGCCATTCATTTCCGTGTTTACTCGCTCTTCCAGTAAAGAAGCGGCAATGCCTTTCGGGTGCTTATCAGTATTGGTTACGTGACTGAATTTAATCACGATTTCACCTGGATCACAGTTTGCAGCAGCATTAAAACTGGTGAGCGCCAGAGCAGAGACAGACAGCAGGGTAAGAGGCTTAAACATTATTATTCTCCTTAGTAAACAAAGCAGCCCTTCAATGGGAACTGCGTGCATTAACTAAGGCAATTTGCGCGCCATATTGACACAATCCATTAACAACCCTTTAACCATAAGGCTTCGTCAGATCTGCCAGTAATCGTCGCCAACTCGCTGCATAAATTAATGGGTGGAAAATGACACATAGAATATTTGTAAATGGGTGGGAGTTGACCAACGTATTAGTAATGAATGAGGTCTGACCAAAAGCCACATTACCGATGATGCCTTGAAGTAATTTCGATCTATCCTGTAGAGTGCAGCACAACTTAGTCAGATTTACACTTAATAAGAGTTGCTACCCATGAGTCAGATCTACCATCACCCAGTACAGATTTACTATGAAGATACCGATCACTCTGGTGTGGTTTATCACCCTAACTTTCTTAAATACTTTGAGCGTGCTCGCGAGCATGTCTTGGGTAGCGATAAACTGGCGGAATTGTGGAATGAACACGGACTAGGTTTTGCGGTCTATAAAGCCAACATGACTTTTCAAGATGGGGTTGAGTTCGCTGAGATCTGCGACATCCGAACCTCTTTTGAACTCGATGGAAAATACAAAACCTTATGGCGACAAGAGGTATGGCGTAAAGATGCTACTAAGCCTGCTGTGATTGGTGATATTGAAATGGTCTGCCTTGATAAAGACAAGCAACTGCAGCCTGTACCCGCTGAAGTATTAAAAGCGATGCTTGGCGAGACGAGTTAACCAATATTACGAGTGGCTGAAAGTGCGAGTGGCTGAGAGTGTGCTTTTTTCAAGATTAGAGGTTTAAGTTTCTAGTATAACAAGCGCACACTCAGCCAAGTAGCTTAGCTACTGGGAAACATTTCATCTCTAAGTGCATCGGAAGCGTTGCACCGCCAAGCGTCACGGCAAATCGGAACTGGTCATCCAGCCGTCCTAAACGACATTGCCAGCTTGTAGAAGCATCGTCAATTTCAGCAGCGTCCAACTCCAACCCAATTCCACTGTACAACCGAATCTCTCCATTCAACACCGATTGGAAATCAGAAGAACTAAATGGCAGCGTTTGCTTAGTCAGATTGGAGAAATTGAACGAAAAACTTTTCAACGATGTGGCTAGCCCCTTGCCTGTCGCTTTTATATACGACTCTTTCAGCGCCCACAAATCGAAAAAACGTTCTCTTTGGGATGCGTCATCCAGCTCGAGAAAGTCGCTAATCTCGGATTCCGAAAAGTAATGCTTCATGATCGCAGCAATATTGGTCGAGATTCTTGCATGTTCAATATCCACCCCAAGCTGAAGTGGTTGCCCTTTCGTTTGGCATACCGCGATTAACAAATATTCTTTGCTATGACTGATATTAAAATTCAGGCCAGTTTCTATCTGTTGCTTCTCAACTAAACTTGGTTTGCCTTTTTCACCATATTCAAAGCGCCACTCTTCAGGCTGAAAACAAGAGTAACGAGATAAGATCGCTCTCAAACAGCTTCGCACATACAGAGCTTGAGTCTGAGATGAAGGCATTCGATAGCGCTCAACTTTGGCTACTTCATCGACAGTAAGTTTCTGTTTTAGGTGCGACACATGATCACTATCTTCATCCAAATCACTTAGAGAACAAAACCACAAATCAATGACTGACGTTTCCATCTTTCTAGCACTCATTTCTTAAAAATCAACCACCATAAAGCCATCAGTAAAACATCAAAACGAACAAATTTAACCCACCTATGTTTTGAGGTAAACATAGAGAGTTTGGCCAGGAAACTCCCTTCATATGCGGATTTAAAACTCATTTTTCAAATAATAACAAATTGAAACATAGATCACACTGAGCCTTACTGAACAATTACCTATTAAATATTACTTACAAAAACCTGACGTAGATCTCACCAACCCATAAAATAGAGTATAAACACTAAAAAACCACCTATACCCCTTAAATATCAACAGGTTAAATTTAATTAAAACACAAAAAACAAAAACACACTCAATTCATCTGGTCTGAACAGATCGTGGCGGCCTTTAGGAGCATTGTATCGGTTACGTACCTCGGGTAGCCTGCTCAACCATTAAACAAATTCACATGTTTTTATTGCGGATATCTGCTTTAACAAAAGCAGTACTTTGGACAGGATTTTAATGGACACTACCCTCACATTCGAATGCCTCTCCCGCGCATGAAACACGTTCTCAATTTCCGTAAGTCAACGCACTTTGAAGGCCTAACTTCTATCTGGTTGCTGCCACTCAGCAACCTGAATTTTCAGCTGCGCTTCCCTAAATCTGCTTCAGATTTTCTTCCTATAGCTTTAAAAGCGCAGCATCAAAACACGACATCACTTTCTGTGATTTCTAGTGGAGACTCATAATGAGCCAACCCGAAAAAAATACACCGGAATCAGTCGACGACACTCGACTTAATAAACGTCTTAAAGACATGCCTATTGCTATCGTTGGTATGGCAAGCATGTTTGCGAACTCTCGTTACTTAAACAAGTTCTGGGATTTGATCAGTGAAAAGATCGATGCCATTACCGAAGTACCTGATACGCACTGGCGTCCAGAAGATTACTACGATTCAGATCGTACTGCGCCAGACAAGTCTTACTGCAAGCGTGGTGGTTTCATCCCTGAAGTAGACTTCAATCCTATGGAGTTCGGCCTTCCGCCAAATATCCTAGAACTGACTGATACCTCACAGCTACTTTCTCTGATCGTGGCAAAGGAAGTACTCGAAGACGCCAAGCTGCCTGAAGGCTACGATCGCGACAAGATCGGTATTACGTTGGGTGTGGGTGGTGGTCAGAAGATTGCTCAAAGCCTGAATGCTCGTCTTCAATACCCTGTTTTGAAAAAAGTCTTCAAGAGCAGTGGCATCAACGACGAAGACAGCGAAATGCTGATCAAAAAGTTCCAAGACCAATACATCCACTGGGAAGAAAACTCATTCCCTGGTTCATTGGGTAACGTAATTTCAGGTCGTATTGCTAACCGCTTTGACCTTGGTGGCATCAACTGTGTGGTAGATGCTGCGTGTGCAGGTTCTCTAGCCGCAATGCGCATGGCACTGAGCGAGCTGGTTGAAGGCCGCAGCGAAATGATGATCACAGGTGGTGTGTGTACTGATAACTCGCCAACCATGTACATGAGTTTCTCTAAAACACCTGCATTTACCACCAATGAAACCATTCAACCTTTCGACATCGACTCAAAAGGCATGATGATTGGTGAAGGCATCGGTATGGTTGCTCTGAAGCGCTTAGAAGATGCAGAACGCGATGGCGACAGAATCTACTCAGTGATTAAAGGTGTCGGTTCTTCTTCGGATGGTAAATTCAAGAGTATTTACGCACCTCGCCCTGAAGGACAAGCAAAAGCACTGAAACGTGCTTACGACGATGCTGGTTTCGCACCGCACACGCTTGGCCTATTAGAAGCGCACGGTACAGGTACAGCAGCGGGTGATGTTGCTGAATTTGGAGGCTTAAACTCGGTATTCAGTGAGAACAATGAAGAGAAGCAACACATTGCGTTAGGCTCTGTGAAATCTCAAATTGGTCACACCAAATCAACCGCGGGTACTGCAGGTTTAATCAAAGCTGCATTAGCACTGCACCACAAAGTACTGCCGCCAACGATCAACGTATCGGCTCCGAATCCTAAACTGGATATCGAGAACTCGCCGTTCTACCTAAACACACAAACGCGTCCTTGGATGAAACGTGTCGACGGCACACCACGCCGTGCAGGTATCAGCTCATTCGGTTTTGGTGGCACTAACTTCCACGTTGTATTGGAAGAGTACACACCAGAGCACGCTCGCGGTGACAAATACCGTCAGCGCCAAGTGCCGCAAACGCTGTTATTCAGCGCAGAATCTCGTCAAGCACTGATCAATGAGCTCAAGCAGGTTTCAACTCAAGCTGCAGACGCTGCGTTCAAACTGGAAGCGCTTGCTGAACAACACGCTCTACGCGAAGTTGATGCTAAGCATGCTCGTATTGGTTTAGTTGTCACTGACCAAGCAGACCTTCAAGCGCAACTGACTCAAGCGGTTTCTATGCTTGAGAGCCAAACCAAAACACATTGGCAGATGCCAAACGGTACTAGCTACCGTGAATCAGCACTGATTGCTGAAAACGGTGCTGGTAAAGTGGCTGCATTATTTGCAGGTCAAGGTTCGCAATACCTAAACATGGGTCGCGAGCTTGCTTGTCATTACCCTGAGATGCGTCAACAGCTTGCTCAAGCGGATCAGGTATTTGGTCAACACAAGAAAACGGCTCTGTCGCAAATTCTGTTCCCAATTCCAACCTTCACACCAGAAGCAACCAAAGCTCAAGAAGCGGTGCTAACCAACACGGCCAATGCGCAAAGTGCGATTGGTACTGTGTCTATGGGTCAGTTCGACATCATGACTCAAGCTGGCTTCAAAGCCGACATGGTCGCAGGCCACAGCTTTGGTGAGCTAAGCGCACTATGTGCATCGGGTGTTATCTCGCAAGACGATTACTACCAGCTAGCTTTCGCTCGTGGCGATGCGATGGCGGCGACACCAGAACAAGGCGACAGCGGTACTATGTTTGCAGTCATCCTAGACGCAGACAAGCTTCCAGCCGTTGAAAGCTGCATCAGCCAATTCGAAGGTGTGAGCATTGCCAACTACAACGCTCCGACTCAATTGGTTATTGCAGGTCCAACGGCGACGGTTCAACAAGCAGCACAAGCGCTAACTGAACAAGGCTTCAAAGCGATTGCTCTGCCTGTGTCTGGTGCTTTCCACACACCGCTTGTTGCTCACGCTCAAAAACCATTTGCTGCTGCAATTGATAAAGCTTCATTCAGCGCTCCAACGCTACCGCTTTACTCAAACGCAACGGGCAAACTGCACAGCAAAGACGCGAAAGCGATCAAGAAAGCGTTCAAGCAACACATGCTGCAATCGGTTCGTTTCAGCGAGCAAATTGAAGCAATGTATGAAGCCGGTGCGCGTGTATTCGTTGAGTTCGGTCCTAAGAACATTCTTCAAAAGCTGGTTGAGAAAACATTGGCTGATAAGAACGAAGAGCTTTACGCAATCAGTATCAACCCAAGCCCTAAAGGCGACAGTGACCAACAGCTTCGTTTAGCTGCGGTTCAACTGTGCGTGGCAGGTGTTTCATTAGACAACATTGACCCTTACCAAGCTGACATTGCTGAACCTGCAAAGGCATCACCAATGAACATCAAGCTGAATGCAACCAACTACATCAGCCCTGCTACTCGTAAGAAAATGGATCAATCATTGGCTTCGGGCAACGTCACCGAAAAGACTGAGATTGTTGAAGTGAAAGTTGAAGTCGAGAAAATCGTGGAAAAAGAAGTGATTAAAACAGAAATTGTTGAAGTACCTGTGGCTGCTCCTCAAGCTTCAAATGTACAACAGTCAGTTGCTCCAGCACCAAGTGCACAAGTCGTAACAGCAGCTCAACAGCCACAAGTGGTTCAAACAGCCCCGGCGACTAGTCAACCAACAGCTCAAGTAGCGGTTGATGAATCTTCACTGCAGTCGTTCTTCAATGCTCAACAACAAGCAGCTGAAGTACATCAGCAATTCTTGGCAATTCCTCAGCAATACGGTGACACGTTCAACACCCTAATGTCTGAGCAAGCGAAAATGGCAACAGCAGGCGTAGCAATTCCTGGGAACCTACAGCGTTCTATGGAGATGTTCCACCAGCACCAAGCTGAAACGCTAAAAGCTCACGCTCGTTACCTAGAAATGCAAGCGCACAGCAACAACTCAGCACTTAATATGCTGACGCAAGGTTCAGTACAAACGGCACAACCAACCTTCGTTGCGCCAGCAAATGCTCAACCAACGATTCAAGATCCAGCTCCAGCTCCAGCTACTCCAACTACTACTCCAGCAGCTATCGTTCAACAGCCTCTAGCTCAAGTACAAGCGACTGCTGTACAAGCCGCGCCAGTTCAAGCTCAGTCTGTTCAAGTTACGCCAGTACAGAAAGCAGCTCCTGCACCACAAGTAGCGGCTCAAGCGGCAGCGCCTGTTGCTGCTCAACCTGTGCCAGTTAAAGCGCAACCGGCTCCTGTAGCTGCACCAGTAGCAGTACAATCAGCCGATGCTGAAAAAGTGATGCTAGAAGTGGTCGCTGAGAAAACGGGTTACCCAACGGAGATGCTTGATCTAGAAATGGACATGGAAGCAGACCTTGGTATCGACTCGATCAAGCGCGTAGAGATCCTTGGTACCGTTCAAGACGAAATGCCAAACCTACCTGAGCTGAACCCTGAAGATTTAGCTGAGTGTCGTACTCTTGGTGAAATCGTCGAGTACATGAACAGTAAAAGCATGAACAGCAAGATGCCAGCATCAGCGCCTGTGGCAGCACAGCCAAGCGCAACTGCTACTGTTCAAGCCGCTAACGGTCTTGATGCGAAAGTCGTTCAACAAACCATGCTAGAAGTGGTTGCTGAGAAGACAGGTTACCCAACGGAAATGCTTGATCTAGAAATGGATATGGAAGCAGACCTTGGTATCGACTCAATCAAACGTGTTGAGATTCTTGGTACGGTTCAAGATGAACTGCCTACTCTTCCAGAGCTAAATCCTGAAGACTTAGCAGAGTGTCGTACTCTTGGCGAAATCGTTGCTTACATGAACAGCAAGCTTCCAGCTTCTGCTCCCGTGTCTTCACAAGCAGCAGTAGTTGCTCCAGCAACAGCTAGCAATGGCCTAGATGCAGCTGTCGTTCAGAAAACCATGTTAGAAGTAGTCGCAGAGAAGACGGGCTACCCGACTGAAATGCTAGACCTTGCAATGGACATGGAAGCTGACCTTGGTATCGACTCAATCAAGCGTGTTGAAATTCTAGGTACGGTTCAAGACGAACTACCGACTCTTCCAGAGCTAAACCCTGAAGACTTGGCTGAATGTCGCACTCTAGGCGAAATCGTAGCCTACATGAACAGCAAGCTTCCGGCTTCTGCTCCAGCAGCAGCTCAAGTATCTGCACCAGCGCAAGCAGTCTCAAACGGTTTAAACGCCGAGCAAGTTCAAGGCACAATGCTGAGCGTAGTAGCGGATAAAACTGGCTACCCAACAGAAATGCTAGACCTAGCAATGGATATGGAAGCTGACCTTGGCATCGACTCAATCAAACGTGTTGAGATCCTAGGTACAGTTCAAGACCAGCTACCAACATTGCCAGAGCTAAACCCTGAAGATCTAGCTGAGTGTCGTACGCTTGGTGAAATCGTTACTTACATGCAAAGCAAGCTATCCGCTGCTGCACCTGTAGCGACTGCTAAAGCTGAATCAGTAACGCCTATCGCAGAAACAGCGACAGCGGAACTTCCTCCACACAATGAGGTGGCGCTAAAAAAGCTACCAGCGGCAGATAAACTCGTCGATTGTTTCTCAAAAGACGCTTGTGTCGTGATCACAGATGATGGTCACAACGCCGGTGTTCTAGCAGAAAAGTTGACCGCTAACGGCATTCAAGTTGCTGTAGTGCGTAGTGCTCTTTCTGCCGCGTCACCTTTAAACAGTGAAATCGCAAGCTACACACTCAACAGCGTCGATGATGCGGGTGTGACTGCGGTTATTAACGACATCGAAGCAGACCTTAAAACGTCGAACAAAGTGATTGCTGGCTTCATTCATTTACAAGCTATCGTTGATACGAAACAAAGCAACGAGCAAGCGGTTAACTTGAATGCAGACTCAAGAGCTTCACTAACCACAGCGTTCTTATTCGCCAAGCACCTAAATGGTCAGCTGAATGCCGTTTCTGGTCGTAGCGTGTTCTTCACACTGAGCCGTATTGATGGTGGCTTTGGTTACCTAGATACTAAGCAATTAGCGAATGCAGAACTTAACCAAGCGGCTCTATCTGGTCTAACTAAGACACTGAGCCATGAATGGTCAAACGTGTTCTGCCGCGCATTGGATGCTGACGCTTCGATTGATGCTCGTCACCTAGCTGAAGCAATCACAGGCGAACTATTCGATATCGATACCAACACGGTTGAAATCGGCCTTAGCCATGCGGAAAACAGTGAATCTGGTCGTGCAACATTAATTGCGGCAACACCAGGTACTGCACAAACCAAAAACACAGGCGCTCAACTCACCAAGAGCGACAAAGTTCTCGTAACTGGTGGCGCTAAAGGCGTGACGTTTGAATGTGCACTGACGCTTGCTAAACAATGTAAGTCTCACTTCATTCTTGCAGGTCGTAGTAAGCATATTACTTCAGCTGAGCTACCTCAGTGGGCACAAGGCAAGCAAGAGAAAGAGCTAAAACCAGCGGCTATCGCTCACCTACAAGCAACAGGTGACAAACCAACGCCGAAGAAAGTTGATTCCTTGCTAAAGCCTGTATTGAGCAGCCTTGAAATCAACGCAGCACTTGCCGCTTTCAACGAGATTGGCGCGAGCGCTGAATACCTAAGCTTAGATGTTTCGAACCATGAGTCAGTAGCGAAAACACTGGCAAATTTCGACGACATTACAGGTCTTATCCACGGCGCAGGTGTACTGGCTGACAAACACATTCAAGACAAAACGCTTGATGAACTAAACATGGTTTACGGCACGAAAGTAGGCGGATTAGAAGCCGTTCTTGGTGGTCTTGATAGCAGCAAGCTAAAACTGATTGCGATGTTCTCTTCGGCGGCGGGTTTCTACGGAAACACAGGCCAAAGCGACTACTCGATGTCTAACGAGATCCTAAACAAAGCGGCTCTACAACTATCTGCGCGCAACCCTCAAGCGAAAGTGATGAGCTTCAACTGGGGACCGTGGGACGGTGGCATGGTCAACGCAGCACTGAAACGTATGTTCACCGAGCGCGGCGTGTACGTTATTCCTCTTCAAGCAGGTGCAGAACTATTTAGTTCTCAACTGCTGAACGAAACTGGCATTCAACTGCTGGTTGGTACGAGCATGCAAGGTTCTGAGAACAAGGAAGCAGCTGTAAAAAAGCTTAATGCGGAGTCTGTGCATCTTGCAAAGAGTCCGCTGAATACAAGCATCACTGTGACACGTCATCTTGATCCAAAGGCATTGCCTTTCATTCAAGATCACTGCATTGCCGGTAACCCAGTGTTACCGACAGTGTGTGCCATCCAATGGATGCGTGAAGTGGCAGAGCAACTGTTAGGGGTGAACGTTAACGTTCACAACTACAAACTGCTGAAAGGTGTGATTTTTGATACTGATGAAGTGCAAGAGCTGAAACTGGTTCTTTCCTCTGATGCTAAATCAAAAGGTCAGCTAAAAGCAGCGATCAGTTGCCAAGGACGACCACAGTATCAAGCTCAGTTGCAAGTTGCCTCTGTGCAAGTGTCTGAAGATGTTCAACAAGCGTCGACAAAGCGCTTTGAAGCCAACACTTCAGCACCTGTAACAACGGCACAAGCTCTATACAGCGATGGCACTCTGTTTCACGGACCAAGACTGCAAGGTATTACCTCAGTTGAACGCTTTGACGACTTAGGCTTACTGGCTCAGTGCCAGTTGCCTCAGATTGAAAACAGCGACTGCGGATCATTTATTCCTAAGCAAGGTTTTGGCGATAGTCAGCCATTTGCTGAAGATTATCTGTTGCAAGCAATGCTGGTATGGGCTCGATTGAAATACGGCGCGGCAAGCCTACCGTCTGCAATCGGTGAGTTTATTTGTTACGCACCAATGCGCAATGGTGACCAAGGTTGGCTAGAGCTGAACGTGATAAAAAGCTCAGCTCGTTCTCTGCAAGCTGATATCTCGCTTTACCACCAAGATGGTCGTTTAAGTGCGGTAATGAAAGGTGCAAAAGTCACCATCAGCAAGAGCTTAAACGACGCATTTTTGCCGAAGTCTAGCTCTGCAGTATCAAAGAAAGAGGCGACTAAGAACGCAGAAAAGGAGCAATTGCCATAGTGACTGTTCCTAATAATAAAGCGATGCCATTGCGCATCGCTCTTTTAGCTCAGCCAGCAAACGCGGCTGAGCTTTCTGCCGACTTATTACCTTCGCTTCCAGAGATAGTAACGGTTGTGGTTGATGACAATTTTAATCAAGCACTTGCTCACGCCATCGAGACAGTCAATCAAGGTAATGTTGTTAAGCTTTGTTTGGATTCTCACTCACCATCATTGTTGATGCTGAGTGCGCTGAATGCTGCACAGAATAAGATTCATCCACACGCGAATTGGGCGGGCTTTGTAGATACAGCTACCGGAGATAGCATTCAGCTATCTCTGGATATGTCACGCCGCCCCGCGACAGATTTAAGCCATCAACAACAATATTCTGCACTCTCTGCTTCGCAGCAGTTTAATGAATTGTTGAATATGGTTAATGCGATATCGAGCCGTTCATTGCCGAGCTATTCATTACCTAACCATTACTGGTTCACTGAGCCGAACAAAGCACGTGTTGCTGCGTTAACTTTCAGTGACGATAGCCAAAAAGCCACCAGCCTGATATTGACTCAAGCGACCGGTTTGCAAGAACCAAAACCCTTGCTATCCAGCGAGCGTTTGATGTTTGTGGTTTCAGGCAACGAACAAGCTGAATTGGTTTCTCAGCTAGCTTCACTAAGAGCTGAGCTTAAATACGTTAGCGAATCGGCAGACCGTGAACTTGCTATCGCCAGCTTGATGCATTCAAACCTAAGCCATTTCCAAAACGTTCAACACAATGTTGATCTTGCCGCGAACATCGTGATTCAGGCAGCTTCAATTGATGCTGTATTGCAAGAGATCACAGCGGTAGAAAATGCGTTGCCAAAAGTAATGGCTGACAATAGCCAGTACAAAACGCCAGCAGGCAGTTGTTTCTCACCGATGCCTCAAAGCAAAGGTGGCGTTGCATTTGTTTACCCTGGTGTTGGCACGGTTTATCCCGGCATGTTGCGCGAGTTTCACCACCATTTCCCACAGTTATTTGCTCGTTTAGAACGCGAAGGTAACTTGAAAGAGATGCTGCAGGCTGACAAAACCTACGCTGAAGACGCGCAAGAAATGTCGCTCAGTGAGCTGGCAATTGCAGGTGTGGGCAGTAGTTATCTGTTAACACAACTGCTATGTGATGAATTCAAAGTGCAGCCAGATTTCGCTTTGGGTTACTCCAAGGGTGAAGCTTCCATGTGGGCCAGCTTAAATGTTTGGAAAAAACCACATGCGCTGATCGAGATGACTCAAACCAGTCCTATCTTCACCACGGCTATTTCTGGCGAACTCACCGCAGTGCGTCAAGATTGGCAGCTGAACGGCGACGGAAGCATCCAATGGAATAGCTTTGTGGTTCGCAGTGATGCGCAAGCGATTGAGGCTCTGTTACCAGAGTTCCCACGCGCTTATCTCGCTATCATACAAGGTGACACCTGCGTACTGGCCGGTTGTGAAAGCACCTGTCGTGCACTACTCAAAAAACTAGGTAAACGTGGCATTGCCGCGAATCGTGTTACCGCAATGCACACTACACCAGCATTGAGCCAACATAGCCAAGTGCGTGAGTTTTACACGCAACCACTGTTCGACGAATTGCCAAAGCATATCCGCTTTATCAGCGCAGCAGGTCTACCGACTGGCGCACCAATCAATATCGACAGCGACAGCATCGCCCTTTCGATTGCCGACACTTTTTGTTCGACGCTGGATTTCACCGCGTTGATCCAAAGTGCACGTCAACAAGGTGCGCGTCTGTTTGTCGAAGTAGGTGCCGATCGTCAAACCAGCACATTGATCGACAAGATCAATCGTAGCGACGACGTAGCCGACCAGTACTGCACAATCGCTTCCAATGCCAAGGGTGGTGACGATGTTGTTACGCTCATCAAGTGCATTGGTCAGCTCATTACTCATCAAATCCCACTGTCTGTCGAGCCACTTCTTCAAGGGCTAGAACAACAGATCACCGCCGCTAAGCAATTCAGTGGTGTGTCTCAAGGCAGCGCAGTGAATCATCAAGGAGAGCTAGTATGAGTTCTCAATCGAAGCCATCTCAATATCAAGCTCAAGATCAGAACAAACAGCAAGTGAAGTGCAATAAGATCGCGATTGTCGGTATTGCTAACCAATATCCTGAAGCTGATACGCCGAAAGATTTTTGGCAAAACTTGCTAAACAAAAAAGATTCTCGAACCACATTAAGCGCTGAAAAGTTAGGTGCAAAACCTGAAAGCTATCAGGGCGTGCAAGGCGAATCGGACCGCTTTTACTGTGATAAAGGCGGCTACATCGAAAATTTCAATTTCGATAGCAATGGCTACCGCTTAACAACCGAGTCATTCAACGGTGTTGACCAGAGTTTCCTTTGGGCTTTGGATACCAGTCGCAAGGCGTTAGTCGACGCCGGTATTGATCTGAATGCCGATATTTTAGAGCGTACAGGTGTGATCATGGGTGCCCTTTCGTTCCCAACTACACGTTCGAACGATCTGTTTCTGCCGATGTATCACTCGGTGGTCGAGAAAGCACTTAAAGATAAATTGGCTAATGATCAGTTTTCACTGCTACCAACTAATGAAACCGCGCAAAACCTCAACCCTATCAATGGTGCAGCTGCACACAACGCCTCTAAATTAGTGGCTGATGCATTGGGTTTAGGCAACGTACAACTGAGCCTAGACGCGGCATGTGCAAGTTCAGTATATTCATTGAAGTTAGCGTGTGATTACTTGAACACGGGCAAAGCCGACATGATGTTGGCAGGCGCGGTATCAGGTGCCGACCCATTCTTTATCAACATGGGGTTCTCCATATTCCATGCTTACCCAGATCATGGTGTCTCCGCTCCGTTTGATTGCAACAGTAAAGGTCTGTTTGCTGGCGAAGGCGCCGGTGTTTTAGTGCTAAAACGCTTAGCTGATGCAGAGCGTGATGGCGATAACATTTACGCAGTCGTCAGCGGTATTGGCTTGTCGAACGATGGCCGTGGCCAGTTCGTATTAAGCCCAAATAGCAAAGGACAAGTACAAGCCTTTGAACGCGCTTACGAGGCATCAAACCTAACACCAGACAGCATTGAAGTGATTGAGTGTCACGCAACCGGCACGCCATTAGGTGACAAGGTTGAGTTAACCTCAATGGAGCGTTTCTTTACTGACAAATTGAATGGTTCTAACCCGCCATTGATTGGCTCTGCGAAGTCCAACCTCGGTCACTTACTGACTGCTGCGGGTATGCCGGGGATCATGAAAATGATCTTTGCGATGAAAGAAGGAGTGCTTCCACCAAGTATTAACTTGGATAAGCCACTATCGTCGCCAGAAGGTTTATTTGGCTCACAGACTCTGCCAACGCAGGTACAACCTTGGCCAAGTAAAGCGGGTAACTCAGAGCACTGCGCGGGTGTTTCTGTATTTGGTTTCGGTGGTTGTAACGCTCACTTATTGCTTGAAGCGTATTCAGACACCAATCATGTAACCCAGACTTTAGAGTCGGCATCTCCAAGCCTACAACCGTCTAATTTAAGCATTACTGGTCTAGCGTCTCACTTCGGTTCTCTGCAAAGCATCAATGCGCTAAGCACTGCGATTGAGACCAACAACGATGCTTTCATTGCTTTGCCTAAGAAACGCTGGAAAGGCTTAGACCAACATCCAGAACTACTGAATCAGTTTGGTTTACGCGGCATTCCAAACGGCGCGTACATCGACCAATTCGATCTCGATTTCCTACGCTTCAAAGTGCCGCCAAATGAAGATGACCGTTTGATCTCTCAGCAGTTACTACTGATGAAAGTTGCAGACGAAGCGATCAAAGATGCCAAGCTTGTAGCAGGCCAAAAGGTTGCAGTACTCGTTGCGATGGAAACTGAGCTTGAGATGCACCAATTCCGTGGGCGCGTAAACCTGCATAGCCAACTGGCTGACAGCTTTGCCAACATGGGTATTGAGCTAACACAAGATGAATACCAATCGCTAGAAACCATCACGATGGACAGTGTGATGGACGCAGCCAAGCTGAACCAATACACCAGTTTCATCGGCAATATCATGGCTTCGCGTATCTCTTCATTGTGGGACTTTAACGGCCCTGCCTTTACGATTTCAGCCGCTGAACAGTCAGTTGCTCGTTGTATCGATGTCGCACAAAACCTCATGTCGCAAGAATCCATGGATGCTGTTGTGATTGCAGCCGTTGACCTTAGCGGCAGTGCAGAACATGTGATTCTGAAGAACAGCGTGAGCCCAGTGTCACTTGCACCAAAATTCGGACAACCGCAAGACGGCAGTTGGAATGTCGGCGAAGGCGCAGGTGCAATTGTTCTTGTGGAAGAAGGTCGAGTAGCGAGCAACCAAGAGACAGCTTACGGCAGTATCAACGTCTTAGCCTTTGGTTCAAGCGAGCGTAACAACGCCGTTACCGATGAATTACTGACTCAGGTAGGTATGAGCTCGAACGATGTTTCTCTGCTTGAGCTTAACCATGCACCTGAATCTTCATTACATCAGTCTTCGTCTCTAAGTTTCACGAACACAAAAACGACTCAAGCGAGTCAACGTGTGGGTCACTGCTCTGCAGCCTCTGGTATGGCAAGCCTGCTACACGGTCTACTCAACTTGAACCTTGAGTCTCTGAATCCAAATGTCCGCTCTAAGAACGCGATTGTTGCCAACATCAGCGAAGGCCAATGTTCGCAGCTGTTACTGAGCCAATCGAGTATTGAATCTCAATCACTTTCCGTTCGTTTAGGCAATGAACTGGCGAGCGATACTAAACGTCAATTAGTTAAGCAAGTGACTCTTGGTGGTCGCGATATCTATCAACATATTGCCGAAACCCCAGTAACCAACTTAGCAACGATTCAACAGAAAGCTTCTGGTAAACAAGCAGCAAGAGTGGCGTCGGTTCCAACGACAGCAAGCATTCAAGCAGCCCTTGCGCAAAAAGAGTTAGAGAAGAAAGCACTAGCGCAAAACGCGGCAGAGCCAGTAATCGAAGCTCCTACATCAGTATCCCCTACTCTGGCGCCAACTCGCCACAGTCAGCTAACAGGTAACCACAGCAATATGACTCATGTCTTATCCGCTAAAAATGGCGCGTCTCAAATCGACGCAGCTTCACAGCAGCTACAAAATCTAAACCAAGATCAGGTAAGCCAAAACCAAGCTTTTGCTCAAAACCAGCAAGCGGCGCAGCAAGTACACAAAGCATTCCTGCACACACGTGCCCAAGGTATGCAAATGGCTGATGCGCTATTAAAAGCACAGCTAAACGCAGTCACGTCTGGTTTAGATAGCAATGCCCTTTCTCAACAAACGAATGGTCAACAAACGCCAGCTCAGCCTGTTCAAGCTCAACCAACTCAGGTTCAGTCAACGCCAGTCAACGTACTTGCGACGCCAGCACCAGTAAAACCTATCCGTAAGCCATGTATCTGGGATTACGATGATCTGGTTGAATACGCGGAAGGTGATATTGCGAATGTATTTGGCCCTGACTACGCGATCATCGATAGCTACTCGCGCCGCGTTCGTTTACCAACCACTGACTACCTATTGGTATCTCGTGTGACTAAGCTCAACGCGACAGTCAACGAGTACAAGCCAAGCACCATGACCACCGAATACGACATCCCAGTTGATGCGCCGTATCTTGTTGATGGTCAGATCCCTTGGGCAGTGGCGGTAGAATCTGGTCAATGCGATCTAATGCTGATCAGCTACCTAGGCATTGATTTCGAAAACAAAGGCGAGCGTGTTTACCGCTTGCTTGACTGTACGCTGACCTTCCTTGGCGACTTGCCTCGTGGTGGCGATACGCTGCGTTACGATATCTCAATCAATAACTTTGCTCGCAATGGCGACACGCTGCTGTTCTTCTTCTCGTACGAGTGTTTCGTTGGCGACAAGATGATCCTGAAAATGGATAACGGCTGTGCGGGCTTCTTCACTGATGAAGAGCTAGCAGACGGCAAAGGTGTGATTCACACTGAAGATGAAATCAAGGCTCGTAAACTTGCAACTAAGCAACGCTTCGACCCTATGCTGCACTGCCCTAAAACGCAGTTTAACCACCAAGAATTACGTCATCTACTGACTGCTAACATTACAGAGTGTTTTGGCCCAACTCACCAATCCAATAGCCACCAGTCTTCTCTATGCTTCAGCTCAGAGAAGTTCATGATGATCGAAAAGGTTAGCCGTGTTGAACCGCAAGGCGGCACATGGGGACTTGGTCTGATTGAAGGTCACAAGCAGTTAGAGCCTGAGCACTGGTACTTCCCGTGTCACTTCAAAGATGACTCAGTAATGGCTGGCTCTTTGATGGCAGAAGGTTGTGGTCAACTGCTGCAATTCTTCATGATGCACCTTGGCATGCACACACTTGTTCAAAATGGTCGTTTCCAACCGCTTGAAAATGCCCCTCAACAAGTACGTTGTCGTGGCCAAGTTCTCCCGCAATCGGCAGAACTGACTTACCGCATGGAAGTGACCGAGATTGGTCTAAGCCCTCGCCCATACGCGAAAGCCAACATCGATATTTTGCTGGACGGTAAAGTGATTGTTGATTTCCAGAACTTAGGTGTGATGATCAAAGAAGATGACGAATGTACTCGTTACCTGCCTTCTTTAGAAACAGCTGTTGCGACCCCTGTTATCGAAAAATTGGGCCATACACCAGCCGTTAGTCAACAGGCTTCAGCAAATGCGCCGTTGATGGCACAAATTGAAGACCTAGAAACAGCTCCAAACAAAGGCGTGATTCCTCTTCAACACGTTGAAGCACCGGTGACTCCAGATTACCCGAACCGCACACCCGATACAGTTCCATTCACGCCATATCACATGTTCGAATTCGCAACCGGCGATATCGAGAAATGTTTCGGTCCTGATTTCTCTATCTACCGTGGCATGATTCCACCACGTACTCCGTGTGGCGACTTGCAGCTAACCACTCGTGTCGTTGAGATCGACGGTAAGCGTGGAGACTTCAAGAAGCCTTCATCGTGTATCGCAGAGTACGAAGTGCCAGAAAACGCATGGTACTTTGATGAAAACAGCCACCAGACCCTAATGCCTTACTCGGTATTGATGGAGATTTCACTGCAGCCAAACGGCTTTATCTCTGGCTACATGGGAACAACATTGGGCTTCCCAGGTGAAGAACTGTTTTTCCGTAACCTAGATGGCAGCGGCGAAATGCTACGTAACGTCGACTTGCGTGGCAAAACAATTACCAACGATTCTCGTCTACTTTCAACGGTAATGATGGGCACTAACATCGTACAGAGCTTCAGCTTCGAACTGAGTACTGACGGCGTGCCTTTCTACCAAGGTACGGCGGTATTTGGTTACTTCAAGGGCGCAGCACTGAAAGATCAACTTGGTTTGGACAACGGTAAAGTGACTCACCCTTGGCACGTTGATAACAACCGCACGCCGGATGTAAACATCAACCTACTAGACAAAACGACTCGTTACTTCAATGCACCTGTTTCTGTTACTGGTGAAGTGCAAGAGCACTACAAATTGGCTGGCGGTCGTTTGAACTTTATCGATACCGTGCAGATCACAAGCGATGGTGGTAAAGACGGCCTTGGTTACCTATACGCTGAGCGTACGATCGACCCTAGTGATTGGTTCTTCCAATTCCACTTCCATCAAGATCCAGTAATGCCAGGTTCTCTAGGTGTCGAAGCGATCATCGAACTGATGCAAACCTACGCGCTAAACAAAGATCTTGGCGCTGGCTTCCGCAATCCGAAATTTGGTCAAATCCAATCGGAAGTGAAATGGAAATACCGTGGTCAGATTAACCCTCTGAACAAACAGATGTCTCTGGATGTACACATCACTGCGATTAAAGACGAAGACGGCAAACGCATCATCGTTGGCGACGCAAACCTGAGCAAAGATGGTCTGCGTATTTACGAAGTGAAAGACATCGCGATTTGTATCGAAGAAGCCCCTGCTATCGATAAAGCTCCTGGTATCAAGAAAGCATAAGTCGCCATTAGAGACAGAGAATTAGGAAAGAATTTAGTATGACAACTCAAACTACAATCAATAACGAAAAACTATCTCCGTGGCCTTGGCAGATCGAAGAGAACACAACGCGTTTCGATAACACAGCAATGTCGACAATCTTGAAAGATTTAAGCCTTGCTTGTTACGTAGTGAACCACCCAGAAAAAGGCCTAGGCGTAAGCCAACAAGCTGAGATTGCATCAGGCGATTCAGCAAGCTCTGCGAACAGCCAACCTGTTAGCGCATTTGCTCCCGCTCTTGGTACACAAAGCCTAGGCGACGAAGATTTTCGTCGCTGCCACGGCGTAAAATACGCTTACTACGCAGGAGCAATGGCAAACGGCATTTCATCTGAAGAGTTAGTGATTGCGCTTGGTCAGGCTGGCATTCTTTGTTCATTTGGCGCGGCGGGTTTAATCCCGTCTCGTGTTGAGCAAGCGATTAACCGCATTCAAGCTGCACTGCCAAACGGTCCTTACGCGTTTAACCTGATTCACAGCCCAAGCGAACCCGCACTAGAGCGCGGCAGTGTTGAGCTGTTTTTGAAACATAAAGTAAAAACGGTTGAGGCTTCTGCCTTCTTAGGTCTAACACCGCAAATCGTTCACTACCGTGCAGCTGGCCTTAGCCGCGATGCACAAGGTGATATTCAGATTGGCAACAAGGTTATTGCTAAGGTAAGCCGTACTGAAGTCGCAAGTAAGTTCATGCAGCCTGCTCCTGTGAAAATGCTGCAAGCTTTGGTTGATGAAGGCCGAATCACAGCAGAACAGATGGAGCTAGCACAGCTTGTTCCTATGGCGGACGACATTACTGCAGAAGCCGATTCTGGTGGTCACACCGATAATCGTCCGCTAGTAACTCTACTACCAACGATTCTTGCCCTGAAAGAGCAAATCCAAGCTCAGTACCAATTCAAAACACCGCTACGTGTCGGTTGTGGTGGTGGCGTAGGTACGCCTGACGCTGCTCTAGCGACGTTTAACATGGGTGCGGCATACATTGTTACTGGTTCAATCAACCAAGCGTGTGTTGAGGCTGGCGCGAGCGAACACACTCGTAAGCTGCTTTCGACAACTGAAATGGCTGACGTGACTATGGCTCCGGCGGCAGACATGTTCGAAATGGGCGTGAAACTGCAAGTGGTTAAGCGTGGCACCTTGTTCCCAATGCGAGCCAACAAACTGTATGAGCTATACACACGTTATGACTCGATTGAAGCGATTCCAGTAGAAGAACGTCAAAAGCTAGAGAAGCAAGTATTCCGTTCAACACTGGATGATATTTGGGCAGGGACTGTGGCGCACTTTAACGAGCGTGACCCTAAACAGATCGAACGAGCGGAAGGCAACCCGAAGCGTAAGATGGCGTTGATTTTCCGTTGGTACTTGGGTCTTTCTAGCCGTTGGTCAAACACCGGCGAACAAGGTCGTGAAATGGATTACCAAGTATGGGCAGGTCCTGCACTTGGCGCATTCAACGCATGGGCAAAAGACAGCTACTTAGACGATTACCAACAGCGTAATGCGGTCGACCTTGCTAAGCACCTGATGCACGGTGCGGCTTACTTGGCTCGTGTTAACTTGCTTACCTCACAAGGTATCAAGCTTGATCCAGAGCTAGCACGTTGGAAACCGACTCAAAGAATGGCATAGTCATTTCAATACAGACTTAATTAACTCAACGAATAAAAAAAGCGACCTTATCAGGTCGCTTTTCTTTTGGTCATTCTTCTTAAGCTAGCTAAAAGATTAAGACTTCTGCATACGCTTTTTCAGTCGAGCTAAGTCAATTTCACTAGAGCGAACGGTCAACTTAATACACTCGTAATCGTATTCTTCTTTAACCACACTCATGTTTGAGCGAATCTCACCAATGATGCCTTGTCCAGAATAAGGAATCGTGATCTCTTCTTCGATCATGCCTTCTTCAGCAACACCAACGATGTACTTGTGCAGTTTCGTGATATCCAGAGGATCTCGAGTCGACGTTAGCATCGCATCTGGGAATTCTTCGATCAGCTCTAATTGCTGTTCTTCCGTCAATCTATCGCACTTATTCAGCACTAATAGTTTTTCGCTGCCTTCAACACCCACTTGTGCCAATACGTCGTGTACCACATCAAGTTGTGCGCGGAATGAAACGTCAGAAGCATCAACGACATAAAGCAGCAATGAAGCATCATGCGCTTCTGCTAGTGTTGAGTGGAACGAAGCAACCAGATCGTGTGGCAATTTCTTGATGAAACCAACGGTGTCTGAAACCAAGATACGTGGCTGAGTAATCGGCTGAAGTGCACGAACCGTAGTATCTAGCGTTGCGAACAGTTTATCTTCACCCACCACTTCGGTTGCGGTCATTGCACGCATCATCGAAGACTTACCGGCATTGGTGTAGCCAACTAAAGCAACAGTGAAAAGCTCCGCGCGCCTTGTGCGTCGGGTCTTCATTTCATCTTGTACGCTTACTAGCTCACGCTTAAGCGCAGCAATTTGGTCACGTACGTTACGACGGTCTAGCTCTAGTGAAGTTTCACCGGCGCCCTGACCCATTTGACGCTCTTTATCACCCTCAGCCGTTTCACGAAGTCGCGGCACTAAGTAGTTTAGACGAGCGATATCAACTTGCAGGCGAGCAGTACGAGTACGAGCGTGACGGCTGAAGATTTCGATGATGATGCCAGTACGGTCAAATACTTCCACACCCAAACTAGCCTCAACAGTACGCAGTTGAGATGGGCTTAAATCACAGTCAAAGACCACAACATCAGCGGCGCCGTATTGGAAATTGCCCGTTGGAAGATCATCAAAATCTAGCTCGTCGATTTCTGAATCAAATAGACCTGATTCATCAAGGAAGTCTTCATCTTCTGCTTCTTCAATCGAGCCTTGGTAACCGGTTAGATGAGCAATTTCCGCAAGCTTACCAGCACCCAACACGTTTTGTCGTTGAGCTGAACTGTGGTGCTGCGATTGAGTACCAACCACTTTAAACCCTAGGGTTGTTACTAAGCGAGCAAGTTCGGCAAGAGACTCTTTTGCTTCGTCACCTTTGAAGTCCGGTGTCGTAATAGAAATAAGTAAAGCGTTACTAGCTGAGGGTTTTGCTGTTAGTTTCATGTATTCTTCTGTTTATGCACCAAAGTGCAACCTAGTATTTGGTCTAAAGTTGAGTCGATCCTACGCTGTTCTACGTCAGCTTTATAGGGCTAAGAGATACTAAATCGCGATATTATTGCTGTTAAAGCATTTAACTTGGTTATCCCTCTGTTTTTGTGAGGAATAAAAAGCAGCTAAAACAACGAAAAAGGCAGCATCACCTTACTTATTACTCGTTGGTGATACTGCCTTTGGTTTTCACATGAACTTTGATTGTTAAACTAACTCAGCAACTAGAAGTTAGAAATCGATTCTCGCTTCGGTTTGAGCATCGAAGAATACGGCTTTGGATAGGTCAAAATGCAGTGGGGCCATTTGCCCCACCGACACCTCAAATTCCGGCGATAATCGACACGCGACTTCTTGGTCATTCACTTTGACCATCGCGATGGTATCTGGCCCTGTCGGTTCCAATACCTCCAGCTGTAAGTCTAGCTTTGTGGAGGAAGAAACATCATCGCCTTCCTGTTCAGTAATGTGTTCTGGACGCAGCCCAATCACCAACTCTTTGCCGTCTTGGTCACGCATACTTTGTGGCAAACGAATATGGTGTTCTTGATCTGCAGTACCGACCACTTTAATAATCGGATTCTGTTCCTCATCCAAGTCCACCATGGTTTTAATGAAGTTCATTGACGGTGAACCCATAAAGCCAGCCACAAACATATTGTTGGGTTTGGTGTAGATCTCTTGCGGTGTGCCGAGCTGCTGTAGCTCACCATCTTTCATTACTGCGATGCGATCAGCCAGTGTCATTGCCTCGATCTGATCATGGGTTACATAAACGATCGTGGTGTTGAGCTTCTGGTGCAAGCGCTTAATCTGATGACGCATCTCAACACGTAACTTGGCATCCAAGTTCGAAAGCGGCTCATCAAACAGATACAGCTTAGGGCGACGAGCTAGAGCACGGCCCATCGCGACACGTTGACGCTGACCACCAGAAAGCTGCGATGGCTTACGATCAAGCAACTGTTCTATTTGCAGCATTTCTGCCACTCGATTCACTTCAGCATCGATCTCGTCCTGAGGCATCTTGCGAATCTTCAGACCGAAAGCGATATTGCCACGTACCGTCATGTTTGGGTAAAGCGCGTAGGATTGGAATACCATCGCAATGTCGCGATCTTTAGGTTCAACCTGCGCAACGTCTATACCATCAATCACGATTTCACCCGAGCTAATGTTTTCTAACCCAGCAATGGTGTTCATTAAAGTGGATTTTCCACACCCCGAAGGGCCGACAAGTATCAAAAATTCCCCCGAATCGATACTAATGTCGATGCCCTTTAACGTTTCGTTGTCCGCGTTGCGATAGGTTTTACGGATCTGTTTTAAATCTAATGTTGCCATGGGTAATTATCCTTTTACTGATCCTGCCGTTAGGCCACGAACAAAATATTTTCCTGCGAAGACATACACCAACAGCGTTGGCAGTGCGGCGATGATCGCGGCAGCCATGTCGACGTTGTATTCTTTAACGCCTGTACTGGTGTTGACTAAGTTGTTTAATGCCACGGTGATCGGCTGAGTTTCTGAGCCGGAGTAAACCACCCCGAACAAGAAATCATTCCAGATGGCGGTGAACTGCCAGATCACCGTCACCATGATGATCGGCGTTGAGATCGGTAATAAGATCTTGAAGAAGATGGTAAAGAAGCCAGCACCATCGAGCTTTGCCGCCTTGATCAATTCATCGGGAATCGAAATGTAGAAATTACGGAAAAACAGTGTGGTAAACGCCATGCCGTAGATAACGTGGACAATCACCAAGCCAATCGTGGTGTTCGCTAAACCCATCTTGCCAAGCATGGTTGCCATTGGTAGTAGCACCACTTGGAATGGAATAAAGCAGCCAAAAAGCAACAAACTAAAGAACAGGTTTGAACCTCTAAATTGCCATTTCGTCACCACATAACCATTGAATGCACCGAGCAATGTTGAAATCGCAACCGCAGGAATCACCATTTGGAATGAGTTCCAGAAGTAGCCTTTGATTCCTTCACATTTCACGCCCGTACAAGCCGTATCCCACGCTTTATACCAAGCATCGTACACCCACTCTTTCGGCAAGCTCATCAAATTACCCGCCTTGATATCAGGCAGAGTTTTGAATGAGGTCAGCACCATCACGAACAATGGCATTAGATACACTAAACAGAAGAAAAGCAGTGCTGAATAGATAAAGATTCGAGCAAAGTTGACGTTATTCATCATGACTTTTTCTCCCTAAGTTCAGAGTAAAGATAAGGCACGAGAATCGCTAAAATACCAGCAAGCATCATCATGGCACTGGCAGCACCAAGGCCGATTTGACCACGAGTAAAAGAGTGGGCGTACATGAATAGTGCAGGTAGATCCGATGAATAGCCCGGGCCACCCGCCGTCATTGCGGTCACAAGGTCGAAGCTCTTAATCGCAATGTGTGACGTGATGATCACCGCGCTGAAAACCACAGGGCGCAAGCAAGGCAGAATGATTTTGAGATAGATAGTGGGTAAGCTTGCTCCATCAATTTGTGCCGCTTTGATGATTGATGAATCGATGCCACGCAGACCGGCTAAGAACATCGCCATCACAAACCCTGAAGACTGCCAAAGTGCCGCGATAACCAAGGTATACACCGACATTTCAGAGTCGACTAGCCAATCAAATTTGAAGTCAGTGAATCCCCAATCTTGCATCAGCTTTTCAATACCAAGACCTGGATTAAGAATCCATTTCCACGCCGTACCTGTCACAATGAATGACAACGCCATTGGGTAGAGATAGATAGTACGAATCGCCCCTTCTTGGCGGATGTTCTGGTCAAGCAATACCGCTAAACCAACACCAAGTAAGATGGCAATCGCCATAAATAGAAAACCAAACACACCGAGGTTGGTGATTGAGGTGATCCAGCGATCGTTATCCATCAGCTTTTCATATTGGGTTAAACCAACGAAGTTAAAACTTGGCAGAAATCGAGAGTTAGTGAACGACAGCGCTGCCGTCCAAAATATATAGCCGTAGATACACACCACGGTCACTAACGCGGTCGGCGCCAGTACTATTTTAGGTAACCAATGTTGCAACCTGTCAGCAAAACTCGGTTTCGGTGCAGGCTGGCTCCTTGTGGGTTTTGGAGTCGACTCAGTCAAAACATGCTCCATAACTTATCCTTGTTGCACAATCGAGCCGATGGCTTACCTTTCGGCACCACATCAGCATCACGCATATCAGAATTGGGAGTGAAGAGTAGATAGGCTCCCTACGAGCCTACCTACCCTGGGGGTTTGGTAAAGCAACACAACCCGTCACTGACGTGCGTTGTGTGTCGCTTATCAAGTTAGATTAGATAGCCGCCTTCACTGCTTTCGCTAACTTAGCCGCCGCTTCTTTTGGATCGGCATCTTTTTCGTTGAAGAAGTTGGTTACCACGTCATAGATAGCGCCTTGAGCGTAGCTTGTTGTCGCTAGGCCATGAGCCATACTTGGAACAAGGTCGCCAGATTCCGCACTCGCTTTGAAGGTAGCCATTGAATCCAACGCACATTGGTCGAACTTAGACATGTCCATATCTAGACGTACAGGGATAGAACCCTTGTTAAGGTTGAAGACTTCTTGGAAATCTTTAGTAAGAATGGTTTTCGCTAAATCTTGCTGCGCTTCTTGGTTCTCTTTGTCACTCAGCTCAAAGAACGCAAAGCTATCGATGTTGAAAGTGAATTGACCATCAGTACCTGGAGCCGGAGCACAGATGTAGTCTTTACCCGGTACTTTGCCTGCCGCAGTAAATTCGCCTTTCGCCCAGTCACCCATGATCTGCATCGCGGCTTCGCCATTGATAACCATTGAAGTTGCTACGTTCCAATCACGACCTGGAGAGTTGCTGTCGATGTAGTCACGCATCTTTTTGAACTTGGTGAACACTTCCACCATTTTGTCGCCAGATAACACGTCCATATCCAGATCAACGAACGCTTTGTTGTAATCTTCACTGCCTAGAACATCAAGAGCCACCGCTTCGAATACGGTCGCGTCTTGCCAAGGTTGACCACCGTGAGCCAATGGAATGAAGCCAGCCGCTTTAATCTTGTCCGCGGCAACAAAGAACTCATCTAATGTCGTTGGAACCGTCACACCTGATTTTTCTAAAACAACAGGGTTAGCCCAAAGCCAGTTAACACGGTGAACGTTGACAGGAACTGCAACATATTCGCCATCCCACTTCATCACTTTAGTGACAACTTCTGGCAGTAGCTCATCCCATTTTTCTTGTTTCGCCGTTGCATCGAGAGACGTTAGAAAACCTAAACCACCCCACTCTTGAATATCATGACCTTTGATCTGCGCGGCAGATGGAGGATTGCCCGACACTGCTCGAGTTTTCAAAACAGTCATCGCACTTTCACCGCCGCCACCAGCAACAGCGAAATCTTTCCAAGTATGACCTTGTTCTTCAATCATCTCTTTCAGTACCGCAGCGGATTTCGCTTCGCCACCGGCAGTCCACCAGTGAAGCACTTCCACTTCACCAGCTTGAGAAAATGTTGAGGCAGCAAGAAGAGATAGAGTAAGTAGGGTTTTATTGATTTTCATTATAATCTTCCATGTTTAGCGGACTCGACGTCCGGTTCAATAAAGAGTCTACTTATTTTGATTTTTAGGATTGAAACAAAAGGTAAGCCAAATGTAACACAATTGTTACATTACACTTCTAAGCCTCTTGGTATATAGACTTTGGCTTCTAGGCCACCTTGAGAGGAGTTGCGAATAATGAGATCTCCGCCATGTCCATGCAGAATGTTTCGACAGATCCCGAGCCCTAAACCGTGTCCTTGGTCGTCGGTTGCAAGCCTAAAGTAGGGTTCGAAAACCAACTCTAATTTGTCTTCAGGAATACCTTTGCCGTGATCCTGAATCGTCACAATGACCCACACCGAATCACTGCTGATATCGACCTCAGCTGATGTCCCATATTTGACTGCATTATCGATAAGATTGGTCAGCACACGTTTAATGGCTAATGGTTTGGCGACTAGCGGTTCAACCACAGTGGGCTCAAACTCAACCAAGGTTTGATGTTGGTTGTGCAATTCAATCACGGAGAGCAACATCTCGTTGAGATCAATAACGGCATTATTTTCGTGCAAGTCGGTGTCTCTTACCGCCTGCAAAGCGCCCTTCACCATCATCTCAAGCTCATCGAGATCTTTATTGAACTTATCTTTCTTTACTTCACTCTCCAATAACTCAGCACGTAACCTAAGACGGGTTATCGGAGTCTTTAAGTCATGGGAGATAGCTGAAAAAAGGTGTTCTCGGTCAGCAACATAGCGGCGAATACGTTGCTGCATACGATTAAAGGCCCGAGTCGCGGTGACCAGTTCCGTTGCCCCTTCTTCATTAAGTGGCGGCTGCTGAATATCCATACTCATCTCATTGGCCGCTCTTGCTAATTTTTTAAGAGGGCGCACTTGGCGACGAATCATCAAGTAAGTCAAAACCAAAAGAATGAGTGTCGAGGAAACTAAGAAGATCACCTGTTCACGACCGAGAATCGTATCGTCGAGCTTTACGTAAGGCGCAGGCAACAACGCGGCGATATACACCCATTCATGACTGGCTAGTTCTATCTGAACAACCAGAATAGGAGGATTAAGAGGCTCTAAGGTTAATGTGTGATGTGCCCACGATCGCGGGAGATCGCTCAAGTAAATGTCATTTTTAAGCAAACGAAGATGTTCAGGGCGAGAGAAATCAACACGAACTGATTCCACTTTATTGAGCTTGCTACTCAAAACACTTTCTATCGCTTCAATCGAAGCGGTTTTTAACCGGGTATCAGGGATCGGTTCGACAATCAACGCCTCTTTATTGAAAGAGACGAAAAAGCGCGTACCGCCCATATTGCGGATCTGATCTAATACGATATGACGATATTTGACGGGTAGAGACTGAAAGAAAGTCACCGTCGAGGCAAACATGTTCGCCATACTCGACGACGCCGAACGAATCCCTTCCAACTCTTTGTGTTTGGATTCGCTATACCAAATAGACGTTGCGATCCCCTGAGCAATCACCACGGCTAACAAGGTCAGTAGCAATGTTCTTGCGACCAAGGAGTTTGGTTTTAATCGACTCATCCAGTTCATAGGAAATACTTCATTGGCAAGGTGTTCATTAACAGCACTTGATTATCAGTGTTCATACTGAACAGGCACAGCGAGAATATAGCCATTGCCGCGCATAGTTTTGATGTAGTGAGGATATTTACCGCTGTCGCCCAATCGGCTTCTCAGGCGACTAAGCTGCACGTCGATGCCACGTTCAAAAGGCAACGCTTCGCGCCCTCTAGTCGCAAATGAGATGGTGTCTCGGTCTAGCACTTCGTTCGGGCGAGTTAGGAACAGCATTAACAGTGAGAAATCACTGCCCGACAAATCCATCTCTTCAGCGCTTTCGTTGTGTGAAATTCTATGAGCGAGTGTATCAAGCGTCCAATCACCAAAGGTGATCTGTTTAGGCAATGCATCACTCGGTTTGTCATCAACCACTTGAACACGGCGTAACAGGGCTTTGATGCGAGCCATTAATTGGCGCGGACTAAATGGTTTGGCAATGTAATCATCTGCACCAATTTCTAAGCCAATGATCTGATCGGTTTCGTCCGATACCGCAGTCAGCATTATGATAGGCACATTGGAATTTTTACGAACGCGCTGACACAAGGTAAAACCATCGTCACCGGGTAGCATCACATCCAGCAGAATTAGATCTGGATAACCTTGGTTTTGCAGATGAGCTTCTAGTTCAATACCATCTCCCACAGAAGATACATCGAAACCAGATTTTGTGAGGTACTCTTCCAGCAGCTCGCGGATTTCTTGATCATCATCCACCACGAGAATTCGAGTATTTGTTGGCATCGCCCAAACCTATTAAATTTACAACTTATTCACATAGTGTATAGGCTGGTCGATTGTTTGATTATTGACATGTTTGTAAAGTTAGAAGAACAAACAGATAAAGATCACAACTTAGTGACCTCTATCTGAATCTTAACGGCTTAATCCGCTATTGGTTGATTATGACGAGCAGCTGATCTCCATGGCTTTGCCCCACTCAGGAGGTAGAGCCGCTAGATGTTCATAGTCCGGATGTTCCGCATAAGGGTTTGCAAGCACCACCATCAAAGCGTCAATGTCGCTGCTATCACCGCGCTCTGCTTTGTCGATAGCTAGCTGAGCTAGGTAGTTTCTGAGGATGAATTTCGGGTTTACCTGCCTCATCTTTTCGCAGCGCTCGGCGACTGAGATCTCTTCCAGTTCACAGCGTTGTAAGTAGTTATCTACCCACAGCTTTGCTGCCTCTCGGTCAATAACTAAGTCAATCACTTCTTGCGGCTGCAAGGTATCCAAATTCGACAACGTTCTAAAAAATCTTGGGTAATCGACTTTGTTTTGCGACATCAGCTCGAACATAGATTCGAACAAACGACTGTCACCTTCTTGTTTCGAAAGCAGCCCCAATTTACGACGCATCATCTGACTGAAATAACCGTTCATTTGTGGTTCGTACTGCTCTAAAGCCGCCTCTAAGTCGGCCTTATCCACCAGCGGAGAAAGTGAGTGAGCCAGTGCCGACAGGTTCCATAAACCTATTCTTGGCTGTTGGTTAAAAGCATAACGACCTTGGTAATCCGAGTGATTACAGATCAAGCGAGGGTCGTATTCGTCAAGAAATGCGAACGGACCGTAATCGAAAGTTTGCCCGATGATCGACATGTTATCGGTGTTCATCACGCCATGAGCAAAACCATTCGCTTGCCACAACGCGACCATTTCCGCAGTGCGATCAACAATCTCATTAAACATGGCAGCGTAGGGCTTCTCTTCATCAAGGCATTCCGGGAAGTGCCATTCGATGACTTTATCAGCCAGTAATTTATGTTCTGCCAACTGATTGGTATAAAACAGATGTTCAAAGTGACCAAAACGAATGTGGGATTCAGCAGCACGCACCAACAATGCGCCCCACTCTTGCTTCTCACGATAAACTGGCGTGTCACTGGTCATCATGGCTAATGCACGTGTGGTTGGGATATTAAGCCCCGCCATTGCTTCGCTACATAAGTACTCGCGAACCGTTGATCGAATAACAGCGCGTCCATCCCCCATACGAGAATAAGGCGTTTTACCTGCACCTTTGAGGTGTAAATCGAACGTTTCGCCACTTTTAGCGACAACTTGAGCTAATAACAGCCCTCTTCCATCACCTAAGTCCGGGTTATAAGAACCAAACTGGTGACCTGCGTATTTCATTGCTACAGGCGAAAACTGCTCAGGTTCAACCTTGCCCGACAACGTCTCAAGCAATTCCTCTGAAGCACCATCAAATGACGGAAAGCCGAGTTCATCCGCAAGGTTATGGTTCCATGCGAGCCATTGGACATTGCTGAGCGGTGTAGGTTGAATTGGGGTATAGAACAGTCGAGGTAATGCAGTAAATCGATTGTTAAATGAAATAGAATCCCAGACAGACATGAGAGATACACTGTAGATAAAAGATAACTTAAGATTATCACAGTTTAATAACAACTTCAGATCAGGTTATGCAGTGAGTATTTTCAGGTAAGGGGTTAATCAGACAAAGAGATTATTCAGAGAAAAAGGTTAAGTGGCTAGCCTGATGAGAAGAGCCACATTTAAGAAAGGAAGAGTTCTAACTTTGAAGACTTTTTAACAAGTGTGTTCATAATAAAAACTAAAAATATAGAGCCATAAAGCTGACTACATTAGAGCAAGAATACCCACTAGAGACAGGGTAGAGAAAAGCCAAGTGCGGCTGATAACGCCAAAGTTACTGTGTTGAATCATTTCTTGATGCTGCATATGTCTCTCCTTGAGAACGTGATGGTGTAACTACAATATATCGGCTTTTCGATAAAATCAGCAAGCATATTAATATTAACCTTTTATGACAGCATTAAGAATTTTCTGTAACTATTCAGCCCTTTGATAAATCGAAAAGTTATGCTCGGCTTGTCGTCGAAAGTAGCGCTCCTGCACCAATAAACACGCCCCCTGTAACACGGTTAAATACCTTGGCTCGACCCTTGGCAAATAACCAAGTTGATGATTTTGCACCTAGGTAGGCGTAGACCAATAACCAAGACAATTCCATGACAACGAAGGTCAAAGCGAACACCACAAATTGAGGAAATAGCGCTATCGAAGGGTCAATAAACTGAGGGAAAAGTGCGGTAAAAAATAGGATAGCTTTGGGATTGCTCGCACCAACAATGAAACCACTTAAGTAATGCTGCGCAGCACTTTCTTTAACAGATTTAGAATCGGATTGTTGAGTCGACAGGTTGTCATAATCTTGCTGACTTGACCGTAGCGACTTCCAACCGAGATAAATAAGATAAGCCGCACCAGTCCATTTTATGACATTAAATACCATTTCAGACGAAGCAATAATCACCCCTAGCCCGGTAAACGATAAGGTTAGAATTCCAGTAATCGCAGTTAAGCTACCCAGCGCGGTAAATATCGATAATTTAAAGCCAGATTGCACACCTTTGGTCATGCATAATAAAGAGCTTGGCCCGGGCGAAGCCGTTAAGATCAGCACCGCTAATAAATAATAAATCCATGTATCAAAGCTCATCGCGAATTCTCCTTAACTCACTAAAACGACTAAACATTGACCGTTAATATGTGATAGTTATTCATATTAAGCAACTAAATAATATGCAACGAATCCTCAACGCTAAGCCCCGATATCCAAAATGTAGGCAATAAAAAACGCCATGCATTGCTGCATGGCGTTTAAATTAATACAGAGCGGGTTTCTCTAATAACGAAGGTAACCCGAATCTAATCAAAAAAGCTTTTTCGATACAAAGCTTAGTCTTTGTAGATAGAGAACTCATCTGCGCAAGCCACTAACTGCTCGCGAGTGATCATGAATACACCGTGACCACCGTTTGAGAATTCAATCCAAGTGAATGGAAGCTCTGGGTACTGATCCATCATATGAACCATTGAGTTGCCAACTTCACAGATCAGAATACCATCATCAGTTAGGTAGTCTGGTGCGTTTGCTAAGATGCGGCGAACCAATTTAAGTCCGTCTGTACCTGCAGCTAGGCCAAGTTCTGGTTCGTGTGTGAACTCATCTGGCAGGCTGTTCATATCTTCTTCGTCCACGTAAGGTGGATTCGATACGATCAGGTTGTATTTTTCTTTTGGCAAATCACGGAAAAGATCTGAACGGATTGGGAACACTTGTTGCTCCATGCCGTGATCTTGAACGTTCTGCTCTGCAACTTGAAGTGCGTCAGTAGAGATATCAATCGCATCCACTTCTGCATCAGGGAAAGCATGAGCACATGCAATCGCAATACAGCCACTACCCGTACACATATCCATGATACGAACAGGTTCTTCAGTTAACCAAGGTTGAAATTGAGCTTCGATCAGCTCACCAATTGGAGAACGAGGCACAAGAACACGCTCGTCAACAAAGAACTCAAGGCCACAGAACCAAGCTTTGTTGGTTAGGTAAGCCGTTGGTGTACGATCATTGATACGCTTGATCACGCGCTCAACAATACGCAGACGTTCGCTGCTTGTTAAACGAGAGTTCATCACATGCGAAGGAACATCAATCGGCAGATAAAGAGTAGGTAAAATAAGTTGTACCGCCTCATCCCACGCGTTATCAGTGCCGTGACCATAAAATAGGCCCGCTGCATTAAAGCGGCTAACAGTCCAACGAATCACATCTTGAAGCGTGTGTAGTTCTGATACCGCTTCTTCTACAAAAATCTTATCCAAAATTGTCTCCGAAAAGCGCTACAATACCGCTAATTACGTTTCTAATTAGAATTCATAACCTGATGAGCAAAAAAGACACCGACTTCGATGACGATTTCGCCCTATTCAATGATGCAGTAAAGGGCGTTAAAAAGTTGCGACAGGATACCATAGTCCAGCAGCCAAAAAGAAATGCCAAGCAAAAAGAAATTACGCGAACGGCAAGACAAGCCAGTGACAGCGAGTTTTATTTCTCGGATGAATTTATTCCGCACCTTAGCGAAGACGGCCCAACACGTTATGCGCGTGATGATGTCTCTAAATATGAGGTGAAGCGCCTGCGTCGTGGTGTCTACGTACCAGATGTGTATCTCGATATGCACGGTATGACTCAACAAGAAGCGAAACGCGAATTAGGTGCAATGATTGCCCACTGCGTAAAAGAGAGCGTGGCGTGTGCCTGCGTTCAACATGGTATTGGTAAACACATCCTTAAACAAAAGGTGCCTTTGTGGTTAGCGCAGCACCCGGACATAATGGCTTTTCATCAAGCGCCATTAGAGTTTGGTGGCCATGGTGCACTGTTGGTTTTAATTTCGATCCCTGAGAAATGATCTGTTGGCCTGTTAAGAATTCCAACGTCAAATACAGCAAAGGGTATCTCAAATAATTGGGATACCCTTTTCTTTGTTACCTTTCAGCATGCAGCTTCTCTAAAGCCTCGCCTATGGATTAATATTCCAAAGTAACTCGCCTCTTTGTGTCTCTAGCTCAAAGTCGATACAGGCCAAACCTGAAGTCGGAAACATAGGTGGCGCCATACCTGTTGCGAACTCCGCAGTTAAGTAGCCCACTAAAGGTAAATGAGACACAAATAAAACAGTCTCTAGCTTTTCCACTTCCGTCATCGCTAAGGTCAAATCAAACACGTCGTCAGACATTCCATAAGGAGTAATATCATCACAGGTTTCAACTTTCTTTGCAGAAAACACCTGAGAGATCTCTAACCACGTTTCTTGTGCTCTTAAGTAGGGGCTTACCAGTACTTTATCAAATTGACTTATGCCTTGCTCATTTGCCGCTTGCGCGACCGCAAGAGACGCCATTTTACCGCGCTGAGTTAACGCACGCTCTGCATCAGAGTTTGCAAAATTTTCTGCTTCACCGTGGCGCATTATGAATACTTTCATGCTCAATCCTGTCTACGTAACATTTCGAGAGTTGATATATCCCATATCAACGATACGCTACTTAGCGTTTGGCTCTCAGTCCAGAGAAAACGCAGTCTATATAAATAATTATATCAAGTCACTTGCTAAAGAGTTCGACTTTCTTAACAATCTTATTAAAAGAAAATAAATTACTGATAAAAATCGATAAAAGATGATTTTTAAGCCGCTAAAAATCTCTTCATATCCCAAAAAATGATCACAACGTTTGCACGCCGAATCATCGGGTACATAATTTAAAAACCACCTTCTCTGGAGATGCTCCTGTGCACTTAAGCCCCAATGATGAACATCAATACCGTTACATAACCTTAAATAACGGGTTACGCGTACTGTTAGTTCAGGACCCAAATGCTCAAAAAGCCGCAGCCGCACTCGCCGTTAATGTGGGGCACTTTGATGACCCTACAGACCGAGAGGGTTTAGCTCACTACTTAGAGCATATGCTATTTTTGGGAACTGAAAAGTACCCAAAGGTCGGAGAGTTCCAAAGCTTTATCAGCCAACATGGCGGTAGCAACAATGCATGGACGGGCACAGAGCACACCTGCTTCTTTTTTGATGTTGAATTGAATGCATTTGAAACCGCACTCGATCGCTTCAGCCAATTTTTTACTGCTCCCCTGTTCAATGAAGAAGCATTAGATAAAGAACGTCAAGCGGTTGATTCAGAATATAAAATGAAACTCAACGACGATTCACGACGCTTGTACCAAGTGACCAAAGAGCTGGTGAATCACAATCATCCATTCTCGAAGTTTTCTGTCGGTAATATCGATACGTTAGGAGACAGAGACGGTGAGACGATTCGCCAAGAGATCTTATCGTTCCACCAGCAACAATATTCTGCAGACCTAATGACGCTGACACTGTCTGGCGATCAATCATTAGATAAAATGCAAGGCTGGGTTGAGGAACGCTTTAGCTCAATTACCAATCACAACCTGCAAGGTAAAAAAGTTCAAGAACCAATTATTGGCGAGTTAAGCACAGGCGTTCAAGTACACGTCGAACCAATAAAAGAAGTACGCAAACTCATACTCACCTTTCCTATGCCAAGCATGGACGAACACTACGGCGTTAAGCCCTTGTCGTTCTTTGCTCACCTTTTAGGTTACGAAGGTGAAGGCAGTTTAATGATGCAGTTGAAAGAGAAAGGTTGGATCACTTCTCTCTCAGCCGGTGGTGGCGCAAGTGGCAGTAACTATCGTGATTTCACCGTCAGTTGCTCGTTGACCATCGAAGGTTTAACCAAAACCGATAACATCATCCAAGCAGTGTTTCAATACATCAAGTTGATTAAACAGCAGGGCATTGAAGAGTGGCGTTATCTAGAAAAACGCGCTGTGTTAGAATCAGCGTTCCGCTTTCAAGAGCCAGCAAGGCCACTTGATTTAGTCAGCCATCTGGTGCTCAACATGCAACACTATCAAAAACAAGATGTGGTGTATGGCGACTATAAAATGTCACATTTCGATGACGAATTACAGCGTTCTTTACTCCCCTACTTAACCGCCGACAACATGCGCGCGACCATTGTGGCTCAAGGCTTCGAGTATGATAGAAAAGCAAAATGGTACTACACGCCCTACTCAGTGACACCTTTTAGCCCAGAGCAAACTCAAAGCTTTATGTGCATTAATCCTGGTTGGCAGTTTGAGCTTCCAAGCAAAAACCCATTTATTTGCTACGACTTGGATCCGGCAGAGCTCGAAGGTGACGCTAAGTATCCTCTACTATTAGAAAAGTTGGATGGATTTAAACTGTGGCACCTGCAAGACCATCAATTTCGAGTACCAAAAGGTGTCGTTTATATCGCTATCGATAGCCCACATTCAGTAGCCAGTCCTAGAAACATCGTCAAAACACGCTTATGTGTAGAGATGTTTTTGGATTCTCTAGAGAAAGATACCTATCAAGCTGAAATCGCGGGTATGGGTTACAATATGTATACCCATCAAGGAGGGGTAACCCTGACTCTTTCTGGATTTAGCGAAAAGCAACCGCAATTGCTAAATATGATCCTTGAACGCTTTCAAGCTCGTGAATTTAGTCCAGCCCGCTTCCAAACCATTAAGCACCAACTGCTTAGGGGTTGGAGCAATGCGTCGCAAGATCGCCCTCTTTCACAACTGTTTAATGCCATGACTGGGATACTGCAACCAAATAACCCTCCTTATTCGGTTCTAATTGAAGCGCTAGATACTATTGAAGTCGATGAGTTGTCCTCATTTGTTCAATCGATATTAGCCGAACTTCATGTTGAGATGTTTGTGTATGGCGATTGGAGGCAAGCTGATGCTCTCAAGATGGCTGAAACGTTAAAAGATACATTACGTGTCCAAGATCAAGCTTATGAAGAGTCACTGCGACCGCTAATCATGCTGGGTGAAAATGGTAGCTTCCAGCGTGAAGTCATGTGTAATCAGGATGATTCTGCCATCGTGGTTTACTACCAATGTGCTGATATTTCACCTAAAAATATTGCGCTGTATTCATTGGCCAACCATTTGATGTCAGCCACCTTCTTCCATGAGATTCGTACCAAGCAGCAGCTAGGCTATATGGTCGGCACTGGCAATATGCCGCTCAACCGACATCCAGGTATTGTGTTGTACGTGCAATCACCAAATGCCGCTCCGGCAGACTTGTTAGCCTCAATAGATGAGTTCCTCAATGCCTTTTACATGGTGCTGTTGGAGCTGAATGACTACCAATGGCACAGCAGTAAACGCGGTCTCTGGAATCAAATTTCAACGCCTGATACGACTTTGCGCGGTCGTGCTCAGCGCTTATGGGTTGCTATAGGTAATAAAGATATTGAGTTCAACCAAAGAGAGCGTGTATTGGAAGAGCTTAAAGAGTTGACTCGCTCGGACATGATGCGTTTTGTGGTTAGCCAACTGAAGCCACGCACGGCCAATCGTCTAATTATGCACGCTCACGGTAATGCTCATCAGGACGAAGAGAAGCTGTCAGCGGGTGTGGAAATAGGTTCGATTGATGAGTTTCAGTTACGACCTAAAGACTGCCAGCTTGGTTAATAAGACTGGAATACAAACCAGAATAAACTAAAAAAGCCCGTATCAATTGCTTGATACGGGCTTGATAATCAATGTGCTTGAAAGTTACTTTTATAGAGAGTTACTTGTAGAAAGACTCATCCAAACCAGCGCGTGTCAGTAGGCCATCACATGGCGCAAAACGATCACCGTACTTCTTAGCGAAGTCATTCATCATCTCAACCAGTGACTTAATGCCGATTTGATCCATATAACGGAACGGACCACCTAGGAATGGAGGGAAACCGATACCGAAAATAGCGCCAATATCGCCATCACGAGGACTGCGGATAATGCCATCGTCCAAACAACGAACCGCTTCGTTAAGCATAGGTAACACACAACGCATCGCGATATCGTTATCGCTCAACTTAGGATCTGGTTGCAGCTTAAGCAGCTTGTAAACTGACTTATCGACTTCCTTCTTCTTCCCTTTGTAAGTGTAGAAACCTTTGCCGCTCTTACGGCCTTTACGGTTGTCATTCAAAAGAATGTCGAACACATCAGGGCCTTGGAAGCGATCGCCTAACTCATTCACTAAAATAGGAATGATCTTCGCGCCGATATCAACACCCACCTCATCTAGTAATGTGATAGGGCCAACTGGGAAACCGAAGTCCAATAACGTGCTGTCGAGCTTTTCAATCGGCTCGTTCGCTAGCAGTAAATGCGCAGCTTCATTCATGTACGGAGCAAGAATACGGTTCACATAGAAACCCGCTGTATCTTTAACAACAATCGGGGTTTTACCTTGCTTCTTCGCTAATGCAACCACCGTCGAAATCGTCTCTTCTGAGGTTGTATCATGAGGGATAACTTCAACTAGCGGCATTTTCTCTGCTGGGCTGAAGTAGTGAAGACCGACTACGTTTTCTGGTCGCTGCGCCTTCTCTGCAATCTTATGAATCGGCAATGAAGACGTATTCGTCGCGAAGATAGTCTCTGGCTTGGCATTAGCTTCGATGTCCGCAACCATTGATTGCTTAAGGTCGAGATCTTCAAATACCGCTTCAATCACCACATCTGTGTGGTTAAAGCTTGTAAAATCAATTCCACCAGACAGTTGAAGCATCTTACTTTCAAGGTCAGCTCGGCTCAGAATACGACGCTTACGCTGTTTATCGAACAACTTATAGTTGTAGTTTAGCGCGTTCAGCACACCTTCATTGGATACGTCTTTGATACGAACGGGGGTTTTCGCTTTAGCGACACTAACGTGGCTAATACCCGCCCCCATTAGGCCACCGCCTAGCACGCCAACACGCTTAACCGCTTTTGGTTCTGCGTCTGCACCATGTTCTTTTTTCATTTCAGTGGTGGCAAAGAAAATAGAACGAAGAGCTTTAGATTGTGTCGTCATCACCAGTTCAGAGAAGCGCTTGGCTTCGTACTGAAGACCTTTGTCAAAACCGTTCTCTAAGCCATAACGAATCACATCAAGAATCGCATCGGCTGCTGGGTAATTGCCGCGTGTTTTCTGATTGGTCTTCTTTGAAGCCTGTTCAAAAATCACCTTACGACCTAGGCCCGTGCGTGAAATCAGTTTTTCTTTAGTCGAAGCTTGGCTTTTAGACGCAAGACGCTTACCTTTTTTACTGCCCGTATTCTTTTCAACAAAACTTTTAGCGACTTCAAGCAGGATAGTTTCAGGCACACAAGCATCCACAACACCGAGCGATTTCGCTTTCTTAGCGCGCAGTTGCTTGCCCGTAAGGATTAGGTCGAGCGATGGTAACAAACCGATAAGGCGAGGAAGGCGTTGTGTGCCGCCAGATCCTGGTAACAGGCCTAGTTGAACTTCTGGCAGGCCAAGACGAGTCTTATCTGAATCGGTACATACACGGTAATCACACGCCAGTGCGAGCTCTAAACCACCACCTAAACATGGGCCATGAATCGCTGCGACCACTGGGTACGGTAGTTCAGACAGTGTTTGGAACATCTCCTGCCCTTGGCGAGCTAGAGACTGTGCTTCGTCAGCCGTTTTACACGCATCAAGCATTCTTACATCAGCGCCAGCGATAAAGTTATCTGGCTTAAGGGAATGAACGATTAGGCCCTTAACTCGGCTCTGCTTTTCTTTTAGCTGCTCGAAGATGGCTTTCATTTCTTCAGCAAAAGCCGCTTGCAGCGTGTTCATTTTCTCGTTTGGTACATCAATCGCTAACCAAGCAATATCTTGCTCATCGATATTAAGAGTAAATGCTGTCGCTTTCTTTTTGGTTGATTCAGTCGCAGACGTTGAATCTGGTTGAGCGACTGTTTCTTTTTCTGTTGTTGCATCAAGAGTCGTAGACATTATTCTACCTCCAAGATCATTGCTGCACCTAAACCACCAGCCGCGCAAGCTGTGTTCAGTGCCAAGCCGCCACCGCGACGTTTCAGTTCACGTAGTGTTTGAGTCATCATGCGCGCGCCAGTCGCCGCAAACGGGTGTCCGTAAGCAATCGAGCTACCCAGCACGTTGAACTTCTCCATATCAATCTCACCGATCGCTTTATCGCGGCCAAGATTCTTCTGTGCAAACTCATCGCTCGCAAACATTTTAACGTTAGCCAAAACTTGGGCAGCGAATGCTTCGTGCATCTCGATCAGTGTTAAGTCTGACAAATCTAAACCTGTATTCTTCAATACTTGTGAGGTCGCATACGTCGGGCCCATCAGCATATCTGTTTCAACACCAATCGCTGAGAACGCATAACCACGAATATAGCCAAGCACTTCTAGGCCTAGCTCCTTCGCTTTACCTTCGCGCATCAACATCACTGCAGCACCGCCATCAGTCAGCGGCGTTGCATTAGCAGCGGTTACACTGCCGTACTTTCTATCAAATGCGGGGCGCAGCTTGGCGTAACCTTCAACCGTTGAGTCGTGGCGAATGTTGTTGTCTTCCGCTAGATACTTTTTGTAAGGCGCCGGGAAGGCCGTCATCACTTCGCCTTTAATCTTGCCTTCTTTCCATGCCTGAGAAGCCAAAGAGTGAGAACGGTGAGCAAGGGCGTCTTGAGCTTCGCGAGTAATACCATGCGTCTTAGCCATTTGCTCAGCCGTTTGTCCCATGGATAAACCGGTCGAGTACTCTGCAACTGCAGGTGGTACTGGCATCAAATCTTTTACGGAAAGCGTTTTAAGAATTTTCAGCTTTTGACCCATAGTTTTCGTTTTACTGAGCGCTAATAGATTTGCCGCTAACTTTTTCGAAACACCGATAGGCAATACAGAAGAAGAGTCCGCACCGCCCGCAATACCGACATCAATTACGCCAGCCATAATGCTTTCGGTCACGTTGACTGCCGCTTGGAAGCTGGTCGCACATGCTCGTGTGACACTGTAGGCATCAGTATTGATGTCCATGCCGGTACCCAACACGATTTCACGCGCAATGTTCGGCGCTTCCGGCATCTGAACAACTTGGCCGAACACAACTTGTTCGATAAGCGCAGGATCGACATCAGTTCTTGCAAGCATTTCGCTCACAACCATTTTGCCTAAGTCGACCGCAGGCACTTGACTAAATTCTGTGCTCTGACGAGCGAATGGGGTTCGTAACCCAGCGACAACGGCAACACGTTCTCCAGAACGCGTTTTGACTTCCTGTTTGCCCATGGTTTCTCCTTAAAGTTAAGAGGTCTGACCTGAATCATTGTAAAGAAGTTGTTAATTAAATCAAACGAGCGTTTAAATAAACGTGATACGAGTATCTCACTGTTTGAAAATATGACAGCACATTCAGGGAATCTTTTTTGGAGGAAGGTTGTCGTTAGAGACTAAACTATTGTGAGCAAATACTGTTATCGCTTTGTAGGAAATAGTTTTCTTGAGGCAAAAAAAACCACACAAAGCTGTGTGGTTGGAATGTGTATAAAGCAATTAACTTGACGCCAATTGAAATAATCAGTTTCCTGATTAGGAGAAAGTAAAGTCAGCCTTCAAAAGGAAGTGTCGTCTTGCTCAACATGCTAGCCACGAATGACTAACTAGACGACAAGGTGTACTATAACTTGTTCGAGGCCTTAGATTTTGAAGTAGATCAATTTTAATGTGATTTTACGAATTCCTGCCGATCGTTCGCTCTGAAAACGAAACAGAATATAAAAACGAAGCACAACGTATAGAGACAGCTATACGCAGAGCAATTATGGAGGCTCGTGTGTCAATAATAAAAATGTTTGGAAAGAAAACAGCCAAGCGTCCGGTCAACTCTGATATGGACAAACAAAGAAAATACGAAGCACTCGTGCGTGCCTATCATCGTGACCTCTTTCGCTACGCCTATTGGTTATGTAAAGACAAAAGCATTGCCGAGGATTTAGTGCAAGAGACTTGCCTTCGTGCATGGAAGTCACTCGATAGCCTACAAGATGAAAAAGCTGCTAAATCTTGGCTGATTACTATCTTGAGACGCGAGAACGCTCGACGTTTTGAACGTAAACAATTTGATCTGGTTGATATCGATGATCATGGTAACGATGCTAATGTCAGTGATGACCCGCACCATCAACATCTGTGGTTGCAAGCTCAGATCATGAAACTTGAAATTGACTACCGTGAACCGCTCTTCTTACAAGTCATTGGTGGGTTTAGTGGTGATGAGATAGCGGACATTCTCGAACTCAACAAAAACACGGTAATGACACGTTTATTCAGAGCTCGAAATCAATTGAAAGAGATGCTGGATACAGAAGAGGCAGAAAGGGGGCAACATAATGGATGATTTGGAATTTCGTCGTCGTGTATTGTCGGAACCTAAACAGCGTACACAAGATATTGTTGATGCAGCAGCGAATAGCGAAGCCAATAGTAACTTCTTAGACGATGTACTATCGCTTGATAAACAGATCCACGCTGCAATGAACGTAGATGTGCCAGACGATCTTGCTGACCGTATTCTGTTCAATCAGACCTCAAGCGAAGAAAGTAAAGTAGTAAGGCCAACTTTTGCTCGACGAGCAATGGCGATGGCTGCTTCAGTGGCATTCATTGCTGGTTTATTAGTTGGCCAAGTTAACTGGGGCAATGCATTCATTTCACCCGCACAAGCAAGTTTGGCTGATACAGCAATGAAGCACGTTGTTGATGAAAAAAGTTTTGTTAGTAGCATCGATGAACAGGTCACATCGCAGCAGATCAACGCAAAAATGAACCCATTTTCTTTTCAGTTTGATGATGCTTTCCCTTACCACGTCTATTACCTAAACCACTGTGGCTTTGGTAAATCCAACGCGGTACATATGGTCTTCCAAGGCGCAAAAGGCAAAGTAACGTTGTTTTTAACCGGTATTCCGACAGACAAACCTATCGACTTTGATGAAAAAGGCATGTCCGGTTCGGTAACCCCCGTGGATGGCAGCAGTTTGATCCTTGTAGGTGAGAATGGTGAGGACATTTCTAAGATCGCCGAAAAGCTTACCAAAATGATCAAACCTATGAGCTAATTCGCTCTCAAAGCCCCGTAATAAAAGGCCCAGCAACTATACTCTTGATATTGCTGGGCTTTATTTATAACAAACCCTTAAACCATTCACAGAGGCAATACCACTAGAGTTAAAACTCTAAAAATAAGCATTTCTCACCATTTTCGTGCCAGATAAGCGTCATTTCCATAATTTTCCACTCAAATTTTTCAATGGTCGGATTTGTATATCGTATACTTGCGAATAGGATCAGCCACCATTGAGTAATTGCTCAAATTAATCGCCCTGTAGAGGCGGATATATAAAGGAATAAATAAATGACTACCAACAACACGCGTCTGTTTAAAAAGTCTCTTTTAGCAGTAACAATTACACTGGCGTCTTCGCAAGCGATGGCAGCAGGTTTCCAACTTAACGCACAATCAGCAACCGGCATCGGCCGTGCTTTCGCTGGTGATGCAGTAATCGCAGATAACGCGTCAGTAATGGCACGTAACCCTGCAGCAATGGCACTGTTTGATAAAACTGAGCTTTCTCTTGGTTTTGAAAGCATCACTTCAATGATTGAAGTTAAAGATGCAGAATACAATATTAACGGCAGCCCAATCCCAGTTGCCAATACTGATGATGTCGGTGACACTTCTATTGCACCCAATATCCACCTTATCGTCCCAGTAAATGATAAATTTGCTTGGGGTGTGAATGCATATTCAAATTTTGGTACAAAGACTGAATTTGATGACAGCTACACTGCAGCTGAATACGGCGGCCTAACTGATGTTAAGAGCATTAACTTTGGTCTTGCTGGGTCATATCGCCTAAGTGAACAATGGAGCTTCGGTGCAGGTTTAGACCTGATTTACGGCCAAGGCACGATGAAAAGAGAAACAAGTGCGGCTCTAGGAGTCGCGAGTGGTGGCTTCGTCCCAGCTGGAACAACGTTAGTTGATGTTGATGAAGCTGATGGTTGGGCAGTAGGCTTTAACGTGGGTACTGTGTATGAACTAGATGAAAACAACCGTTTTGGTCTATCGTACCGTTACAGCCCTGAAATTACAGCTAAAGATGACAAAGGGCAGGAAATTACTCTACCTCTACCCGACATTGCTGAATTCTCTGGTTACCACAAAATCGAAGATACTAAATTCGCAGTTCACTATTCTGTACAGTGGATTGGTTGGGGTGCATTCGATCAGATCGACTTTGACAACCTACAAGGTTCACCACTTGGTTCAACGTATGCAAAACAATACCAATGGCAAGACGGTTGGCACTACGCAATTGGTGGTACTTACTACCTAAACGATACTTGGACACTACGTACTGGTTATATGTATGACACGAGCGCACAAGACAAGCTAACTTCAATCTCTGTACCAGACTCTGATCGTCAGTGGTTCTCTGCAGGTTTCACATACCACATTGATACAGTTTCTAATGTTGACTTCGGTTTCACATACTTAATGGGTGATGATGTAAATGTATCAGAAAACACACCGTTAGGAGCAGGGCTTTCAACTGGTGTCAACACGACAACACACGCTGATGCAATCCTACTAGGTCTACAATACAGCCGCAGCTTCTAATATAAGCTTGGTTATAAATATCCAAAGGGTCGCATTACGCGACCCTTTTTTGTTACCTAAACCACTGACTGGCATCGATTTAGGCTTACAGGTGTAGGCTGCAGAGGCAAAATATGCCTACAGCTGTACGCTCAAATTTGGCAACACAGCCGAAACATTCAGGCTATTTACCTAATAATTCGGCATATTTGACAATTAAATCCCTAAAACACTGCTTTATTCGAATTTCATTTTTAAAGTAATAACTCTAAACGTAGAATCATGTCACTAAATACTTATGATTCAGCGAACATCACAATGAAAATGAATAAGACTCTTCTATCTGCTGCAGTGGCAGTTGGACTACTTTCGACTTCTACCGTCACTCACGCGGCTGGTTTTCAACTAGCAGAATACTCAGCAACAGGCCTTGGCCGCGCGTATGCTGGTGAAGCAGCAATGGCTGACGGTGCAGACGCACAATGGCGTAACCCTGCAATGCTGACTTATCTAGAAGGCACTCAAGTTTCTGTTGGTGGTATCTATGTTGACCCGAACATTGATATCGACGGTACTTCTACGTCTATGATGGGCAAAACAACTTCATCAAATTCTAGTGATTTTGCACACAGTGCAGTTATCCCAAACTTTTATGTTTCTCACAAGTACAACGAAAAATTTGCTTTAGGTTTTGCTGCTGGTACTAACTACGGTATGGAAACAGACCTAGGGAAAGACTTTGGTGGTGCTAACCACGGTAACGAAGCAAGTGTTACGACAATGGAGCTAAACTTAAACGCGGCTTACCAAGTACTTGAAAGCGTATCTATCGGTGGTGGTATTCGTTACATCATGGCTGAAGGTAGCTTTGGTGCAGTATCTACTGCTAACTCTCTAGTTCCTATGCCTCAAGGTACAGCTTTAAAATACATGGAAGGTGATGACACAGCATGGGGCTGGCAAGTGGGTACAGCTTGGCAGATCAATGAAAACAACCGCCTTGGTTTTACCTACAAGTCAGAAGTAGACCTAACGCTTGAAGGCCACGCAAATGGTGTCGCTTTTGATGCTGTTGCTGGCGCTTTAGGTACTCCTGTAAAGTCAAAATATAACGGCTCAATGCAACTTGCATTGCCAGCTACCGCCGAGCTAGCAAGCTTCCATCAACTATCAGATAAGGTCGCTGTACATGCGAGCGTTAACTGGACTAACTGGAGCAGCTTTAAAGAACTAGTAGCTGACATCCCTGAATTCGGTCCTGCTCGAACTCAAGATATCAAGCAAGAGAACTGGGAAGATAACTACCGCTTTGCTCTTGGTACTACTTACCAAATGACGCCTAAGTTAGCTCTACGCTCTGGTATCGCATACGATACTTCAGCTGTAAGTGAAGAACACCGTACGGCGACGATCCCAGAAACAGACCGTACTTGGTTGAGTATTGGTGCGGGCTACCAATGGTCTGAGCAACTAACTCTAGATGCAGGCTTCACTTACATTCTAGCTAAAGACGCAAAAATGGTTGAAGATGACGCAAGTTCTGCCCCATTTGGTGGTGACTTCGAAGGTGAAGTGACAGGTAGCATCTGGCTAGTGGGTATCCAAGCCAACTACCGCTTCTAATCTGTTTGACTTAATCTAAAGTCATAAGCATTAAAAAGGCTCGATGTTGTTGTCAACATCGAGCCTTTCTTTTATCGATTTTCTAAATCATGTTTCTAGTAATCTTCTAGATAACCATCGATGAAGTCTTCTTCTTCAAGATCGACTTCTTCCGGTTCGATTTCGGCTTTGAAGTCACGGCGTTGAATGTAGACGTCACGTGTTAATGCGTATGGATCCGGAGAGTCATCCAATTGGGCTTCTTGAGAAACTAATTGAGCCCGAGTCTCCATACCTTCAAATGCCCACTTGCCTAAGCTCGCCCAGAAGTTCAAGAAAGAGAGAGGAACATACAAACCATCGACAGTATCTGTTACTTCACGAGTCGTTAATGGGCCATAACCCGGCACCATAAAGTAAGGGCCATTTCCTACTCCATGATGACCAATCGCATCAGAGAATGATTTGTCATCAAACTTAGTGATCCCCGCTTCACTAGCGATATCAATTAAACCAAGTAGACCAAACGTAGAGTTAATCCAAAATCGGTTGAAATGGTCGAGAGCTTCACCGCCATTACCCATTATTAGATTATTCACCATGCTTGATGGTTCGTCTAAGTTGGCTAAAAAATTGGAGATTCCAGAGCGAATTGGCACAGGAGTATAATCAACATAGGCTAGAGAAACTGGACGAACCAAGTAAGGGTCGAGGTACTCGTAGTTGAGATCCCACATCGCTCTGTTGAACCCTTCAAAAGGATCATTGGGGTGGGATTCTACGACGTATTCAGAAGTTTCAAGGTTATTATCGTAAGTGCTTTCATCTGGCGCGCTAGAACAGCCCACCGTTAAGCTAGCGATAAAAAGTAAACTCGAGAGTCTTAAAACACTGCTAGACATATCACCTTTTCCATAAGGAATTCATATAATAATAAAAAGGCCAGCAATCGCTGGCCTCAATTGTTGCGTAAGTCTATACCGTTTATCAACAAATCGGAATAGCTAACACCTATGCAAAGTGATGATTAATATTGTTTGTTGATATCAATGGTCACTGGAGCACCCAGTTCAACCACTTCACTCTCACCGTACCAATCACCATCGCGAGTTGAAACATTACCATCGGTATCAAGCCTAGCTCTAACCATCAGAGTTTCAAGGCTAGACAATTTTTGGCCTTCCAACATGCTGTTACCATCATCAAGCACAACAGTACGAGGGAAAGTCCCCAGTGGGTAACGAGCCGCAGCAACCGGCATTGGCGAGCCATCCGCTCTGTGTATTGATACTACCAACACTGAATTAGGATCAGCATTCACTTCACCAGATATCTCAAGCGTTACCGCTACACTCTTACCTTGGTCAACGCCCATGGCATTGCCCATTTTCTTCTGAGCACTTTCAATACTGCGTGACAACATTTCGTAGCGACTGTCTTGAGGACCAATCATCTGCTGCATGATACTCCAGTACTTCACAGCACCTGGGTAATCTTGACGCTCAAATGCATCGAACGCTAGCAATGAGAACACACGAAGATCAACGTAATCGTTTTGAATCAAACGGCTCAAAATCAAGCGAGCTTGGTTCTGATCAGCTTCATCAGGCGAAAGCATCAGTGCTTGTGCGAAACCTAACTGAACATCTTCATTCTTAGGCTCAAGCTTATACGCTCGTTCCATAGAATCTTTTGCTGTTTCAGCATCGCGGTTAGCCAGTGCAATACGACCAAGAAGCAACCAACCCGTTGAGTCTTTAGGTTGATAGTGAAGACGAGTACGAAGCGCTAGCGTCAAATCTTCGAGTTCATCATCCGTTAACGCGCCACCTTCTGATGACATCAACTTTTTAGACAACTCAGGAAGGTTCGAACTCACTTCTTGCCAGTTTTGAACTTTGTCTAGCGCACCAAACTTAAAGTACATACCATACGTTACAACTACAACCAGAATTATCGACGGTACAACAACGCCAAGCGTAGAGATTTGAGTCTTCTTCATCTCTTCTTGTGCAGGAACATCATCAAGCAGAGACTGTTTCAAATCAGCGATCAATTCCTGCTGGTTATCAACAAGGCCTTCTTCTGCTTCTACCTCTAACTCAACGAGGCGGTCTTTATAGAATGCTTTGTTCAACTCGTCGCGAAGCATTTCGTCGTTGTTCGCCTTCTTGTTAATGGAGGGCAGAACAATTAAGAAAATTGCCGCTAGCGAAAGGATAATGGTAGAAATCCAAAATAGAGTCATTACTGTTTATCTCCGTCGTTCTCTTCGTCGAGTAACGCTTTTAAACGTGCTTCTTTGTCTGCATCCCAGTCTTTATCTGACTCTACTGCCGCTTTCGATTTTGACTTTCTGCTGCGTAAAATGATCAAACCAAATCCAACAACAACCACAGCAAACGGACCAACCCAAAGGATTGAAGTTGCTAGTGTCAGAGGTGGATTGTAAGTAACAAAGTTACCATAGCGAGCAATCATGTAATCAATGATGTCTTGCTTCGACTTACCGTCTTTTGTCATCTCGTACACTTTTTGGCGTAAATCGACCGCTAACTCAGCATTCGAATCACCAATGGTGTTGTTCTGACATTTAGGACAACGTAGCGTGTTACTCAACTCTTTGAATTGCTGCTCTTGGTCTACATTATCAAACTCATGAAATTCGATAGGTGCCGCAAAAGCCGTTGCCGAAATTGCAAACGTAGCGAATAGAGTAATCAATGTCTTTTTAATCATTTCGCTTCCTCCAACAAATCTTGATACATCGGCTCAAGCGTCGACGCCCAGTTAGTTGGATTCACATCACCAACATGGCGGTAACGAACGACGCCGTTAGCATCAATCAAGAAGGTCTCAGGCGCACCATACACACCTAGGTCAAGACCTAGCATACCGTTACCATCAAATAGACTGATCAAGTACGGGTTACCCAGCTCGTTTAACCAACCGACAGCCTTGTTACGGTCATCTTTGTAGTTAAGACCAATGATCTTAACGCCTTGACCCGCAAGCTTGTTCAGGTAAGAGTGCTCTGCATAACAGGTAGGACACCACGTTGCCCACACGTTAAGAAGTAATGGCTCGCCCTTAAAGATCACTTGGTCGTGAAGCTTGCCCGGTTGCTCTAAGTCTTCTAGACGAAACTCAGGAACCGTTTTGCCAATCAATACGGATTCCAGTTTAGTCGGATCATCGCCCGACTGGTTGCGCATCAATTGCGTTGCAAAGACTCCAGCTAGCACCATGAACGCAATCAATGGAATGAATAAAATCTTCTTGTTCATTCGAACTAAGCCTCCTGCTCTTTAGCCGACTTTTTCACTGGCTTACGAAAACGGTAACGACGGTCACTGATAGCGATAACACCACCAAGAGACATGATCAAAGAACCCGCCCAGATCCAACGTACAAACGGTTTGTAGTAGATACGAACAGCCCAAGATTTATTGTCGTCCAAACGCTCACCCATTGCGATGTATAAGTCACGTGTAACGCCACGGTCGATCGCAGCTTCTGTCATCATAGACTTAGCTGTGGTGTAGAAACGTTTTTCCGCATGAAGCGTGTTGATGTATTTGCCTTCTTTAGTGATTTCAAAGTCAGCAATATAACCATCGTAGTTTGGGCCATCTTTGTCACGAACGCCTGTGAACAAGAAGCTATACTCTTCAAGTTGATAGCTTTCGCCGGGTGCCAGACGAACGTCACGCTCGATACTGTAGTTTTGCACCATCGCGATACCAATCACTGTTACTGCTAAACCGATGTGACCAGACATCATCGCCCAGTGACTACGGGGTAGCTTAGTCAAACCTTTCATAAACGTATGACGGTGAGTCGCACGCTCATGCAGCTCAAAACCATGCATGAAGATGATCCAGAACGCCATGACCCAACCAGCAAACGCAGTACCACTGAAGCGGTCAGCCAATAGAGCAACCATTAGTACACTCAAACCAAGTGAGAATGCACCTGAAATCAGCATTGGTTTAACAAGCTTGGATAGATTGTCGCGTTTCCAGCGGATCAGAGGACCGATACCAAGCAAGAACGAGAACGGGATCATTAACCAGAAGAACAACATATCAAAGAATGGTGCACCGATAGATACCGAGCCCAAGCCTAACTGTTTGTGAACTAATGGCAGTAGCGTACCGACTAACACAACCACAAGCGCTGCAATCAATAAGATGTTGTTACCAAGCAGTGCGTTTTCACGAGAAACCAGATCGAAGTTGCCGCGAACACGAACCGATGCGCCTTTAACCGCGAATAACAGCAGTGAACCACCGATAACAAAGACTAGGAAACCTAGAATAAACATACCACGAGCAGGATCCGACGCGAATGCGTGAACCGATACCAAGATGCCCGAACGAACTAAGAATGTACCTAGTAAGCTTAGCGAGAATGCAGAGATAGCCAGCAATACTGTCCAAGCTTTGAATGTGCCACGCTTTTCGGTTACCGCTAGTGAGTGCATTAGAGCAGTACCAGCCAACCAAGGCATGAATGAAGCGTTTTCTACTGGATCCCAGAACCACCAGCCACCCCAGCCAAGTTCGTAGTAAGCCCACCATGAACCTAGTGCGATACCTACCGTTAGGAATAACCAAGCTGCGATTGTCCAAGGACGCGACCAACGAGCCCATGCCGTATCAAGACGACCACTCATTAGAGAAGCGATTGCGAAAGAGAACGCAACAGAGAAACCTACATAACCCATGTAAAGCATTGGCGGGTGAATAATCAAACCCGGGTCTTGCAGTAGTGGGTTCAAGTCACGGCCATCTACAGGGAAGAAAGGCAATGTACGTAGGAAAGGGTTAGACGTTACGATAATGAACAGCAAGAAGCCGACAGTAATCAAACCCATGATAGCCAGTACGCGAGCCACAGACTCTTGAGGCATACCACGGCTAAACGTCGCTACTGCAACTGTCCAGCCCGCTTGGATAAGAACCCAAAGCAGTAATGAACCTTCGTGAGCGCCCCAAACCGCCGTAATTCGGTAGTACCAAGGCAGCTGGCTGTTCGAGTTACTTGCGACGTATTGAATCGTAAAATCATTGGTGTAGAACGCGTAGCACAAAATAACGAATGAAATAGCTAGGAATCCGAACATGCCCCACGACAACGGTCGTGCACTATTCATCAATAACGTGTTATTTCGAGAGGCTCCGTACAATGGGAGCACACTCAATAGCAATGCCAGCCCCAAAGACAGGATCATGGCAAAATGGCCGATTTCGGCTATCATTGAACACTTCCTTCTTTTTGTTCAGTTGTGTATTGCAAAGGCTCATGGGTTTTCTTCATGGCTTCGGCAACCTCTGAAGGCATATACTCTTCATCGTGCTTTGCCAACACCTCGAACGCTTCAATAGTCGTAGCATCTTTTAGAACACCCTGAGCAACAATCCCTTGACCTTCTCTAAAAAGATCAGGGAGGATACCATCGTATATAATTGTTACTTTAGGGCCTACATCAGCTAAATCGAAGCTTACACGTAATGATTCATTATCACGGCTTACAGAGCCGACTACGACCATGCCTCCAATACGTAGACGTTGACCAACTTCAGGTTTTTTGCCGTCTTTGCCGTTGACCAACTCAGTTGGTGTGTAGAACAGATCCATGTTCTGGTTGAGTGCGTACACCATCAATCCAACAGTCGCACTGATACCAAAAAAGATCGCTAAAACAATGCCCAGTCTCTTTTTGCGTCTAGGGTTCATAGAGTGTTCTCCATATTTTTTGCTGCATCGATACGAGCTTGACGATCAATCTTAGCTTGTACTTCATTTAGTAATTGCTTACCACGACGAATACTTGTTACGAGTAAAATGGTCATCGCGAGGAATGTGATTCCAAATGCACTCCATACATACGAGGCGTAGCCCCCCATGGCAAGGAAATCACTCAAAGATTCAAAATACATAATTACCTACCCTACTACGCTTTTTCGGCCGCAAGCTTGCGAACCCATGGACGGTGACTTTCTTTGCTGATTATTTCGTTTCGGAAACGAATCATGGTCACAGCACCAAAGAAAAAGGCGAAGCCGAAAGTGTTAAGAAGAAGCGGCCATAGCATGTCACTTGAAATAGAAGGTTTGTCGAACTTGGTGATCGTGGCACCTTGGTGAAGTGTATTCCACCACTCAACAGAGAAGTGAATAATCGGTAGGTTAACCACACCTACGATAGCCAGAATACCCGCCGCTTTTGCCGCTGTTTTCTGATCATCAAAAGCGTGGTGCAATGCAATCACACCTAAATATAGGAACAGTAAAATAAGCTCCGAGGTTAAACGTGCGTCCCAAACCCACCAAGCACCCCACATTGGTTTCCCCCAAACCGCACCCGTCAAAAGAGCGATAAAAGTAAACACAGCACCAATAGGTGCCATTGCCAACGCCGCCATGTCAGATAACCTTACTTGCCATACCAAGCCAATAAAGGCCGCAATTGCCATAGACATATAAGCGCCCATAGACCAAATTGCTGACGGAACATGGATATAAATAATTCGGAAGCTATCACCTTGTTGGTAGTCGGAAGGCGCAAATGCTAGCCCCCATACCGTACCGGCGGATAGACACAATAACGCTAGGATAGAGAACCATGGCAGAAGTTTACCAGCAAGCTGATATGAGGTTTCTGCTTTGGCATAGGGATGGAGCCATTTCCACATGTTGTAATCTCACTCTTACTTCATATTGCTTACAGCTATCACAGCTATAATTATTATAATTTATTTGGTTTGGAGCTTCTTCCAGTCACTCTTTGAGTTTGAAAGTTTGAAATCGTTCACCTTGAATATACAAAGTGGTAGTGGTCTTTAGTTAACACTTACTCTCAGTGCGGCACTAATAGCAAAAGGAGTAAGCGTCATTGCCCCCATTAGCATTGCCCCTAGTACTGCTAATTGTCCGTTATACGCAATGCCCAGCGCTGCCGCATCAATCGCTGATGTAGCAAAGATTAGAATTGGGATATACAACGGCAAAATAAGCAAACTTAAAAGTACGCCCCCCTTTTGAAGCCCTACTGTTAAAGCGACCCCAATCGCACCAATAAAACTCAATACAGGAGTACCAACCAATAACGTTAAAACAACCGACAACCAAGTATCGAAATCCAAAGACAGCAGCACTGCCAATAACGGACTGATCAAAATTAATGGTAACCCGGTCAATAACCAGTGTGCTATGACCTTGGACAATACTACCAACTGCAACGGGATGGGCATCAGCATCATCTGCTCAAGGGCACCATCTTGAAAATCATCCCGAAAAAGGCGCTCTAAAGAGAGCAATGCAGAGAGTAAAGCAGCTACCCAAACAATCCCCGCCGCGATACGTGCAAGTAGGTTTGGCTCAGGACCAATACTCAAAGGGAAAAGAGTTATAACAATGATGAAGAACCACAGAGGGTTGAAGATATCCGCTTGACGTCGGAATGCGATAAGCAGTTCACGTCGGATAATCGTGGTCATTGAAGAGATCATATTATTCACCCAACTTTATTTTTCTTAGTTTCGGGCTATCAGCAAACATATCTTGGTGTGTGGTTAACAGCACAATGCCACCGTTGTCTGCATGCTGAGAAAATAGAGACTCCAGAACTTTTACGCCCTGCTTATCAATAGCAGTTAGAGGCTCATCGAGAATCCACAGCATTTGCTTACTCAGCCAAAGACGAGCCAATGCAACGCGGCGCTGTTGACCAGCCGACAGTTGCCCTGCTGGGACATCTTCCCTACCAGCAAGGCCAACTTGAGTCAGCGCATGGTAAAGCTCTTCCTTATTCATTCCACCGCTGTGAATCGTTTGATAAAAACTAAGGTTCTCATAGGCACTAAGCTCACGCTTCACGCCAGTTTGGTGTCCAAGAAAAAGCAAATTTTGGTGGTAAGCATCTCGACTCGTTTCGATAGACTCACCATCCCAAGAGATGGTGCCTTCATCACGATCACCTAAGCCAGTAATAATCCTAAGGAGCGTCGTTTTCCCGGTACCGTTACGACCTTCAACTTGAACCAGTTCACCTGGTTTCAATTGAAAAGACAACGATTCAAACAGAACCCTGTCGTCACGAATAGCAGTTAAATTTGAGACTTCTAGCATAGGTAAATTTAGTCGAGTAAAGAGAGGGCTATAGTAGCACACCAATATGGTGACAAAATAGGACTAGGCGTTTTCGATAGAACAAACTCCGTAAGAAACTGTTACCGCTGCATCACAATTTACACATTTTTATTTACCAGGCGGATACCCTCTTAGATACAAGTACTTATAAACATCGTTCTATAAATAAATACTAGGTATAAAAAAAGAAGCCGAAGCTTCTTTTTAAGAGGAGTGCGTGGTAAACATCAACAGTTAAATACACAATGAGCGCTCAATTTAACGACGTCGGGGGCTATCTCTACGATCGCGAGAGTCTGCTGGCTTTTCATCAAACAATGTAGGATCGCTTCTTAAAGAAGGAATTTTTTCTTTACCTGCAAGCTTATTTTGCAGAGACATCATCAGCTCAGCTTCAGCTTTTGGTAATTCGCACTCTTCAATAAGTTCGTTGATCCCAGCGCCAAGCTGAACCATTTTCGTTGCACGTGTGTACAAACGTCCATCGTTGTCCGCATGTTCCAACTCGACAATACGTTCATTCAAGTGCTTTATCAGGTCTTGCTGTTCTGTCACTTTCTGGCCCAAGCCAACCACAACAGAGCGAACTTCAAGTAACTGCTTACTCGACTTTTGAAGCTCCTTGTCCAATTTACGAACTTGCAGACGTGATTGCTCGAGTTGTTTTTGAATCGCACGTTTTACTTTGCTAATCAAAAGCACGACAAATAACGTAAAAACCCCAACTCCAGAGAGAAGAGCAACAGGGGTTAAAGAAAGCGCTTCAAACATTACAGGTGAGCCATCTCATCCCATTCGTCTTCGCTTAGTAGCTTATTAAGATCTACTAAGATAAGCAGCTTGCCATCACGGTTGCTTACACCTTGGATAAACTTAGCACTTTCATCGGTACCAACACTTGGTGTCGTATCGATCTCAGAAGAACGTAAGTAAACCACTTCAGCAACGCTATCCACTAGAATACCGATCACTTGACGCTCAGATTCAATAACGATAATACGAGTGTTATCTGTGATTTCACCTTGCATCAAACCAAAGCGAGAACGAGTGTCGATCACGGTAACAACATTGCCACGTAGGTTGATAATACCTAAAACATAGTCTGGAGCACCTGGTACTGGGGCAATTTCGCTATAGCGTAGTACTTCACGAACCTGCATTACATTAATGCCGTAAGTTTCTTCTTCCAGCTGGAATGTTACCCATTGAAGTACTTCATCATTGGTTGGATCTTTTCTTACTTCAACTTCACTCATATGAGACATAGATAATCCTCTTGTCGTCGTTACCGACCACTATTATTAACTTGATGCGTTTATTGTACCAATCGTAGTACTAGCTCAATGCTTTTACATCTAGCCCTGCGTTTAACATGGCGACTAATGCTTCGACATGGATCAAAGCACACATTTTTTCTTTAACCATACCGGCGAGCCATGGACGTTTTCCTGCCATTTCTCGCCAACGTACTTTATCTGCGTTCAACAGCTCTGTGCCTTTAAGCTCGGTACTCGCAAGTCCCCATAAGCTATCTCCAAGCATCACTATATATTGATAGTTTTCTTTATATTCGTCACCCGATAGTTTCTCAGGCATCACCCATTTTGCGGTATCGACCACATCTAGCTGATTTTCACGGTTGGTTTGCAACCCTAGATACCAGGCTGGCTTACCAATAATGTGACTTAACTCTTCAAGGCGATGGATACCACCTAGCTCATCAAGCGGCACAGCGAAGGTCACACCATTAACTTCAAAATACAAGGCTTGGAAATCTTCCGTTCGAGCCGTGCTTTCCCACGAAGTAAACTTGTCAATACCTCCAGCTTGAGTTTCGAGTTCAACAACCGTCTCAATTTTAGGAGATTCAAGCTCAGTCTCTTCAGGCTTAATTGCTGGTTGTTCAGCTTCAACTTGTTGCTGTTCAATTTGCTGTGATACAACTTGAGGTTCGACAGCAATGGATAATTCAGGTTCTGGAAGGTTCCAATCTTGAATTTCTGGTTCTTCAAACAATTGAGCAGATGCCACCGCGACGTCAAACACCTGCATGTCTTCTTGCTGGGCGATTTTCTGAGTATTTTGATCCATCAATTCATCTAGATTCAGATCTTCTACTACATTAGTTGCCTCTAAACGACTCAGGAGTTTTTGAACATCCTCAAGATTCGGAACCTCAAACTCAGCCGCGCGTATTTCTGCATAGCTTGAATGATGGCTCGAAAGTTGTGGCTCTGGCTCTGGCTCTGGCTCTGGCTCTGGCTCTGGCTCTGGCTCTGGCTCTTCAGATTGTGATTCGTCGCTAGATTCGTCAACAAAAAAATCATCAGATTCAAAACTCTCATCACCTAATAGCGCAGTAAAATAGTCGTCTAGCGCTTGTTCACTCGATAGACTTGGGGGCGCCATTGTTAATTCTTTATTCGCGCTCATTTATCGCCAACCTCTCGAGATAAATAAGCAGCTGTTTGTAAGCAAATACACCACGGCTACCCGATGCAAAGTGAGATGCTGGTAAGCGCTTTAGGCTTGCATCTCGAAATTTAGTATCAATCGGCACAGCTGACGTCCAAACTTGGTTCGGATAGTCATCTTTGAGTTGCGTTAATGTTTGCAATGAAGCCTTAGTTCGCTTGTCGTACATCGTCGGGACAATTGTCACCTTAAACGGGGTTTTGCGAGACTTTTGCATGATAGTCAAAGTACGGATCATGCGCTCTAAGCCCTTCATCGCCAAAAACTCAGTCTGCACCGGAATCAATATACGATCACTAGCAGCCAATGCATTCACCATCATCACACCAAGAATTGGCGGGCAATCGATCAACACATAGTCATAGTCGTCTTTCAAAGCGGCTAAAGCACGCTTCAAGATCAACCCCATGCCGCTTCTATTTCCCATTACACGGTCTAATGTAGCCAAAGACATGTGCGCAGGAATAATATCGATACCTTCAACTTCCGTTTGTAAAAGCAAAGGTCTTACCGTTTGTGCGTTAAACTCACGCAACTGGAACAGGTCAAACAGGCTCGATTCCACCGTATCTGAGTCGTAACCCAGATAGGTGGTCAGTGATGCATGTGGGTCAGTATCAACCAACAACACACGGTTCCCCTTTAAGGCAAGTAAGCCTGCTAGAGTCACGGTCGTGGTCGTTTTACCAACTCCACCTTTTTGGTTTGCAACACTCCAAACAATCATTTCGATTTACCTAAGCTAACCCAACTTCAACCAAGATCCTTTCCGCGATGCGGTCTAGAGGTAGGTCTTCAGTAGAAATGCCAGCTTTTGCTACAGCTTGAGGCATACCATATACAACACAACTATCTTCATCTTGCGCCCAAACCGTCGAGCCCGCTGTTTTTAACATACGCGAACCTTCTCGACCATCAGCTCCCATACCGGTCAGTATCATAGACAAGACTTTGTCACCATAAATCTTCGCAGCAGAGCCGAATGTGACATCGACACAAGGCTTGTAGTTCATTCGATCGCCGCCATCGATAATTCTCAAACGAGCAGACCCTGCACGACCATCAACCATCATCTGTTTACCGCCGGGAGCAAGGTAAGCCACTCCAGGTTTCAATACATCTCCATCTTGTGCTTCACGAACTTCAATCTTACACAAGGTATTCAGTCGGCTTGCAAATGCAGCGGTAAAGGTTGCTGGCATGTGCTGAACTAACACGATCGGATGTGGATAATGAGCAGGAATGCGAGTCAAAATCTTCTGTAGTGCAACAGGGCCGCCAGTCGAAGTACCAATTGCAGTTAACTGGTATTTCTTACCCGAAGCTCTAAATTTTGCTGTCGATACAACAGCAGGCTTGGCTGTTGAAGTTGTTTGACGCAGTGATGAAGGTGCCGACGCCGTCGCTGTTGCTCGAGGAGCAACAGGTACACGGCGCATGAATGCACGCTTAGCGGCAATTTGAATCACACGTTGCTGAAGCAAAGCTACAGCATCATCACGATTACGCGCAATATCTTCGAACTTCTTAGGTAGGAAGTCGAGAGCTCCGGCATCTAAAGCATCTAATGTGGCTCTTGCACCGTCATGCGTTAACGATGAGAACATTAAAATTGGCGTGGGTGAAGCTGCCATAATCTCACGAACGGCTGTAATACCATCCATAACAGGCATCTCAATGTCCATCGTAATCACGTCAGGCTTCAGTTGCTTGGTTTTCTCAACCGCTTCTTTACCATTTACCGCTACATCGATGACTTCGAGACGAGCCTCTGAGTTAATGATTTCGCTAACGCGACGACGAAAAAAGCTCGAATCATCAACGACTAATACTTTAATCGCCATATTTATCCTTAAATTAAATTCTTGATGCAGCTGCGTACTGCTTCAACAAGTCAGGCACATCTAAAATCAATGCAATGTGTCCGTCACTTGTAATTGTTGCGCCCGCCATTCCTGGCGTGCCCTGCAGTAGTTTATCAAGTGGCTTAATAACAACTTCTTCTTGACCGATAAGCGTATCGACAACAAAACCAACACGTTGACTACCAAGCTGCACAATCACAACATGGCCATGGCCATTACGCTGTTCAACAATTCCCGCTTTAGGTGTAAGCCAATTTTGTAAATAGAACAACGGAATAGACTTATCGCGAACGATAATAGTCAGTTGACCATCAACCACATTTGTACGGCTTAAATCTAAGTGGAAGATCTCGTTTACAGAAGCTAATGGCAATGCAAATGGGTGACTTGCTACACCGACCATCAAGGTTGGTAGAATCGCTAGCGTCAATGGAACCTTGATCGTGATCTTGGTGCCTTTGCCCATTTCTGAGTCGATGTCAATTGAGCCATTCAGTGTGTTGATCGCTGTTTTAACAACGTCCATACCCACGCCACGGCCAGATATATCCGAGATCTGCTCTTTGCTTGAGAAGCCAGGTGCAAAAATCAAATTGAAGCACTCTTTATTAGATAAACGAGATGCTGCATCTTCATCCATCAGGCCACGTTTAACCGCGATAGCACGAAGCTTATCAGGGTCCATACCGCCACCGTCATCAACGATAGCCAGCTCAATGTGATCACCTTCTTGAGAGGCAGACAGAATCACTTTACCCGTTCTAGATTTGCCTTCAGCAACACGGTCGTCCGGCATTTCAATACCATGGTCGACAGAGTTTCTCACCAAGTGAATCAGGGGATCAGCAAGTGCTTCTACTAAGTTTTTATCAAGGTCGGTTTCTTCGCCACGCATTTCAAGAACGATGTCTTTCTTCAAGCTACGAGCAAGGTCCCGGACAACTCGTGGGAAGCGACCAAATACTTTTTTGATCGGCTGCATACGAGTCTTCATTACCGCACCTTGTAGGTCTGCGGTAACAACATCTAAGTTAGAGACAGCTTTCGACATTTCTTCGTCGTTGCTGTTTAGCCCTAAACTGACAAGTCGGTTACGAACCAATACTAACTCACCCACCATATTCATAATGGTATCAAGTGTTGATGTATCGACACGAACTGTTGCTTCAGCTTGTTGCTTCTTCGCTGGCGCTTTAACTTCGGCTTTTACCGGTGTACTCGGTTTAGGCTCTTCTTTAACAACAACTGACGCTTCAGACTGCGGTTTAGGTGCAGCTTGTGGCTCAACTTGCTCTGGCTTCACTGCTGCCGGCTTAGTTGCCGCATCCAGCTCTTCAATAGTTGGTCCATTACCTGAACCGTGTAACTGATCCAGTAACTTCTCGAACTCTTCGTCGGTCATCAGATCATCGCCTTCAGACATCGCCGACGCTGGTGCTGTATGAGGTGTTGGCGGTGGCGCTGTTGAATTTGTTGCTGTTGGGCTCTTACCCGCGCCGTGCAGTTCATCTAACAACTTTTCAAATTCGTCATCAGTAATATCACCACTGTCAGCAACAGACTGAGGTGCAGCGGGTGCTGGCGGCGGTGTTGGTGCAGAAGGCGCTGTTGGTGAACCACCTTTACCGTGAAGTTCATCAAGCAAACGCTCGAATTCATCTTCAGAGATATCATCCACAGAAGAAGCACTAATGCTTGAACTTTCTGTGACAGGATCTACTGACACAGGTTCAGCAGGTGTTTCAACAACTGATTCAGCAATAACGGGGGCAGGGGCCTCTATTGGTGCAACTTCATCGGCAGACTCTGGTTTACAAAGGCGGTGAAGCTCATCCAATAAAGCTTGATCAGCTCGCACTAAAGGCTCCTGATCTTGCACGGCTCGAAACTGTACATTTATTGTATCTAGAGCTTGCAACATCGTATCCATCAAACCAGAGGTTACGCTGCGTTGGCCGTTTCTTAGAATGTCGAATACATTCTCAGCACCATGACAAGTATCCACCAGCTCAGTCAATGCTAGGAAACCAGCACCACCTTTTACTGTATGGAAACCACGGAAAATAGCATTTAATAGGTCTTTGTCTTCAGGATTATTCTCAAGCTCTACCAGTTGTTCTGATAGGAGTTCAAGGATCTCTCCTGCTTCGACTAAAAAGTCCTGAAGAATATCTTCGTCTAAATCGTAGCTCATACGTTACCTTTAAAATCCAAGACTGGATAACAAATCGTCGACTTCATCTTGAGATGCAACGGCGTCTTTTCGCTCTTCTGGGTTCATAATTGGACCTTCAGGCGCAATAGATACTTTCTTCTCTGACTCAGGAGTTGGCTCTATTTGATTAGCTCCGAATACGGTGAGAATCTCTACCAAACGTCCTTCAACCTCATTTACCAAGGTAATAACTTTGCTAATAATCTGCCCAGTTAAATCTTGGAAATCCTGAGCCATCAAGATTTCAGTCAGTTGTCCACGTAGTTCAGTACTGTCGCCTTCTACTTGGACAAGTAATCCATCAATGCGGTGACATAAAGCTTTAAATTGTGCTAGCTCAATGCGGCCATGCATCAGTTCATTCCATTGAGGCCTTACTTGAAGTAAACACTCGTGTAGGTTGTCTGCGATTGGCATACAGCGATCAACAGCGTCCATCGTCTTGTTTGCCGCAACTTCCGTTTTATCAATGACATACTGAAGGCGATCCCTTGCGTCAGGGATTTCGTCATTCGCGATAACGCTGATGCGTTCATCGAAATTGAATTGAGTCAAAGAGTCATGGAGGTCGCGTGTCAGACTTCCTATTTCTTGAAGCATTGGATTGTCTTGAAGACTAAAGTTATCTTCATAAATGCTTCTCACAAGAGAATCAGCATTTTGCTGCTCATCGTTCTCAAGCAGCTCTACTAATTTTTTTGCTTGTTCTAATGAAATCATCCTGAATTCGGCCTTACTCCGCATACTTTGTGCGCTTAGGCTATCGAGATAAACAGATAACTTATCAGCCAGTGTTTACCTAGAAGTGCCTAAATTTATTGATGCTTATAAGCGATCAAAAATCTTATCAAGTTTCTCTTTCAGCGTTGCAGCAGTGAAAGGCTTCACAATGTAACCATTAACACCCGCTTGCGCTGCTTCGATGATCTGCTCACGCTTCGCTTCAGCCGTGATCATAAGCACAGGAAGGTGCTTAAGTTCTGCGTCTGCGCGAATGTGTTTAAGCAGGTCAATCCCTTGCATGCCTGGCATGTTCCAGTCAGTTACCACGAAATCAAATTCGCCTTTTTTCAGCATAGGTAACGCGGTCAAGCCATCATCTGCTTCTTGAGTGTTGTTGAAACCTAAGTCGCGAAGTAGGTTTTTAACAATTCGGCGCATCGTTGAAAAATCATCAACAATGAGAATTTTCATGTTTTTGTTCAAATTAGCCTCCACTGAATAGGATCAGTGTTGTTAGTCGTTCTGTGTCCAAGCACTTAACTTAGTGCGTAAACGCTGCATAGATTGGCTCAGTATTTGGCTGACACGAGATTCGCTGACACCTAACACTTCCCCAATCTCTTTTAAATTGAGTTCTTCGTCGTAATAAAGCGAAAGCACAAGGCCTTCCCTTTCCGGAAGTTGTTTAATCGAATCGATCAAAGCTTGGCGGAATGACTCATCAGCAACCCCTTGAAAAGGCGTATTATCTTGAGAGTCTTCATTCGGAGATATTACATCATCTGAGACGCCTAAATCTTCGATTCCAACCAGTCTTGAGCAATTAATGTCAGTTAAAGCACTGTGATACTGCTCTAAACTGAGCCCCATGTGTTTTGCCACTTCGGCATCACTCGGGTCGCGGTTGAGGATACCCTCTAATTCCGCGATTGCACTGCTGATTTCTCGATTGTTTTTATGAACCGATCTCGGTACCCAATCCCCGCGGCGAATATCATCCAACATCGCCCCACGAATTCGAATACCTGCATACGTCTCAAAACTTGCGCCTTTGGTACCATCATAATTTTGTTGTGCTTCAATCAAACCAATCATGCCAGCTTGAATCAAGTCATCAACCAATACATTAGGCGGTAATCGCCCCAACAAATGATGAGCGATACGTTTTACCAACACAGAGTACTTCTCAAAAAAAGCCTGCTGGCTATTATGATTAGCATGTTGGTCGTAAGTAAGCGCTTTATTCACCAAATGGTTCCTCTATAAATTCAGTACGGTTCAGTAGCCTTTCAACAAAAAACTCCAAGTGTCCGCTTGGTGTTTTTGGTATTGGCCAGGTCAATGCTTTACTTGCCAATGAGCTGATAGCCAATGCCGCAGGAGAGCGAGGAAACGCATCAACTACGATTTTCTGTCTCTTAACTGATTGACGTACTTTATCATCTAAAGGAATACATGCTACGAGTTCGAGGCTCACATTCAAGAAGCGCTCTGTGACCAAAGTCAACTTTGCAAATAATTCTCGGCCTTCACGGTAGCTTCTGACCATATTTGCAACAACTTTGAATCGCTGAACTTGATGTTCTCTACTCAACAATTTGATTAAGGCATATGCATCAGTAATCGAGGTAGGTTCATCACAAACGACGACAACAACATCCTGCGCCGCTCTTGAGAAGCTGATCACCATGTCTGATATACCCGCAGCGGTGTCGACTAATAAGATATCCATCTCATCTTCAAGCGAACCAAAGGCGCGAATCAAACCTGCGTGCTGAGCATGTGAAAGTTCAGTCATGCTTTGTGTACCTGAAGTCGCTGGAATTATTTTAATTCCGTGCGGCCCTTCGACAATCGCATCTTTTAACTCACACTCACCAGCCAACACATGGCCAAGGTTTCGTTTAGAACGAATACCTAACATAATATCAACGTTAGCGAGTCCTAGGTCGGCGTCCAGCACCATGACTTTTTTGCCTTGGCGTGCCATGCAAATAGCCATACCTAACGTCACATTAGATTTACCGACCCCACCCTTACCACCCGTTACAGCGATAACTTTGGTAAGTGAAGGCTTAGTTAAGCGACGGAGGCCGCTAGCTTGATCATGTATCATATTTTCATTCATATTTATCCGCCGCCTAGAGCCCTTCAGAATCGCTATTCCAGTAATGAGGTTCATTCTCTGTAGATTTCTCTAATAGCTCATTGGCCTTAGCCATCATGTACTTTGGCTGAGCTATGACGATATCTTCAGGAACTCGTTGACCATTTGCTATGTAAGCAACTGGTAATGCATTTTGTATCACTACACTGATGAATTCACCTAGACTGAGGGACTCATCAAGCTTAGTCATGATGCATCCCGACAATGGGATTCTTCTAAAGTGTTCAATTGTTTCTTGTAGCACTTTACGTTGCGCGGTTGCGGGCAACACAAGGTAACTATTGATAACGGAACCACTCTCTTGCATCAATGTGTCTAACTGCTCAGATAGGCGGACATCTCGCTGCCCCATACCTGCAGTATCGACCAGAATTAGGCGACGATTACGTAACTGATATATTACATCGGCCAATTCGCTAGAATCTTTAGCAACTCTTACCGGGCAACCCATAATTCGACCATAAATAGATAACTGCTCGTGCGCACCTATACGATACGTGTCAGTTGTCACTAATGCGACGTTGTCGGCGCCATACTCCATGGCTGCGCGTGCCGCTAGCTTAGCAACGGTGGTGGTTTTGCCTACTCCTGTTGGGCCCAATAAGGCCACAATACCGCCACGTTTTAGAATATCTTTTTGTGTGACCGAGATTTGGTCTGCAACCAACGCAAGCAATGCCTTCCACGCTCGAGCCGGCTTGGTGTCTTCTGGGATATAGCACGCCATTTGATCAGCCAGTTCTGCTGAAACACCCATTCTTTCAAGGCGCTTGATCAACATGGCTCTTAAAGGCTCTCGGCGTTCAACCTCTTGCCACATCAGGCCAGATACTTGATGCTCAAGTAAACGACGAATTGAAGTCATCTCGTCACGCATCGTTTCCATTTCAGTATCAGAGCCTTTGGATGGAGCACTTTCACGGCCACGATCATAACGCGTAGGGTCGAGACGAGGAGCTGGGCGATCGACTCTGCGATCTTCAGCAATCAGTTTGGATAAACCCGTTTCACGAGCAAATGCTGAATCTACATTATTGCGCGGCGGCTGGTTACTATTAGAGCCTTGATGGCGATTAGAATCTTGATGACTATTAGCGTGATGGCTACTGCCTGATTGACGATTCAGCAACGCAGACAATGAATCTTCATTTTCTGCTCGGTGTTGTGGCTCATCATCGGCCCCATGACTGTATTGCTTAAGCATATTCGCAAAGCGCTTAGTCATTGAACGTCCACCTTCAGCATTCGATTGCAGGTTCACCTTATCTTCATCTAATTGACGAGAACCAGTTGACGCCGCGGTCGCTGCCATTTGCGTATACTGACTTTGCGCCGGTTGCTGAGGTTTATTGATTCTTGGGCTCGCTGTCGACTGGCTTGATTCACCATCGATAGCGGCAACAATTTCCACACCACCTGCGACCTTTTTGTTAGACATGATCACCGCTTCTGAGCCAAGTTCTTCTTTAACTTGGAGCAGAGCTGTTCGCATATCTTTTGCAAAAAATCGTTTAATTTTCAATTCGATCGTCCGTTCTAATTAGGCGGCTTAATTACCAACAGCTTGTACTATACGTATCTGCTTTTCGTCCGGTATCTCTTGGTAAGATAACACTCTCAAGCTTGGGATCGTGTTTTTCACGAACTTAGCGAGAGTCGAACGAAGCACCCCAGAGGTCAATAACACCGCAGGCTCCCCTTTCAACTCTTGCTCTTGTGTGGCATGGCTAAGGGAAGTCTGTAAGCGCTCCGCTAAACCAGGCTCAATACCTGCAGATTCTCCGCCAGATGCTTGCATGGTTTGATGCAAGATTTGTTCCAACTCTGGTATTAAGGTTATAACTGGCAATTCTGTCTCTATACCATTGATTTCTTGGACAATTAGTCTTTTCAGAGAGATACGGGCAGCAGCTGTAAGTATGTCAGGTTCTTGACTCTTACCGGAGTACTCCGACAAAGTTTGGACTATCGTTCGAATATCACGAATTGGAATGGCTTCATTTAGTAGGTTTTGAAGCACTTTCACAACCACACCAAGCGGCAGTTGATCCGGTACAAAACCTTCGACCAGCTTAGGCGTTGAACGACCAAGCATTTCCAATAGATTCTGAACTTCTTCATGGCCAATTAACTGCGAAGCATTATTGGTCAACAGTTGACTAAGATGTGTCGCCAGTACAGTTGAGGAGTCGACAACCGTGTAGCCCAAAGCTTGCGCGTGCTCGCGCTGCTCTTCACGAATCCACACGGCCTCGAGACCAAATGCAGGGTCAATGGTCGGCTCACCTTCGATCATTCCATAGACTTGGCCAGGGTTAATCGCCAATTCCATATCAGGTTTAATCTCGGCCTCGCCAACCGCGACTCCCATCAGAGTGATTCGGTAGCTGTTTGGCGTCAGTTCTAGATTATCGCGAATATGTACAGCGGGGATCAAAAAACCGAAGTCTTGGGACAGCTTCTTACGCACTCCTTTTACCCGTTCAAGCAGTTCACCACCTTGATCTCGATCAACTAACGGAATCAGGCGGTAACCCACTTCTAAGCCGATAATATCGACGGGTTGAACATCGTCCCATGAGAGCTCTTTTTGCGATGAAGGTGTGTCACCATTAGCATCGACGGTGGCTGGCAGGTTTGTATCTTCAGCCTTTGCCTTGTTCTTTTTATCGATAAAGTAGGCACCAGCACCCGCCACAGCAGCCAAGCTTAAGAAAGAAAAGTGCGGCATACCAGGAACAATACCCATCACCCCAAGGATACCGGCGGTGATCATCAAAGCCTTTGGGTTATCCAACATTTGGAAGACGAGCTGCTGCCCCATATCTTCATCGGTATTTTGACGCGTTACCATCATCGCTGCGGCGATAGACAGCAATAGAGACGGAATTTGTGCAACCAAACCATCACCGATGGTCAATAGCGTATAGATTTCGATAGCTTCACCAAAACCAAGGTCGAATTGAGCCATACCAATGCTCAAGCCACCTATGATGTTGATGAATAAGATTAGGATACCGGCGATAGCATCGCCTTTAACAAACTTAGACGCACCGTCCATCGAACCGTAGAAGTCGGCCTCTTTGGTCACTTCAAAACGTCGGGTTCGAGCCTGATCTTGGTCGATCAAACCCGCATTCAAGTCGGCATCAATTGCCATTTGTTTGCCAGGCAAAGCATCCAGCGTGAAACGTGCACTTACTTCCGAGATACGGCCCGCACCTTTGGTGACAACCATAAAGTTGATGATCATCAGAATCAAAAACACCACTAAACCAACCGCATAATTACCGCCTATAACGACGTTACCAAAGGCTTCAATAACGTTACCAGCGGAGTCACCACCTTCGTGACCATGGAGCAATACCACACGTGTCGAAGCAACGTTCAAGGCTAATCGAAGTAGAGTCGCAATCAGCAGGACGGTCGGGAATGCAGCAAAATCTAAAGGCCTGCGGGTATAAACCGATACCAATAGCACAACCATAGACAGTGCAATGTTGAAGGTGAAGAACATATCCAACAAGAAAGCCGGAATGGGCAACACCACCATAGCAAGCGTTGCAAGTACCATAACAGGTGCACCAATCGCAGGCATAGCACGGTTAGGGATTTTAGGTAGCTTGTCCGCAAAAGGCAGGGAGAATTTCATAAATCTAGACAGTTTCGCTATGTTGTAGCTCTCTGAACAAGTGGATTAGGTCTTAGTCAGGGCTGTTTGCTATGGGCTTATAATGTTCAGGCTACTATAGCAAACACTGTACCAACATCTCACGTCAAATTATCGCCATCACCTCTATAAAAGGAAGATTAGCTAGCTCGCTATTATCAGGGTTCATCACGCAGAGCTCAAGCAATTGATCTAATGACGTAAATCAGGTGGGATCGGCATATTAGAATCTTGCAGTTTTGGTCGCTCACCACCTCGTTTTCGATACTGTTTCAGTTGGAAAACATATGCAAGCACTTGTGCAACTGCCGTAAACAGACCGTCAGGAATTTGTTGTTCTAGCTCAGTGGTGTGATAAAGCGCCCTCGCCAATGGCGGCGCTGGAACGATATAGATGTCGTTTGCACGCGCAATCTCTCGGATCTTCATCGCCATGTGGTCGACACCTTTAGCAACCACAATTGGTGCTTTGTCTTGATTCTGCTTGTAGCGCAGAGCCACCGAAAAGTGCTCTGGGTTGGTGACAATCACATCTGCTTGAGGCACATCTGCCATCATTCGACGCTGAGCCGCTTCTCTTTGCAACATGCGAATTCGTCCCTTAACTTCCGGTTTACCCTCGGTGTCTTTGAACTCGTCTTTCACTTCTTGCTTAGTCATCTTCAACTGATCGGCGTGTTGCCAAATCTGAAATGGGATATCAATGGCGACCACGATCAGCAAGGAGCAACTGATTAGGAGAATAAAGTTAAGCAAGATATCCAAAGCGTGGAAGATATTCTGCGGGTACACGTCCATGCTCAACTGCATCAAGTCATGCTGAGAGGCTTGGATAAGATAGATGGCCATGCCCGACACAAGTGCCACCTTCAGAATAGACTTCAGCAGCTCAACCCAACTTTGTAGGCCAAACATACGCTTGATACCACTCAGTGGGTTTAACTTAGACGCTTTTGGCATCGCCGCTTGCATTGAGAAATTAATACCACCGACCCCCGCCGCACCAATGACTGCCGCTACGAACAAAGTTATCAGAATCAAGAATAACGGAAACAACAAGTTCACCAGTGCACCACCGGCGATTTCAAGGAGTTTATTGGTGTCAAATATCTCGTCGCGACTCAATGAGAACAAGCGTTGCATAGCCTCGAATAAAGCCTTCGCCATCGATTCGCCAAACCACATTAAGGCAATCGCACCAACTATCAGTACCGACGCCGATGCCAGTTCTTTTGACCTTGCAACCTGCCCTTTCTCTTTGGCCTGTTGCAAGCGTTTGGGCGTGGCGTCTTCTGTGCGTTCTTGACCGTCTGACTCTGCCATTTCAGTCTCCTAGCAATCTAACCGGATTAGACGACATATCTGTTGCTCACTTTGCAACCAGAATAGCTCATAATGGCTATACAAGCTGCCAAGGATATACCAACAAAGTAACAGACCTACGAGTAGCGCAAATGCAAAACCCAAAGAAAATATGTTTAGCTGAGGTGCCGCACGTGTCATCACACCAAATGAAAGGTTAATCGTCAGCAGCGCAATAATACCCGATAACGACATCGCTAATGCCGTTTTAAACATGATGCCCAACCACAATGCGAGCTCTCTAAAGTCCACAGCAGTCAAAGAGCCACTACCAATCGGCAAGGTTTTAAAACTGAACACGACCAACTGTAACATCTTCAAATGCCCATCCGTCGCCAAAAAAAACATGGTCGCTAACAGCATGAAAAGTTGACCAAGTACTGGCGTATTTTGACCGTTCGCTGGATCCACCATAGAAGCGAAACCCAAGCTTGATTGCATACCCAGAATTTGGCCGAGCATAACGAAGGTTTGGATCATGAATTGGGTAACAAACCCCATTGAAACGCCAATCACAATTTGCTCAAAGACCGTCAAGAACCCTTGAAACGACAGCAGTTCGATCTCTTTGGGGACCGCTGGAATCGCAGGCATCACAGCCAAAGTAATCGCCAAGCCTAAATACAGACGAATACGCGGCGACACAAAGCGTGCACCGGTTACCGTCATCACCATCAGCATGGCTGAGATGCGAGTGTATGGCCAAAAATAATTGGCTAACCACTCTAGTACAAGGCTCGTTGGGTATTCCATTTGGTCTAGTACAATACTTGAGGCAAGCGTTCGATGAGTTCAAAAAAGAACTCCATCATCATCTGAGTCATCCAGTGAGCAAACATCATCAATGCTAGTAAGGTCACGATTAAACGTGGTAGAAAACTCAAGGTTTGTTCGTTGATAGACGTCGCAGCTTGGAAAATGGCTACGACTAAACCGATTAACAGGCTAGGAATAATAATGGCACACACCATGATCAGAACCATCCAAAGTGCGTCTCGGAACAACTCTACGAATATTTCAGGATTCATTATTCCCCCCAGCTACAAGGCAAAACTGCCGGCGAGTGTGGAGAGTATCAAATTCCAACCATCAACCAAGACAAACAGCATCAACTTAAACGGCAACGATACAATCATCGGAGATAACATCATCATACCCATCGCCATCAACACCGAAGCCACCACCAAGTCGATGATCAAAAACGGTAAAAACAACATAAAACCGATCTGGAAAGCCGTTTTTAGCTCTGATGTGATAAATGCTGGAATCAGAACCGCCATAGAAACATCTTCAGGATTGGTTACTTCCGCTCCAGAGATCTCAACAAAAGTCTCGAGATCTTTAATTCGAGTCTGTTTCAGCATGAATGATTTAATTGGGCCTTGGGCAACATCAAACGCCTGTCGCGCCGATATCTGTTCATTCAAATAGGGCTGAACCGCTTGTTCGTTAACCTGATTGATCACTGGTGACATGATGAAGAAGGTCAAAAATATCGCGATACCAATGATCACTTGGTTTGAAGGCGTTTGCTGTAGACCCATCGCCTGACGCAAGATGGACATCACCACCACAATACGAGTGAACGAAGTCATCAAAATCACCATTGCCGGCAAGAAGCCAAGCATGGTCATTAACGCTAGGATTTGCAGGTTAATAGAGTAATCTTCACCGCCATTGGCGTTGGTTGTCATGGTGAAGGCTGGAATCCCTCCTACATTCCCCGTCAAACTACCTGTAGTCATGGTTTGCGATTTGGCTTGATCTTGTTCCATCGTGCTGATGGTGACCGACTCTGAGCCAGCGGTATTCGCAGGAATCACAGTGTCGTCTTCAGCTTGTGCAAATACCGACACACTGAACACGAGCGAGCAGAGTAAAATGAGCTGAACCAAGCACACTTTCACCAATCGGAAAGATCCGGTTTGGCAAAAGTAAGAAGATTCCAAAAATCCGTTACTTGTTTGCATCTTTTTTTATTAGCTGGGAAAGCTGACTTGAAAATGTACTTTTTTCCAGCATCTCCTGAGTAAGAGGTTTATCGAGCTTAGAGATCAGCTGAATTGACTGCGTGGTAATGCCCACTAAGAACTGCTCATCACCGGCTTGAACAATAGCAATACGCTCTTTGGTGCCGACAGGTATTTGCCTAACAATCGCCAAACCTTGTTGATTCGACATCGCCGGAACTTGCATTCGCTTCAGTAGCCAAGCAATAAATAAAATGAAGGCTATAACGAAAATTAGCGACCCAAAGGTGGTCGCTAAATCGAGAGAGGGAGGTGCCGCGGCAAAGGCTATGGAAGGAATAGAGAATAGCCCTACTCCTATCAGCCCACGAACGACACCTGTCAACCCGCGAGGTAAACCTGTCACCCTTTGAGGAAGAAGGCCCATCAACGCAGCTTCTTAATTCGTTCTGTTTGGCTAATAACGTCAGTCAAACGAATACCAAATTTATCGTTCACCACAACCACTTCACCGTGAGCAATCAAGGTTCCGTTAACCATCACATCTAGAGACTCGCCAGCAATTCTCTCTAGCTCCACCACTGACCCCTGATTCAATTGAAGTAAGTTACGGATGCTGATCTTAGAGCGTCCAACTTCCATTGAAATGGTGACAGGGATATCCATGATGGTATCCAGTTTACGGCGCTCATCTTCAGAAATCGGAGACGATGAATCGGTTAGCTCGTCGAGTGGTGCCGCTAGAACATCATCAACATCAATTGACGGTGCAGAAGGGTCTTCACCAAGTGCTGCAGCCCATTCATCTGCTAACTTTTGATCTTCACTAGGTTCCATTACCAATTCCTATACTTTTATCTATTTTACTATTCGTTATCATCGTCGTTTTCTAGCTCAGACATTAAATCCTTGCCTAAAAATGCGAGATCAGTTTTGACCACATGCGGTCTTTGAATTTTTTCAGAAATCTGTACCGCGAGCTTTTCACCCGAACGCCCCATTTTCACACGATACGTAGGCAAATCTTCAACAAACATAGTCGCATTTTCTGGCATATTTATGGGGATAACATCACCAGGACGTAACTCCATTAAGTCACGCAGAGAAATGTCTTGCTCTAATAGGTTTACACGAAAATTGACCGGTACATCCATAATTTCATCACGCAGGGCTGAACTCCAACGAACGTCGGTTTCCATTTTGTCTGATTGAACACCCGCATCCAGCAATTCACGAATCGGCTCAACCATCGAATAAGGCATCACCACGTGGAAGTCACCACCACCGCCATCCACTTCAATGTGAAATGAGCTCACAACAATTACTTCTGTCGGGCTCACAATGTTGGCCATACTTGGGTTCACTTCCGAATCCAAATATTCAAACTCAACCCCCATCACTGGAGACCAAGCTTCTTTGTAATCTTCAAACACAATTTTTAGTAATAGCTGAATAATTCGCCTTTCGGTAGGCGTAAATTCACGACCTTCAATCTTAGCGTGGAAACGACCATCACCACCAAAAAAGTTCTCTACTAAGATGAAAACAAGGCGCGCTTCCATCGTTATCAGTGCTGTACCTTTTAATGGGCGGAAACGAACCATATTCAAACTAGTGGGTACATACAATGTGTTCTGGTACTCACCAAACTTCATCATTTGTACGCCGTTAATCGACACTTCAGCCGTTTTTCGCAACATATTAAACAAGCTGATCCGCATATGACGTGCGAAACGCTCGTTAATAAGTTCAAGGGTCGGCATTCGACCACGAACGATTCGATCTTGAGATGAGAAGTCGAAATTGACCGCACTGTCATTCTCGGTTTCTAAGACATCTTCAACTTCTTCAACATCATCAACGCCATGCAATAGCGCATCAATTTCGTCTTGGCTTAATAAATCGGTCACAAATTACCTATTGAATTACGAAATCAGTGAATAACACTTTTTCAATCACAGGCTGGCCAACAGCTTGAGCCAGACTTGCTTTAATATCTTCAGTTGCCTTGTTTCGCAGTTCAACCCGCCCCGTTGGAGAGCGCAATTGATCGACCGTTGCCGAAGCGAACGTTGCTAATAGCGTACTTTCTACTAGCGGAGAATGATAACGAGCTAAATCTTCATTCTTACTGCCACGTACCATCAACTGTGCTTTTATCTGGACAAGACGATCTTTCTTATCACCCGAAACATTGAACAAGAAAGGCTGTGGAATATTAACATACATGACGGGTTCTACAGCGACCACTGCAGTCGCTGGTTGGGACTGAGACTCGGAACCAGCATCATCGGATCCTAAGAAAAAAAACAGCGCCGCGCCGACACCAAGCAATATTACGATTACGGCAATAATAATGATAAGGAGCTTACTTTTCTTTTTAGCTGGATCTTGTTCTTCAATCATACTGCTCTCTAGTTTCCTGTTGTTTCCACTAACTAACTGGGATAGGGCTGATATTAGGCATAATAGCTAATTCCATCACGCTTTGATGCGACATTCAATTCAAGATTGCTGCTGCTATCAAGATTTTCATCACCTTGACCATCATTTGTGCGGTTAGGACCTGATTGCTGTTCACCATTGTTGTAACTCTCTTGGCCCTGACCAGAACTCTGTTGTTGAACTGATGAATCAGCAAGCTGCATCCCTTGTTGAGCTAACATCTCTCTCAAGCGAGGTAATGTTTGTTCAATCACATCTCTCGCTTGCTGATTACTCACCGTAAAGTGCACGTTTGCCACGTCATTATTCATGGTCATGCGAATTTTCATCTGACCCAGCTCTGGTGGGTCGAGACGGATGTCCAAGTTCTTAAGGTTCTTAGACATCATCATTTGTACTTTTTCAGCCACCTGCTCATTGGCTAGCTCTTTGGTGAGCTGTAAGGGCGCTTGTTGAGCAGCTTGAATTTCAGCTCGCGTAGGTGCTGAACCCACCGTTGCCGTACCTTGTGCACCAGCCGCAGAAGCGATCTGCTGAGCAAAAGTCGAATCTTTAGAATCTTCTTTAGCACCCGCTTTACCCAAACCAGACAGTGCTGCTGCACCGGCGCCCGCTTTAAGAAGCGTATCAGTCGAGCCTGCTTTTGTAGCGGCTGGCATTGCATTCATCGCCATACCTTGGGCGGTTAAAGCTGGATCCAGCGTTGCTTGCTGCTGAGGTGAAGCAACATTAGCTTGTTGAGCTGCGGCCTGTTGGGCTGCATGTGCATTATTGGCGTGCAGCATTGCCGCCTTGTCCGTAAGAGCATTGTTTGCTGACTGAGAAGCGGTCTGCGCTGACACTTGTTGTGCCGCCGTCGCTACAGCTGCTGTTGATGCTGCCGCAGCTAAGGCTTTAGTTTCGCTTGAATCCGTATTATCCCAATCGATAGCAGCGGGTTCACCAGACGCACTGTTCGCAGCCGGAGCTTGACTTAGCAAAGCTGTTGCTTGTTGTTGAACGTTAGCGAGCTGTTGATTCAACAGGTCTAGGTTAGAGGTCACTTCAGCTAAGGCGGCTTGCTCGTCGACCGTCAACTTAGCGCCACTTTGTTGCTTCTGAAGCAAGCTATCGACAACAGACTGCTCTGATTCGATTTGTCCATTCAATTGGTTTAGCGCTTTGGTATGAGCATCCACCTGCTTTGCAAGTTCAATATCAGCGGCTGACAATCCTGGGCTCTGCTCGGCAGTAACCGCACTAGCCGCATTCTTTTGGCTCAGCTCTCGGCTCATACTGGCTTCAATTTGTTCTGGAGTGACGCCTTTCTCCATCAACTGTCGAATTTCAGCATCAGTCAGCTGAGAAACACCCTTACCTCCGGTAAGTACAGCGATTTCAGAATCGACTTCAAGGCTCTTCTCTTGATTTGCAGCCTTGGCTTGTGGTGTCGCCTTATCCGTAACGGAAGCTCCTGCAACAGATGCACCAGTGATATTACCTTGGGCTTGTTCTACCTGACCTTGCTGAGGCAAGCCTTTGCCGTTTGGTGCTTGATTTAGAGTTTTGTTTGCCTCATCCAATTGACCAAGCAATTTATTGCCTTCACTCATCGCTGCATTGGCTTGCGATGCCTGCGTAGCACCATCTACAGCTGATGAACCCTGAGTTTGGGATTGAGCAACCTGCTCTTTAGAATCGGTCTCAGCCTGCGCATCTTTACCGTCAGCCTTATCTGCGACAGTTTTATCAGTGCCCGAATTGGCTTTGAGCTGAGCCTCAGATCCAGACGCAGCCTCTGCAGATGTTTTATCAGCAGCTTTCTCGCCTTCTACTTCTGAGGCTGCTTGCTTGCTTTGCGCTTCGCTCACTTCGTCAGTAGCCTTTGATTCAGCTGAATCACCTTTGTTCGTTTCGGCTGACGCTTCACCTTCGGTAGATGCCTGTTTAGCATCAGATTTCGCTATGATTTCTGTGTCTTTTGCTGCGGCTTTACTGTCACTTTCTTCAAAGCCGAGCGCTTCTTTAAAGGACTCAAAGAAACCTTTAGAGTCGCCGGTTTCTTCTACCTTGGAAGAGGCAGAACCGGTGTCCAACAACGATGACGTTTTGTTGGTCGCTGAATTTGAGGAAAGACTAACATTCATATATACAAGCTCTATCTACTAGCTTTGCTGCCATGAATCAGGCAACAAAAAGAAAGTCGGATGCTTTTCATGCCTTTGGTGGGCATAACGCGCAATTTTATATAAAACGGAGCAAGAAACATGCCTATAAGTTCGGTTCTCACAATATCGAGAACAGCACCTACGTCATTCGTGGCTTAGGATCACATCTTCTTTCGGCTGTATAACAGAGTCGAGAACTCATCCATTTGCTTTTGTTCTCTTTGATCTTGCAGCTTTGCTTTCTCTTTCTGCTTTTTCTCCATCAACCACTCGTAGGATTTACGTTTTTTTCGTAACTCCATCCAGTAGCTTTGGCAGTTGTCGACTTGATTTTTAAAGTGGTGCTCGGCTTCTCTCTGTTTGGATAACGTCTCATCCAACTGAGTTAAGAAGCGGTTCAAGTGACCATATTGGCTCGCCGTTAAGCCTGCCTTACCGCGGTCAACGAGCTGCTGACAGTAATCCAGTCGATACTTTTCAATCTGCGCAACTTGTTCATAGTATCCTTGCAGCTCAGAGTTCGCTTTGTTGAGCGCGAGTACGGCTTGGTTCTCTTGATCTTTGGCTTGATCGAGCAAAAATTCTAATGCGTTATCCATGACTAACCTTATTCACTCGTTAGCCACCCAATACATGTTTCAACATGTTGACGCACATGTCGTATGGGACAGTTTCTTTCATCTTCTGCTGCAAGTACTCATCCAGTTTTGGTTTCAACGTGAAGGCACTATCGATTGCTGGATCCGTTCCTGGCTTGTATGCACCAATCGACACCAAATCTTGGTTTTTACGACAAATAGACAGCACTTGCCTTACCGCTTTCGACATCAAAACATGTTCTTCAGTGGTAATTTGCGGCATAACACGACTGACGGATTTCTCGACATCGATCGCCGGGTAATGACCCGCATCCGCCATCTCACGCGACAATACAACGTGACCATCAAGGATCGCTCGCGACGCATCCGCAATCGGATCTTGTAAGTCATCGCCTTCGGTTAAGACGGTAAAGAAAGCCGTGATAGAACCTTGTTCATCATTGCCGTTACCTGCTCGTTCCACCAGCGCAGGAAGCTTAGCGAAGACTGATGGCGGATAACCTTTGGTTGCTGGCGGCTCACCCACAGACAGAGCAATTTCACGCTGAGCCTGAGCAAAACGGGTCAATGAATCCATTAGTAACAGAACATCTAAACCTTGGTCGCGGAAGTACTCGGCGACAGCCAACGCGGTTTGACAGCCTTTTAAACGCATCAATGGCGATGAGTCGGCAGGAGCGGCAACAACAACCGAACGTTTACGGCCATCTTCACCAAGAATCTCTTCAATAAATTCTTTAACTTCTCGTCCACGCTCACCAATTAGCCCGACTACCACCACTTGTGCCGTTGTGCCTCGAGTCATCATGCCGAGCGTAACCGACTTACCCACACCAGAACCCGCAAATAGGCCGATACGCTGCCCTTTCCCCACCGTGAGCAAACCATTAATGGCTTTTAATCCTACATCAAGTGGTTCAGAAATCGGTTTACGAGCTAGAGGGTTGATTGGCTCAGCATTAAATGAAGCGCGTTGCTCAGTATAAATTGGACCTAGCCCGTCGAGTGGATTACCGACACCATCGATCACTCGACCAAGCAACTCCATCCCAACCGGAATACCGCTCTCTGAGGTCATTGGCGTGACACGAGCGCCAGGTAATATCCCAGTGATTTGCTCACTTGGCATCAAAAATAGATTATCGCCAGAGAAGCCGACCACTTCTGCTTCCATATGACCAGACATGGTTTCAACTAAACACAGGCTGCCGATGGGTGCTTTACAGCCCGTCGCTTCAAGCGTTAAGCCAATTACTCGTACTAACTTACCTGATGCAATTGGTCGCGATTTTAGCCCTTCGACTTTGTATTGGCTAAGACGGTTCGCTAACTCAAGCATTACTCATGGCCTTGGTGACGGTTTGCGCCGCAGAAACTATGAAGCACGTTCTTCACACGCTCTTCCATGCGGTAATTAACACTCGACTCACCCGCTTCGATTTGTACGTCACCACGATTGAGTGCAGGCTCTGCCACCAGCGTCCAATTACGGCAATCCAATTCAGTCTCGCCATACGCAGAGCGAATAATCGCGACGTCTTCAGGGTTAAGCTTCAATGTGATCGCGTGACCAGAGATCGGCAATGACTCTACCGATTCTTTGACGGTATCTAATATGATTTGTGGATTAGTTTGCACTTCAACATGAACCACTTCTTTGACCATGGTAAGTACCATGTCGACCAATTGTTTCTCCACCTGAGCGTTCATTAGCTCTAACGGTTGAGCGAACTGGTTTGCCAGCCCCATGAAGACGGCCACCTGCTGTTGAATGTACTCTTGACCCGCGGTTACGCCTTCAAGCTTACCGGCTTCGTTGCCTTCTTCGTGACCTGCAGCAAAACCTTCTTCTTTGCCTTTTTCATAACCTTGCTTAAAGCCCACCTCTTGGCCTTGATGCAGTCCTTCCTGATAAGCGCCTTGTTTAATCAGTTCGATTTGCTCTTCAGTCAGAACCAGTTCTTCATCTTCAATGGCTTCTTCAACGGTTGGCATCCAACTAGGGTCGTAGTTAAAGGCGGTTTCTTTGGCTTGTTTACTCACATCAGAGGTGTAATCTGGCAGCCCCCATTTTTGAGGTTGAGCTACCGTATTATCTTCTTCAGGGCGAAGGAAGCCGCGTTTTCTATCACCTGACATATCAGTACCTATCTATGAGTAAGTCAAACTGCATTGTAAATTCAAGCAGTTAAACTTAATTAATTTATGGTTCGAGATTGGATAAAAAAAGCCCCAGCAGTGTGGGGCTTTGAGGTTTCTGTATTAAAGGAACTCGTCGGCGCCACCAGACAGCATAATCTCGCCACTGTCTGCCATTTTCCTCGCAATCCCCAAAATCTCTTTCTGAGCCGCTTCAACGTCAGAAACTTTCACTGGCGGCATCGCCTCAATATCGTCTCTCATCATATCTGCTGCACGTTTCGACATGTTCTTGAAGATCTTCTCACGTAAACCTTCATCAGCGCCCTTAAGGGCTTTCTGTAGAACGTCTTGTGGAACATCACGCAGCAACCTCTGGACACCTTGATCATCAACTTCAATAAGGTTTTCAAAGACAAACATCAGATCTTGAATCTGCGTTGCCATGTCTTCGTCTTGGTCACGGATTTGATCCATCAAGACGCCTTCCACGTTGTTGTCCATGTAGTTCATGATCTCAGCCGCGGCTTTCAGGCCACCAATTTTGGCAGCTTGAGCACCCGCTTGACCCGCGAACTGTTTCTCCATGATTTCGTTCAGTTCAGCAAGCGCCGAAGGTTGTACTTCTTCAAGGTTGGCAATACGCATCATCAGATCCAGACGAACGCGTTCTGGGAACTGAGACAATATTTCTGCCGATTGGTCAGAATCGAGGTACGACAACACAATGGTTTGAATTTGAGGGTGCTCGTTGATGATAATGCTCGCCACCTGACGAGGATCCATCCACTTAAGCGAATCCAAACCTTTCGAACCTGTGCCGAGGAGGATTTGGTCAACAAGGTTATTCGCCTTATCTTCACCAAGGGCAGCCACCAGCGCATTACGCATGAAGTCTTCGCTGCCCATACCAATGTTGGTATACTTCTGAATATCATCCAAGAAAGCACGGTGCACTGCGCCTACTTTCTCTTGGGATAGGTCTGTAGCTCGCGCCATCGCACTACCCACACGCTGAACCTGCTTTGGCTCTAGGTGACGAATAATGCCAGCAGCATCTTCTTCATTTAAACTTAGCAATAAGATCGCAGCGCGTTCATCGCCTGAGATAGAGTCGATATCCACGCTAGAGACATCAAGCACTTCACCGCCTTCCGTTTGTTGTGGAGCTATTTCGTTAGCCATCTACCATCCAATTTTTAACTACTTGAGCTGCTAGCTCTGGTTCATTCGCTACGAGTGCACGCACTGCTTTCAGCACGTCTTCGTCTTTATGAAGGTTTGGTAAGTCAATACTTGAACCAAACTCAAACAGTTCGCCACCTTCGATATCTCCACCAATTAAGCTGGTTTCGCCATCAGCACCAATTGGCATACCGTCAGGACCATACATCTGTTCATCGTTATCCGCTGCAGGATTAAGCAGTTTTTTCATTGCTGGACGAACAAGCACCAACACCACCACAATGATGACCAACGCACTTGCGAACCAACGTACCCAATCATTAAAGTTTGGATGCTCCCAAATTGGGACATCTGGGACAATGTCAGTGACTTGTGGTGCAAACTGCATGCTTAATACGTTGAGCAAATCGCCACGGGTTTCATCAAAACCCACCGTGCCAATCAAAACCTGGCGAATCGCGTTGATCTCGCTCACAGGGATTGGCGTGTGGACCACTTCACCCGTATCTGGATTCAATGATTGACGGTCTTTTATCGCGACAGATACTGTCTGACGGTTAACCGTTCCACTCTGTTTACGTTCGTGGCTAATGGTTGTGTCTAACTCGAAGTTTCGGGTCGCTTCTTTATGAACCGAACCTTGGCCCGTCAAAGAACCATCTTTCATTTGGGCAACATCTTGTGGAATTGAGGCATCAGCAGGTGGCTGATTACTCAAAGCACCTGGAATTCCGGCAACCGTATTGCCATTATTGTAGTCTTCTAGCGTGTACTCACTTCGAGTCGCGGGGGTATTTGGATCAAAACGTTTTCTCGTTTGCTCCACCGCACTAAAATCGAGCTGAATATCCACCTGAGCGGTATAGTTACCAAACCCAAGAATAGGAATCAGAATAGAGTCAATTTTTTCACGCAGCGCTTGCTCTTGGTTACGCTCTAATTCATGTTCTTTACGACGCGCCGCTGACATAGGGTCTTGAGAGCCTGAGCTCAACAATCGACCATGCTGATCGGTTACGGTAATACGTGAGGTTTTCATTCCCGGAACGGCACTCGCCACCATATCCACAACAGAATCCACTTCTTGCTGCTTAAGGTTGGTGCCCGTTTTAAGGGTTAGGAATACAGAAGCAGAGGCTTCTTGATTGTGACGCACGAACACACTTTGCTTTGGCAAGGCCAATAAAACCTGTGCTTTACGAACCTGTTTCATCTGTTCAATGGCTTTCGCAAGCTGTCTTTCACGGCTTAACTTAAGGCGCTCTTGCTCCAAACGTTGTGACACACCAAAACCCATATCTTGCATGAGAATGTCATCACCCGCGTTTCGCTCTTGGTTCAAACCAGCTCGAACCATATTCAACTTCAGAGAGTTGTACTCGCTGGCAGGAACAGAGATAGTGTTGCCTTCAAGAGAGTACTCGATCTTTTGCAGATCTAAGTAATCCAGAACGGGGATCAACTCTTCTGTTTCGTAAGCCCCTAATGGACGCATTTCTGGCTCTTTTACCCAGAAAAACAGCATAACAATAAGCGCTACACAAATAGAGATGGAAAGAACTAATACAACCTGACGAAGTAAATCGAGATCGCCCACGGCCATATCGAATTTCGATGAACTGCGTTCCCCCAGATCGGGATTTTGCCCTTCTCCGTCAAGCTTAGAACCTGCAATAAGTGCGTGATCGTTACTATCGTTTACGGTTAAATCTGTTGTTTGACTATTATCTGCCACTATTTAACTACCTAAATTATACCGGCATATTCATCAGCTCTTTGTACGATTCGACCAATTTATTTCTAATTTGGATCGTCGCCTCAAAAGCCACACTAGATTTATTACGAGCAATCATCACATCGGATAGAGACACGCTTTGGTCACCACTATCAAAACGAGCTTGAAGATTACCTGAGGTCTTTTGTAATGAGTTCACATTATTGATGGCTTTCGTAAGCATGTTGCCAAAATCTGCACCGACCGCTTGCCCTGTTACTGTAGGACGCGCGCTAGCAGCTTCAACCATCATTGCCTGCATTTCGCCTTGTAAACCATCTATTTTCATCTACCACCTCAGGAGTCAAAATTATGACTATCTATTTCGCTGTATTATTGACTGAGCAATTAGCGTGCCACACATTATTTTGACTAGACATCGTACTACAACAATCAGAAAGCTGGCACTACTAATCTATCCTCAGTTTGGGATATCTATTCCAGCATCGCGCATTTTCGCCAACTTATAGCGCAATGTACGAGGACTAATGCCCAGTTTTTCGGCCATATCTTTGCGTCGACCATTGCACGCGATCAAGGTTTCAAGAATTATTGCATACTCTTGATCTCTAAGCTCATTACCAAGTCCTTCACTACTAGCTACTACTTTATTGATTGGGTTTGCTTCAGAAATAGGTTTAAGTTCTGGCGCCACAACATCACTGCCTTCAACAATTTGTTGGAGACCACTCGCATCTTGCCAATCAACACCTTCAAGAAGGATATGCTCACCAGATATATGCTCTTTCTCACTCAATATTAGAGCACGCTGTATTACATTATCCAATTCACGCACATTTCCTGGCCACGGATAATTGACGAGTTTGTTAGTGGCTTTGACTGACAGAGTCGGTACTGGCATACCAAGTTTGGTGCAATGGCGCTCGATCAGATGCTTAGCTAAAGGCTCAATATCCCCTTTACGTTCACAAAGTGGTGGCCAAGAAATAGGGAAAACATTCAGTCTGTAGTATAGATCTTCACGAAAATTCCCTTCAGAAACATACTGTTTAAGATCTCGGTTACTGGTCGCCAACACACGAACATCTAACTTGATGCTCTTACGACTACCTAGGCGTTCAACCTCACGTTCTTGCAATACACGTAGTAATTTCGCTTGAAGACTAAGATCCATTTCACTGATCTCATCCAACAAAATAGTACCACCTTGCGCCTGTTCGAATTTACCCGGACACGCCTGAATAGCGCCAGTAAAAGCGCCTTTTTCATAACCAAACAGGGTCGCTTCCAACATATTATCGGGGATCGCAGCGCAGTTAATCGCGACAAACGGTCCATCCTTACGACTGGAAGCATTGTGAATGTAACGAGACATCACCTCTTTACCAGAACCACTAGGCCCCAGCACCATGACATTAGCGTCAGTTTTCGCTACTTTATCAGCCAGCACCATTAACTTGATGCTTTTTTCATCGGCAACGATAGCATCACCATTGTCATCCGACTTAACGGGAGCATAGCGGCTCACCATGTTTAGCAATACTTCTGGCGCAAATGGCTTCGCCATGTAGTCGATCGCGCCCTCTTTCATTGCCGCCACGGCATCTTCGATGTTGGCATAGGCAGTCATCAACAGTACCGGTAAATTTGGCCAATGCTGCTTGATGTTTCGCAATAGTGCCAAACCACCCATGCCCGCCATTTGAACGTCAGACACAACAATATCAACAGAGTTGGATTTTAATTTTACCAGAGCATCTTCCGCACTATCCGCTTCCAGCCATTCATAGCCAGCAAGCGCGAGAGTATCGACAAGGGCTTCGCGTAGACCTTCATCATCTTCGACGATTAACACTTTGCTTTGAGCCATAGGATTCTCCAGTGTAAATTCAGTTCAACTTATTAGTCTTCAGTAGAAGCGCTTCTTTCAAGTGGCAAGCACATGGTAAAACATGCGCCATCACCTTCTTCTGAGATCAATTCCAGCCGGCCTTCATGGGCTCGACATACCATTTGTACAACCGCTAAGCCTAAACCTGTACCTTGAGAACGGGTGGTAAAGAAGGGTTCCATAATTTTACCTTGAAGCTCCTTGGGTACACCGGGGCCACTGTCTTGTACTGATATCTTAAGCTCGCCATTTACGGGCCTAAAAAACACATCGATCTGCGATTCCTTACCCGCAATTTGAACCGCGTTCAACACTAGGTTGCTTAACGCTGAGGCGATAGCATTGGCGTTGCCGAACATTTGAGTCTGTTCGCCCTCAACTTCCTGGCAATAATCAATCTGGTTGGTTTTCAATGCAGCTTCCACCATAGGGTGAAATTCTGTGATCAATTCAGCCACAGTAAATGGCTTAACCACTTTGTTGTCACCACCTTTGGCAAACAACAGCATGTCGTTCACTTGTTTCTCTAAGTCATGCAATCTATCCATAAGCTTAGATTGAAAACGCGTTTTTGTTGCCAGCGGCAGGTTTGGCGCGGCAAGATTTGATGCATACAGCATCGCACTTGAAAGCGGCGTTCGCACCTGATGGGCAAGCGAGGCCACCATTCTACCTAATGAAGACAAACGCTGAAGATCACTCACGCGAGACTGCAATAGTCGGGTCTCGGTCAGATCGGTAATCAAAATCAGCTGACCCGTGGTAGAGGCTGAAATCGCCAAGCGTACTTTTCGTCCGTTCTTCAATGAGATCTCATGACCGTCATCGTCTTTTGGGTCGAAGGCACTTTGAATCACTGAAAACCACTTCTCGCCAACCAACTCAACACCAAGAATACGGTGCGCTTCAGGGTTCGCTTCTCTCACTTCGCCGTGTGTATCTAACAAGATGACCCCTGCTGGCATCACGTCGAGTACTTGCTTATAGCGCTCAACCTGCTGTTCTACAGAATCTAGGTGTGATTGATTTTCTGGTTCGTTAGATACGTGCATGTCAAAAATTTGCCTCAAATACTAAAACAGCCTGAGACGTACAACACGAGTCAGGCTATTTGCTATATTTATCACATAGTTAAGCAAGCAACAACTCGACTATGGTTTATCTGTTCACTTAGCTAGAGTTACCAAATAGCTAAAAAGTGTGTGCTAGTTTTTCGTTTTCATCGAAAACTGAACACTATCGCTGCAAGTTATATTTACGCATTTTTTCAACCAGAGTGGTTCTACGCATTCCAAGCATGTCAGCAGCACGAGCAACAATACCGCCCTGCGCTTCCAACGCTTGATTGATCATATTCACTTCCATATCCGCGAGTAACTCTTTCAAGTTAACCCCTTCTGGCGGTAACTCTTGAGGCGCATTGGCATTGTCGGCAATATCATCCTGCTGATCAAAGCTGAAATCTTCTGAGAATAAGTCAGCAAGTGCATCACGCTCTTGCTCCTCTTCAGACCCAAAGCTATTAAACTCTGGCTGGAATTCAGGGATATCACTGTATCGATATTTAGTTGGCAGGTGATTCACATCAACCAAGCTGTTTGGATACAAGATAACCATCCGTTCAACCAGGTTCGCCAGTTCACGAACGTTACCTGGCCAGTAATGCTCCATCAAAGAGTTGATAGCACGAGCCGTGAAACAGATAGGCATGCTGCCTTCTGCTTCCATTCGAGTCATCAGTTCTTGAAGCAACAGTGGAATATCTTCTTTGCGATCTTGAAGCGCCGGCATTTCAATCGGGAATACATTCAAGCGGTAATAAAGGTCTTCACGGAACGCATCATCGTCGATCATATCTTCAAGGTTGCGGTGGGTTGCCGCAATCACTCGAACGTCAGCTTTGATGGTGCTGTTGCCACCTACGCGTTCGAAACAGCGCTCTTGCAGTACACGCAACAACTTTACTTGCATTGCCATCGGCATATCGCCAATTTCATCAAGAAACAGTGTGCCACCTTCTGCCAATTCAAAGCGGCCTTTTCGTGCGGTAATCGCACCAGTAAACGCACCCTTCTCATGGCCAAACAACTCACTTTCGAGTAAGTCTGGTGGAATAGCACCACAATTCACAGGCACGAAAGGCCCTGAACGACGTTTAGAGTGATAGTGAATGTTACGCGCTACCACTTCTTTACCCGTACCCGATTCGCCAAGAATCAATACGTTCGCTTCCGTAGAAGAGACTTGTTCAATTAAGTGACGTACTTCTTGAATGCCAGCACTTTGTCCGACTAGGCTGCGAAACAGCGTGTTCTTGCGTGCTGAAGACACAACTTGAACACCTTTGCGGCCTAAGAAGTCTTTACAGTGTCTTAATGCATCACTTAATTGCGGGTAGTTAAGAGGAAGTTCAAGCTCACCAACATAGTTAGTCAACTCGTCAACCGGGTGATTGTTTTTGCTAATCACAAGTAAAGGAATGTGATTGGCGTGAACAAGCTGTTCATTCAATAATATGTTGAAGCCTTTACCTTTAATGGTACCAATAATGCATCCGGCCCACTGTAGTGACCAGTCTACTTTACGTGCTTGTTCAGAGCTGATTACTTCGCAGCTCTCTCCTACAAACTCTAATATTGTGCTTAAATTGTGACGATCTTGAGCGTTATCGTCGACGACAAGCAGTTTTGCCAAACCTTGCATAAGTAGGAATTATTGCCTTTATTTTGGTGCGATGCGGAAAAACGGTGAGCAACGTAATCGATAAAAACAGAAAAAAATATCAATGATTATGTTTACGTGAACAAATTAAGGAAATCAGCAACGAAAAAAGCCATTAGGCTATCTAATGGCTTCTATTTTATTTGATTAAAAAAATAAGGCAACCAACCAATTAAAGGATATGAGATTGGTTTAAACTGCAATTTTCGTTAAATACCTACCTCAGTAGAGGTCAAGTTGTGATATTCATTCGGAATTTGGTCCCAAGCGCCCTTAATTTCGCGGATAATATCAACAACATCATCAATGGGTTGTGGATCATTTTTGTGATTTGCCGCAGAAATTTGCGTGATCATGAACTCATAAAGTTGATCTAGGTTTTTCGCTATATCGCCGCCGTCATCCATAGACAGGCAACTACGTAGGCTAATAATGATATCTAAAGCTTTACCAAGTCGCTCACCTTTCACTGGGATATTACCCGCCTGCATTGCCGCCTTGCCTTGGATCAAGCGCTCAATAGCACCTGCCATTAACATTTGCACAATTTTATGCGGTGAAGCAGCCGTTAGCTGACTATCCACTGATACCTTTTTATATGCCTGTAAAGAACCGCGCATAGTAAACCTCTTCTATAAAAACTTTTTGTATTGTTGAACTGATTTAGCACCGTGACGATATTTGTGTAGGTTTTTACCTATTTGATTCGTCTCAGACTGCATCAATTCGACCAATTTTCTGGTTCTGGTAATGGCTTCAAACCATTCAGAACTTTGCTTAACGTCAGGATGTGAGTCGATTAATTGAAACACGTTTTGCAATAACTGATCTCTGTTATCGACAAGCTGTGTTATTTCTTCAGCATTAATTTCACTTAATTCGAGCTTAGAGATAATTAGTTGATCTAGTTCACAAAGCTTTTGAAGTTGTCCATTCATCTACTAGCCCAACGCATTCATCATACTGCCCAACTGAGACTGCATCTTACTGGTCGCATCTTGCATCGCAGTAAACTTAGAGTGAGTGCGGTTCTCTAGGCTATCCATGCGGCGATCGAGCGCGCTTTGATCATCAGCTAAACGATAATTTTGCTCGACTAAGCTCTTTTCTCTCGTACGAATTGAGCCAGTGATACCAGTGATGCCTTGAATCGCATCTTCGACCTTTTTAGCGAAACCGTTGTTACCACCAAAGAACTCACCCAACTTGTCGAAGTTGTTGTTCAGTTGGCGGTCGAGCATGTCGTAGTTGATCTCTAACGAGCCTTGTCTTGTAGTCGTGATACCAAATTCAGTCAAAGACTTAAGGTTATCGGGTGCACCTTCAATACTTGATGAGAACACACCTTTAAGACGCGAATCGGCGTTACGGACCGTACTGTCTCCAGAAAGAGGACCTTTTTGTCCAGTCATTGGGTCAACGCCCGCTAAATTTTTGGAGACTTGATAAAACTGATTGTAAGAATTGACGAACGCTTCAATATCTTGGCGAACACTATTACGGTCATACTCCACACCGATTTCTGCTGGCGGCTTATCTTTTGGTGTTTTGCCTTTTACCGTAATATCAATCCCTTCCACGGCATCTTCAATCACATTGTTATTACTAGAGAGCTGAGCAACGCCATCCAAAACCACCATTGAGTCTTGTCCAGCTTGAACTTCAGCCATACCACTGTAGGCATCAAAAGCTTGTTGAGCCTGAACCAAGTCAGCTTGTGCTTTATCGACCTTCTCTAAATGCTCACGCTCTTCCGGTTCTAATTTGGCACGTTCAATCTTTTTAGCTTGTTCAGCCGTCAATTCGCCTTTTTGAACTTTCTCAGCCAGATCCGCTTTTTCTTGTGAAATTTTTTCTTCGATACGCGCTTGTTCAGCCTCAAGCTTTTGTTGGGCTTCTTTTGGTGTCACGTAGGAATCGGTCAGCGTACCTGATGCGGCATTGGACCACCCCGGCACATCGGGTGCCTTCTCTATCGCCTTTTCATCAAGCTCAAGTTCTGGAGTGTAATAAGAGTCCAATAACGTACCAGAGGCCGTTTCCGTCCAGCCTGGAATATTATCTTCAGGCATCACCGATTTTGCAGCCTGAGCAGCGTCTAGAGCTGCTCGACCATCGGCTGCAGCCTGCTCGCCGTAGCTAAGGCTATCACTCTGAGCAGAATTACCCTTTCCACCTTCTTGTGGCGGAATCTGATTGCCGTCAGCATCAAGTTGAGACTTATTAGCCTCACTAAAGGGTTCTAAGACTGCAACTTCTTGCCCTGGTGCAGGCTTAGAAAGGATCTCTTGAGCGGAAAGACGAGCTTTCTCCAACGTTTTAACACGCTCTTCAAGAGTCTTGTATTCGAGTTTTTTGAGAGGATTGGCAGTATCAGATTCAACATTGATACTGATCTGCTGATCGGAACCGGACTGGTTCGAGGCAACAATAAGTCGTGGGCCTTCAACATCATTGATAACCGATGCGCGAACGCCTGGGTTGCTATCTGCGCCGTTTATGCTGCGAACAATCTCGATAAGTTTCGATCTATCGCCAACTTGTACATCAAAGCTATTGTCGCCAAGCGAAATCTGCAGCTTACCTGGGCCAAACTTCATGTCCTCTGATAGTACATCAGAAGCCACTTTATGGCTCTGGGCAAGCTGCAACACATCGATGGCATATTTGCCAGCGATCGCTTCAGTAGTCGCGGTCGCAGAAACAAGACCTTCATCGGTACTTTCCACTGTTCGCACAGCAAAAGCTTTTTCCTGACGAAAATTTGTCATCAGGTTTTTCATCGAGTCAAGGGATTCTCTGAGTCTTCCATAGGCACTAATGCTGGTATCGATTCGCGTTCGTTCATTGTCGATTCGTTGCTGTTTAGGTACGCGCTCCGAATCAACAATTTTGCTGACCATGGAATTGATATCCATGCCAGACGAAATCCCCATTGGGCCAAAACTCATTAAATCACCTCAATAATACGACTTAAACCTTCACCTCAAATATTCGACTATTCGAGTTTTGGGCTGCTAGGCGTCTTAGAATTTCAAGCATTTCTTCATCGGGTATTTGGCGAATAATATCACCGGTTGTGGTCTCATAAATGGTCACCACATCCCGACCTGACTCTTCATCGACTTTAAAAGCAACACCCTTGTTAAGAGAGGAGATAAACTCGTTTACCTTCTCCACCATCTTGACTCGCTCTTCATCATTTAGCTCTTGTCTATCTTGAGCTAATTGAATCGCTGCTGCGGTAGCCTCTTCTTTTGATTTATCTACCTTGTCATAAGATGTTGCTTCTTTCAGTCGTGAAGTGCTCGACGCACTACTACCTTCATCGCTTGCAAATTTAATGCCATTGGGTGAGCCATAAGGCTGGATGTTCGATGCGTTGGATGGTATTTCCATAACACTCTCCCTCCCTCCTTTATGAGCCATACAGTAAAACTCTACAAGAGTAGAGTTTACTGCTACTTACCGAAGTAAGTTTAGCCCAATAAGCTTAGAGCTGCTGACGGTGACTGCTTCGCTTGCGCTAAGATAGAAGTACTCGCCTGTTGCAGAATTTGAGACTTCGTCATTGCCGTTGTTTCTTTCGCGTAATCGGTATCTTTGATACGGCTCTTAGATGCATTAACGTTTTCGTTGATGTTGTCTAAGTTGCTAATTGCGTGGTCAAAACGGTTTTGGAAAGCACCAAGAGAAGCACGGTTACTATCAACAGATTTTAGTGCGCCATCAATAATAGAGACTGCTTCGTTTGCACCCGCAACCGATGTTACGTCGATGTCGTTAACAGTAACGTCTTTACCAGCACCAATACCTAATTCACCAGCAAGGCTGCCACCAAATTCAACATCGCCTTCAACTTTTTGGCTTGAAGCGAAAAGTTGCAGTTTGCCACCTTCACCTACAGACGCTTTAACATCTTGGCTTTGACCATTGATGTAAGTTGCTAGCTCTTCGATGTCGTTGCCTTCCTTCGCAGAAATAGACAATTCTTGTGCTTCACCAAACTTATCGTTGTATTTGATCGTTAAGTCAGCACCAGCACCTACACGCCAAGAAGCATCTTTGCCTTCTTCTACGCTGTAGCTCTTACCACCCATATCTTGAGTGTCAGTACGCATGTTATTCATTGTGAGCATTACTGCTTCACCAGAATCTGCACCGATTTGGAAAGATTGACTGCCGTAAGTACCGTTAAGAAGCTTGTTACCACCAAAAGAGGTCGTTTCAGCGATACGGTTAAGTTCTGTATTTAGAGCAGAAACTTCTTCTTGGATCGCAACACGTTCAGATTTGCTGTTCGAACCGTTTGAAGATTGAAGAGAAAGGTCACGCATACGTTGCAGAATGTTGGTTGACTCATTCATTGCACCTTCAGCTGTTTGTGCAATAGAGATCCCGTCATTCGCATTTTTCACAGCCATATCTAGGCCACGGCTTTGCGACGTTAAGCGGTTAGAGATTTGTAGGCCCGCAGCATCATCTTTTGCGCTATTGATTTTATAGCCAGAAGACAAACGCTCCATTGATTTTTGAGTACCTTCAGCCGCGCTATTTAGGTAGCGCTGAGCCGTCATTGCAGACACGTTAGTGCTTACATTAATCGCCATAGTTGATCTCCTTTAGGCATTTTTTTTAATGCACCTATGTGACTCTCACCTCACACAAATACATATCAAATTGTTTTATGTACCATTGTCTCTCTCACCTTACATTGGTACATATCATTTCTCTCAATCCCTTTAACGGCCCCTTAGTTAGAAGCTTTAATAAAAAATGTGCTTTTTTTCGTATTCTTTTCAACAACAAAGAAAAGTGTGACCGAACTTCAACTAATAAAACATCATTTCCCGCTCCCGTGATTCTCTACGACGAGGAATGAAAGTGATGGGACTCGCTTTTACTCCTACTCCTCAGATCCGCAGTTTCCCAGCCCCTTCCGTTACCAAACAACAAGCAATAAAAAACCCAGCCGAAGCTGGGTCTGTTTAGCGCTCATCTCTCA
>NZ_LAUM01000018.1:0-96065 GCF_000972265.1 Vibrio sp. ECSMB14106 | reverse complement strand
GTAATAGCGACACATCAGACGCACTCGCAGTGACCATCGATACCGACGCCAATGCCGGTATTTTCATCGACACCATCACCGAAGACGGAATCATCAATGATGACGAGGCCCAAGCCAATATTACTATTAGTGGTTATGTCACTGGTGACGCTCTGCCTGGTGATACGGTCAGCATCTGGTTGAACGAGGAGAGTGGCGATTCATTGGTCGAGGTAGAAGTCTTAGAAGTGAAGGATGACCAAGGCCGTTACACATTCTCAGCTATCGTTGCTGGTTCCGAGTTAGCAAATAACAACGCAACATCACCTCAGGTATTTGCAAAAGTTACTGGTACTGATGCTGCAGGCAACACGTTCGAGGCCAGTGAAAACGAATCGTACCAAGTTGACCGTAGTATTGTGTTTGATTTCACTCCTACAGACGGAACCTTTAATGATGGTGATAACATTATTAATTTCACCGAACAAACCAGTGTTAACGTCAGTGGGTTTGTCAACGAATCTGCGACAATAAACTCTATTACATTCACTGACTCTAATGGAGATACCGTGGTTATCGATGGCTCTTCCGTAGTACAAGAGGTGATTGATAATAGTGGTGGTACCTCGTATACCGACTTCGTTATTACGGGCGTTGATGTGAGCGACTTAGAAGACGGAGATTTGTCCGTTGTGGTAAATGCAACAGATGAAGCGGGTAATACTTTTGATTCTTTGGCGAAAACTATAGAGAAAGACACCACAGCCCCAGATGCACCGGTCATTACCAATATCACCGACGATTCATCTGATGACGATTATTCAGTTGTTATCTTACATGGTACAGGTGAGCCAGGTCTCGAGATTAAGATATTTGATGAAGATGGAAACCTAATTAATCAAAACAGTACCGTTACTGTGGATGGCGAGGGTAATTGGTCGTTTGATATTTCAGACTTAACCAATACTCAAGTCAACGACAATGAATTCTTCACGGCTACCCAAGTCGACGTAGCAGGTAACGAGAGCGATGCAAGCGAGACGGTGCATTATTACCACGGTGACTTTGATCCTGCGCTTAATGAAGGCAGTGACGACTTTGTCCTGCTTGGTGAGGGTGATGATGTTCTCAAAGTTGACGTTGATGATGCTAATGATCTAATGGTTGCCGATGGCGGCGCGGGTAATGACAAAGCTGTCTTTGATTTTAATATTGACCAGGCGAGTATCGTACTCAATGCTGATGGCTCTGTGACTATTTCTGAGAATACCGATAGCGGAGATGTGAATACCTTTATCGAGTTTGAGGAGTTCGAATTTAAAGGCGGCGATAAGGCGACCTTTGATGAGCTGTTCTCGCCAACGATTGAGATCGAACGCGATGAAGATGAAGTAATCAATAGCGATCGCAGTACCATTAATTATACGATTGGTTTGCCGGCCGGTGCTGTTGCTGGGGCGACGTTGATAATCATGGCGGAAGGACAAGCAATTGCACAAAGCCCAATCACGCTAACCGATGACCACATCAGTACTGGAACTTTAAACTTCGGCATCAATGCTACCTTAGTTGACTCAGAGCTTAACGTGTCAGCGAGTTTGAACTACGGTAACAGTCAAGAGTTCAGCGATAACGATGCCTTGGCGATGAATGATGCTCCTGACGCAGACGACTTCACAGTTGAACTTGGGAGTCAGTCAAGCGCTAGCTTTAGTTTCGATGAGCATGTTATTGACCAAGAAGATGAAGATGCGTTGACTGTGTCAATTGATCAAAATCCAGAGTTAGGCACTCTGTACATTATTGACGGTGATGTTCGAACTGAAGTAACAACTGGGATGCAAATTAGTGAAAGTGACGTCGTAGAATATCAACTTCGTGACGATATCAATGAGTTTATGAGTTTTGATGCGTCTGTTGATTTTAACGTTGATGACAATACCGTATCGGAGTTTGAAGCTAGTAATGGTATTGTTATTTCTGGCGGCCGATTTGAAGGTGTTCGCCCAGATGGCAGTGGTAACGAAACGAGTAGCAAGCTATACAATGGTCAAGAAGGCAGCGTTAAGGCTGGTGCCGAAGGACTGGGAGTTGGCGACCAAGAAATCGATGTGAGTCAGAAAGATTTTATTGCCGTAGACTTTAGTCACGTCGGTGGGGGCAACACAGATATTACGATTACACAAGTTAATGTGAAGATCGGTAGTATCTGGGGTAACTATGAAGACGGTGATAGCGCAGACGCTCAGATCCACATATTACTGTTTAAAGATGGTCAAGTTGTTACAGATGCAAACGGAGACCCTGTTGAGTTTGTTTTCGATGATAGTGTTGACCCGTCTGTCTATGATGGCTCAGGCGAGTTTGTTGCCAATATCCATTATGAGGGCGGTTTTGATGAAATCCGCGTGTTTACGACGAAAGGTGGTACAGAAGATACCAGTCATAACTCAAACATCACCTTACAAGGCGTCGATATAATTGATGCAGCTGTATCGGAAGAGGTCGCTTACACCGCTACGGATAGCGATAAAGGCGAAGGTAGCGGTGTGATCACCGTGAACAGTTCAACAACGGATAGCTCAATAACTACGCCAACGATAGATCTTGTTGCATCAAGTGATACGGGTGATAGTGATACAGACAACATCACTAAAGATACAACGCCAACCTTTGCTCTGGGTAATGTTGACAGCGACGTTGTAGCCGAAGGTATTGAGGTACTTAAAGATGGCGTCGTCGTTCAAGGAGATTTAGATCAGGTTGATGGGGTCTGGTACTTTACTCCAGAAAATGAAGTCAACGCTGGTAATCAGCAGTGGAGTGTCCAGGTCACTGATGATTCTGGCAATACAGCTACCTCTAGCGATCTCGAGGTGATTGTGGATACAGGTGCTTCGGCCAGTATTACCATTGATGCTATCACTAGCGATGACATTCTTGATGCTCAAGAAGCGGCTCAAAGTGTGGTCATTACGGGCCGTGTTGGTGGTGATGCGGAAAAAGGTGATACGGTGACGTTGACGCTGCAGGCAGAAGACCAAGCGGTGACTACATATACAGGCACCGTTGCGTCGGATGGTACGTATCGCATTAGTGTACCGGGCAGTGTGCTGGCGTCGGATGCGGATAGTTCCCTTGTAGCGAGCGTCACTGGCAGTGATGAGGCCGGTAACCCATTCACAGTGACGACAACGGTTAGCGGAGACAATAGAGATGGTGGTTATCATGTGGATACGGCGCCAGTTGCCAATCCAGGTGAAGTCACCACTGATGAAGATCACTCTACGGTCATTAGCTGGGCTTCTTTAGGCGTTGTTGACAGTGATTCAGATGAATCCTCATTGTCAGTTACCATCACCGCTTTACCTGAAGGTGGACTGTTAAAATATTATGATGAGATTGATGGCTGGCAAGCGGTAGCAGCAGATCAAGAGTTGGATAAGTCAGTATTTGACAACAACCAGGTACGATTTGTACCAGACAATAACCTGTCTGGTAGCAGCCAAATTGGTTTTGAGGCGTCTGACGGTGTCAACATGAGTGAATCAGCCGCGTTGACTATCAATGTGACACCTGTCGCTGATGCACCAAACCTAAGCCTAAAAACGCAAGATCCTGACTTGCCGTCGCAGGAGTTTAATGTCTCGACTTGGGACAATGTGGTCATCGATGATTCGACGTATGGTAGCGGCAGTGGGGTGCCAGGTAGTGATTTGGTTGCGCAGCTATCTCAACTGGATACAGCGGATGCGGCGCAGTCTACGACGGCGAATGCTGAGGATAGTGCAAGCAATGCTACTGATCCGGATCAAGCGGTAATAGTAACTGGACTCGTTTACTTGGAAGCCAACGTTTCTTACGATTTTGTTGGGTGCGGGGATGATAGCATTGCGATTACTTTGGGTGGACAGCTGGTCGATGAGGGCCGTTGGGGCGACTCGAGCGGTGATATTCAGGGTGCGGCGTTTACGCCAACCGAGTCAGGCTACTATCCAATCGCGATTTACCACCATAACCAAAGTGGACAGGGCAACTTTAACGTTGATGTATCTATTAATGGCGCTGATCCTGTTGACTTGGCGAATAGCCAGCTTTCGATCGTGACTGACGTCGATTCAGCGCAAGGTACAGACGTTCGTCTTTCTGCGTTGCAGACTGATGATAAGGGTTTCGATTATTATGAGACATATTCTGTTAATGAAGGGCGTCAAGACACTGCCATTCCATTGTCGGAAATTGACGCATCATTGACTGATGATTCAGAAACCTTGTCTGTTCTACTTTCTGGTATTCCTGTGGGTGCTACTATCAGTGATGGTAGTAATACTATCACCATAAACGGTGAGACAGATGAAAATGGTCAGCCTATTCAGCCAATTACCGTGACTGATTGGGCTCTCGATAATTTGACGGTCACGCCGCCTCCTGGGAGCCACGAAGACTTCACTTTGACAGTAACGGCTGTGAGCTCAGAGAATGCTAATGATAGCCAAGCTCAATCCACACTCGATATCGAGGTAGTGGTGCATGAAAGTGAGCCTACACTAACAGAAAGCGACACCAACTCTGCCAATGAAGATCAGATGATTACTGGTAATGTATTAGCGAACGACAGCGATGCTGACGATGTGCTGCAAGTGGTAGGCGTTAAGATCGATGGCACTGACTATCAGGTGGATCAGTCGATAACCCTTGATGAAGGTACGTTTACTATCGATGCTAATGGTAATTATAGCTTTGAACCGAAAGACGATTGGTCAGGCAGTGTTCCAACAGTCGAGTACACCACTAATACAGGGGCCACTGAGTCGCTTAACCTAGAAGTTATGCCAGTAACAGATGCGCCGAATCTCACTGTGAGTCTTGGTGATTCGACTTACAGTAATACGACAATCAACTCTAGCCTTTATCAAAAGCTAATTTTTGCTGATTCATCGACAAGCCTATCTGATCCAGAGCACGCAGAGTTAGGTCATAGCGATATCGGTAAACAAACCAGTGATATTAAAGTTGGAACAGACCAAGTCGATCAATTAACTGGTGATACCGGGAGTTGGGTTAAAGATGGCAATGACTGGGTGATGCAGACTAATGGAGATGACGTCTTTGTTGGTGGTCAGGGCAATGACAATATTGTAGGTGGTGATGGCTCGTCACTTGATTTAGGTCTGGATACAGTGGTTTACACTGGTAATCTTTCCGACTATACGTTTGATTTTTATAATAATCATGGGAATACTGACAAACCATATTGGCATGTTGTAGATAAACGCGGTATTGATACTCAAGACGACAATACTCCAGTATCAGAAGGCGAGCACCTTTATGAAATAGAGCGCCTAATCTTTGCTGATGCCATCGTAGAGCTCAATACAGATGGTACGCCCACTGTACTTCAAGAGGTTGTAACAGAGCTGAATATCTCAGCTTCCGTATCGGACCGTGATGGTAGTGAGTATCTTGATGAAGTACGTATTAGTGGCTTGCCGGGTGATGCCCAAATCTTCGATAAGGGCACGGGTCAAGTTGTTGGTATTAAAGATGGTGATGACTGGGTGATCGATGTAACAGGACAGTCAACTCAGGCTGTGAATTACGACACCCTAGCTGTTAAGTACCAATCAACAGATACCCTAGACATTGACGTCACTGCCGTGGCCAAAGAAATCGGCTTGGATAGTGACCAAGCTGGCAATACGACCACGGTTAATAGTGGTGCTAGTGCGGATGCTATAGCCGATCAAGGCGGTGATGTGCCAATAACACTTATCTCTCTAGTCATTGACTCTTCTGGATCTATGGATGATGTCCCAAGCGGGCTCTCCGACATGAGAATTGAATACGTGTTGGAGGCATCCATTTCTTTATTAGATAATGTTAAAAGCCAACATGGTAGTGGTGATGTCTTAGTACAGCTTGTTGATTTTGATACGAGCGCATCTTTAGTCGAGAGTGGTAGAGGAGCGAATACCAGTGTTTGGATGACGGTATCCGAGGCGATTTCCATATTGCAAAAAGCGTCAGATACTGTAGATAAGTGGAACTATGATGGTGAGTTCGATCCAGATGGCTGGACTAACTATGATTCTGGCTTGGATGCAGTGATGGAGGGCTATAATGAAAGCCAAGTGACTAATATCAAAGGTGAAACCAATGATGTTATTTACTTCTTGAGTGATGGTGAAAGTAATAGGGGTAATATTGGTTCAGACTGGGCTCAGTTTATGGCGGATAAACAGGTAACTGCAGTTGGAGTGGGCGATCCTAATCGGGTACCGGCTGACGGTCTTATTAAGGTAGCGGGTAGTGCAGAAAATGTTGTTTATATTCCTGACTCAAAAATCACTACAGATCTACCTAAATTGCGGCCAACTATTGGTGTTTCTGGCTCGTTGCTGATGGCGATAGCGGGGGCTGAGGCGGCTGCCATCGTGATTGATGAGTCGAATGCACAAGTGGCTCAGTTTATTAACCAAGATGGCGATGTATCTGTTGCACCTTCTGGATTAAGCTTCACCAAAGATACTGTCGGCAATGAGCTGGTTGTTGATACCGATTATGGTGTATTCCGTATTGGTTCAGATGGTTCTTACTATTTCCAACCAAGTGACACTGCTCCGACAATTGACGAAGGTAAGGCTGTTGGTTTCGAGATCGTGCTTTTGGTCGAAGATAGCAATGGTCAAACGACTGAACAGTTGGTTACACTGAATGTCAGCCACAATGGTCAGGTCAACCGTGTTGAGTCCTCGTCTTTCACTGCTTCCACTGGCGATGACCAAGTAAGAGGAACCGATGGTGATGACGTCATCCTCGGTCATGCAGGTAATGATGTCCTCGATGGTGGCTTAGGTGATGACTTCCTTATGGGCGGCACTGGTGATGACATCCTAATTGGTGGTTTGGGTAATGATATTCTGACCGGCGGTGCGGATGCGGACTTGTTCAAGTGGGTCGATATGGATAGCTCAACCGATACCGTTACCGACTTTGATTATGATGAAGGTGACCGTATTGATTTAGCTGACTTATTTGCTGACCTCAAGGATGATCAGCAAGAGCTTGCCGACTTGCTTACTTCATTGCAAGATAGTGACCCGCACTCTGGTGAAGGTGGTGGTTACACTGTCACTATTAGTGAGCATAATGACGTAGCAGAACTGACGATTACGAAAGGTGATCAGACTATGCAGATTGACTTTAATGGAGCGGATACCACGGACATTACCAGCAGTTTGCTGGATAGTTTGAAAACACTAACTAATGATTGACCAGTCAGAGTTTCAGGCGCTTAATCAACACCTGAACTCGCTTGATTACCCTTGGGCTGTGTTTATCCCACGCTAATATAGCTAGAAGTTCAGTGGTTTAGGCTGGATAGGCCGAAAAGAATAAGGCCACCATTTTCAATGGTGGTCTTTTTTATGATAAATGTTTGGCTCGAAAGCTTGAGAGCGAGTCAAGGAACTCGATTACAAGACCTTACAAGCAAAACCTTTTAGGTAGAAACCTTCTGGGTAGGCTGTGTCTGTTAGGTGGTCGGCTGCTTGTTCGAAGCGCTCGACGAACTTAACAGTTCGGCCTGCGTCTAGTGCTGCATCGGCGATGATCTTTTGGAATAAGTCAGCACCCATTAAACCTGAACAAGAGTAGGTGAGTAGAGTGCCACCTGGTTTCAGGATTTGCATCGCAAGCATGTTAACGTCTTTATAGCCGTTAGCACCTGATGTTAGGTTATTTTTGCTTGAAACAAACTTTGGTGGATCCATGATAACGACGTCAAACTTGGTGCCTTGGTCACGGTATTCGCGAAGTAGTTTGAATACGTCAGCGTTTAGGAATACAGCACGCTTTTTCGAGATGTCGAACTCATTTAGTTCAGCGTTGAACTTAGCTGTATCAAGAGCCAGCTGCGAGACGTCAGCATTGATTACACGCTTAGCATCACCTTTAAGGGCATACAGACCAAAACCACCTGTGTACGAGAAACAGTTAAGGACATCTTTGCCTTTAACGTATTTCATAGATTCTTTGCGGCTATCACGTTGGTCCATATAGAAGCCCGTTTTATGGCCTTCGATAATGTTTACGCTGATTTTGACGCCGTTTTCTTCAATTATCAATGATTTAGGTGGCTCTTCACCGTGAAGTACGCCAACAACTTGTTCTAAGCCTTCTTTTTTACGGACTGCTACGTCAGAGCGTTCGTAAATGTTGCAGTCAGGGAAGCATTCAACTAAAGCTTCAACAAGAATACTCTTATTAAACTCAGCACCGGCGCTAAGTAGTTGGCAAACTAAGAAGTCTTGATACTTATCGATAGTGATACCGGGTAAAGCATCAGACTCTGCTGCTGTTAAGCGATAGCCCGTTAGACCATCACGTTCAATGATATCTTCACGTAAAGACTGTGCGTCTTGAATTCGTTTTACGAAGAACGCCTTGTTGATTTCTTCTTTTTCAAATGTCCAAACACGAGCTCGAATTTGAGAGTCCGGTGAGTAAGCTGCTTTTGCAAGCCACTGACCATTTTGAGCATATACGTCTACAGTTTCACCTTGTTGTGGCTCGCCTTCGACCTTATCGATACCGCGTGAAAATACCCAAGGGTGTTTGCGGCGTAGTGATTTATCTCGGCCTTTAGCTAGATGAATTGAAGGAGTCATAATTTACTCTGTTTGTTGAATTTGAAGGAGGGGTATTGTCGGGGAAGTCCAGTTGAAAAGCAAATAAGAAAGGGCTGCAGAAGCAGCCCTAGCAACACTTTTTAATGAATAAAACTTATATCAATGCTACGCCTTAAGACCTGTCAGTAAGCCTTCCATTGTATCGCTCTGCTTGCGCAGTTGATCAACATTGGAGTTACTCTTACTGATCATATCGCAGATGCTGTCTGATTGATGACGAATCTCTTCGACACTTTGAGCTATGTTATCAGCAACAGCACCTTGCTCTTCCGCGGCAGTAGCTATTTGTGTGCTACTGTCTGAAATTGATTGATTCTTTTCCGCTAAAGAGTCGATCTCAACATTCACTTCTGACATTAATGTTTGACCTTCATTAGCGTTGTTAACCGTTACTTCCATCAATTTTGTGAGTGATTGGCTGTTACGTTGTAATGATTCAATCATGCTTTGGATTTCAACCGTCGCTTGCTGTGTTCTTCCTGCAAGAGCACGAACTTCATCGGCAACAACTGCAAAACCACGTCCTTGTTCACCAGCACGAGCAGCTTCAATAGCGGCATTCAACGCGAGTAGGTTAGTTTGTTCTGAAATACCATTGATGGTTGTTACTACTTCATCGATCTGTGCTGCGTTAGCGTCAAGTTCTTCTACCGCTTGTGAGGCGGATTGAATCTCTCGAGATAGACTAGAGATAGATTGCAAAGTATTAGAAACCTTCACTTGACCGTTCTGGGCAACGCCACGAGCATCCATCGTTTGAGAGCTTGAGTCGTGCGCAAGAGTCGCGACTTCACGAATCGTCGCCGCCATTTGTTCGGTTGCACTTGCTAGGCTATTCAGGTGCTCTTGTTGATTGCCTGAAATGTCTGAGCTTTGCTGTGTTGACTGATTTAAATCCGAGCTGATCTGCTGCATGAGTGCCACAGATTCTTGGATTGACTGAACCATGTTTTGTTCACGCTCAGCTACCTTGTCGATAGTAATGGCAATTTCACTGAATTCATCACGGACCAAGAAGTAGTTCATACGGTAAGTTAAGTCTCCGTTCGCAAGTGTGTTCAGCGCTTTGTTTATCGAGAACATGGCACCGCCAATGAAGGTCATGATGTAGTAAACACCCAATGCGATCAGCGTTAGCGTCACCGCGATGATAGAGACTTGAGTGGTAGATAGCGCAGACCAAAGATTTTGATCGTGGTTTGCCACTAAATTAAACGCACCGTTCATGACTGAAACAGAACCTGCTCCGTAGCCTAAAGAGATGGTCTCTGAATTACTAACAAGTTGGGCAACTTGATCTTTCGTGAGTTGACCCGCCTCAATAAGCCCTTTCATCAAGAGCATTTCTTCTTGATAAAGGTGAGCCAGTAATGAATCCGCTGCACTATCTAAAACGAGCGTTAATATAACCAGAGCGAGAAGAGGTAATAAGAAGAGTAGATAGAACTTTTCTTGGATTTTTAGGTGAATGAGATATTTATCAATCCAACGAAATGGGATTTCTTTCATAATCGTTATACTCGAAGTAAGTCCACCGATTAGCGGTGAATGAATAGAAGCTTAACTATATCATTCATATAATTTATGAGGCAACGTTATGGAAAGTTCCCAATTTATTTTTGTCGTGTCAGGCGTAGTTCAGTATGTTGGTTTTCGTTATCACACCAGCAGACAAGCGCAAGCTTTGAATATTTCAGGTTACGCTAAGAACCTAAATGATGGCCGAGTTGAAGTATTAGCGGTCGGAGAGGTTGAACAAATTGAGAAGCTATACGAATGGCTAAAAATCGGCCCTAAGAGTGCAGTAGTTGATGGTGTAGTAAAGCATCAAATTGGAGAGGAAGGACGACAAAACGTGCGTGTTGGTGAGTTTAAAATACTGTAGTTCAGTCACTACAGTATTTATCTTCAGGAATGATCTAAAGCAGGTTAGTCTTTACAAGCACTTAGCTGGTTTAGGTAGGCCTGCGAGTTTGGTCGCTTGCTTAGCCGGGCCTTTCTTGAATAACTTGAATAGATACTTGCTGTTGCCTTTTTCTGGGCCGTGCGCCTTTTCCATCGCTTTTACTAGCATGCGAACTGCTGGAGAGGTGTTGAACTCTTCGTAAAAGCTCCTTACAAAATGTACGACTTCTAAGTGCGCATCTGTAAGTTCAATAGCTTCATCTTGAGCAAGAATTTCAATCATACCTTCTTCCCATTGTGTGTAGTCCAATAGGTAGCCTTGAGCATCGGTTTCGATTTGCTTGCCGTTATATTCAAACATGTTTAATCCAGAATCCAGTTAACTATCCAGATAGGGTACATGACCAAGTTTACTTTTCTCAATAGATTTATAGCGATCTCAAGAAATATTGCAGCTATCAAAAGAATTCTGGTGCTGACAGATACAAAAAAGCCCAAGAGCTAAGCTCTTGGGCTAGATATTCTTCAGTTATGGGAGTGATTAGTCGTCGCTACCCATGATGCCTAGAATGCTTAGTAGGCTGATGAAGATGTTGTAGATTGATACGTACAAGCTGATCGTTGCTGAGATGTAGTTAGTTTCACCGCCACGAATGATGTTTTGCGTTGTAAGCAAGATAACACCCGTCGAGAATAGGATGAACATACCGCTCATTGCCAATGATAGTAGAGGCATTTGTAGGAAGATGTTTGCAACCATACCTACAAGCAGTACAACAAAACCAGCTAGTAGCATGCCGTTAAGGAATGACAGGTCACGCTTAGTAGTAAGAGCGTAAGCTGAAGCACCCATAAATGCTAATGCGGTACCGCCAAGTGCAGTTAGGATGACATCACCCATGCCTGCGCCAACGTACATATTAAGGATTGGACCGATGGTGTAGCCTAAGAAACCTGTAAATAGGAATGTGAAGACTAGACCCATGCTGTTGTCGCGGTTCTTCTCAGTTAAGAAAAGTAGGCCGTAGAAGCCAACTAGCATGATGATAAGACCAGGGCGAGGAAGGTTCATCGCCATAGATACGCCTGCTACAACAGCAGACCAAAGTAGTGTCATAGACAGTAGAGCGTAGGTGTTACGCAACACTTTATTGGTTTGCAGAGCACTTTCTTGAGATGCTGTGCGTGAAAACATAGGGCTGTTCATAATCTTCCTCGTAAGGTGACTTCAATAGTTATTAGTACATTTATGGGGGTGAAAGTTCGAAAAATCAAGTCTTTCATTCCTCTTGTATACGTAAAATAATAATCAAAATAGTCGGTTAAGTGTTTCTGAAGGTGTAACAAAGTATTTCTTTACGCTGTAATTAAGTATAGCTAAGATACGATGGTCAACCTTTGGTCGATCTATTCAGTTACTTAAAACTTTAAAAACTATCTATAACTTTGAAAAATAAAGAGGCGACCTAAGCCGCCTCTATCGTTTATGCATCATAACACATTAATGGTGTAAGATTTGGCTTAAGAAGTTCTGCGTTCTGTCCGACTGTGGGTTTTCAAAGAAGTCGACAGGGTTGTTCTCTTCGATGATTTCGCCGGCGTCCATGAAGATCACGCGATCCGCGACCTCTTTAGCAAAGCCCATTTCGTGCGTCACACACAACATGGTCATACCTTCTTCGGCAAGCTCTACCATTACATCTAACACTTCGCGAACCATTTCTGGATCGAGCGCCGATGTTGGCTCATCGAACAGCATTACTTGAGGGTTCATACATAAAGAGCGGGCGATAGCTACACGCTGTTGCTGACCACCTGAAAGCTGGCCTGGGAATTTATCCGCTTGCTCTGGGATTTTTACACGTTTTAGGTACTTCATTGCTATCGCTTCGGCTTCGTCTTTAGGCATCTTCTTGACCCAAATAGGAGCTAAAGTACAGTTTTCTAGAACTGTCAAGTGTGGGAAGAGGTTGAAGTGCTGGAAACACATGCCGACATCTCTGCGTACGGCTTCGATGTTTTTCAAATCTTCAGTCAATTCATTCCCTGAAACAAAGATATCGCCTTTTTGGTGTTCTTCCAATCGGTTAATGCAACGGATCATCGTTGATTTACCAGATCCTGAAGGACCACAGATAACGATTTTCTCACCTTTTTTAACTTCTAGATTGATGTTCTTAAGTACGTGGAATTCACCGTACCATTTATTCATGTCTTTCAACTCGATCATAAGACCTTGAGAGTTGTTTTCTGTCTGCTGCGTCATAATACGTCCTTGATCTTGTTAATTATCGTTTGTGACCGGTGTGAAGTCTGTTTTCTAACCATATCGAATATCTCGACATGCCAAAACAAAACACCCAGAACACTAACGCGACAAATACATAACTTTCTGTTGAATACCCAAGCCATTCAGGGTCGGTATTCGCGGCTTGGCCAATTCCTAGTACGTCAAACATACCGATAATTAAGACAAGACTCGTATCTTTAAATAGCCCAATGAAGGTATTAACGATTGAAGGGATTGTAATTTTTAATGCTTGAGGAAGGATAATTAATCCCGTCTTCTTCCAATAGCTAAGGCCAAGTGCGTCTGCGGCTTCATATTGCCCTTTTGGTATGGCTTGTAAACCGCCTCTAACTACTTCTGCCATATACGCTGAACTGAATAAAACGACACCGATTAAAGCTCGAATCAATTTGTCTGTTTCAGTTCCTTCAGAAAGGAAAAGCGGAAGCATTACTGAGGCCATGAATAGAACCGTAATTAGCGGTACGCCACGCCAAATTTCGATATAAACAGTACACATACTGCGGATTATTGGCATCTCGGAACGTCGTCCTAGTGCTAAAGCCACGCCAATTGGCAATGAAACAACGATGCCGACGAGAGCAATGATTAGCGTAACTAGCAATCCTCCCCATTTATGTGTGTCTACGACTTCTAGGCCGAAAACACCACCATATAACAAACCTGCGATAAGGAATGGGTAAATGTTTACAAAGAAAAGCCAAATCCAAGTACGCTTAGGTGTTTTTTCGTAAGCGAGTAAAGCAACAAATATGGCTAACGTGATATAGAAAAGTTGAGGCCGCCAAAGTTCTGCTTCAGGGTAGAAGCCAAACATGAACTGATCCCAGCGAACACTAATGAAAACCCAACAAGCCCCTTCACTTGTGCAAGCATCACGTGTTGTTCCTATCCAATCGGCACTAATGAATGCCCAGTCAGCAATTGCCCACAACAGAGTAAAAGCGAAGTAAGCAAGGACAACAGTGACTACGCTGTTAATGGGGCCATTAAATAGATTTTTTCTTAACCAACCGACAGGTCCAACGGTATTCGCTGGAGGCGGAAGATCTGGTTGAAATTGATGTGTACTCATCTTATCTCTCCACCAACGCTACTTTGCGGTTGTATATATTCATTACAGCTGACGTTAACAGACTTAAGGTCAAGTAGACGCCCATAGTCATTGCGATTACTTCAATCGCTTGCCCGGTTTGGTTCAAAGTTGTACCTGCGAAAACAGAAACAAGGTCTGGATAACCAATTGCCATGGCTAGTGACGAGTTTTTGGTCAGATTTAGATATTGACTGGTTAATGGTGGGATAATAATTCTTAACGCTTGAGGAATGATGACAAGCTTAAGAGTGCGAGAGCGAGGAATACCAAGGGACATAGCTGCTTCAGTTTGACCGTGACTTACAGCATTGATACCTGATCGTACAATCTCTGCTATAAAAGAAGCTGTATAAATACTTAAGGCAAGCATTAATGCAGCAAGTTCTGGAATTATGCTAATGCCACCTTTAAAGTTAAAACCTTTAAGTTCCGGATATTCGGCCGAAATAGGCATGCCCATAATAAAATATGTCACCAGTGGTAAACCAATAATTAGAGCCATTGCAACGCGTCCCATCGGTGTTTGTTGACCGGTGAGTTTTTGTCTGTTGTTAGCCCAGATATTGATAAAAAATGTGGCAATAATACCAGCAATAAACGCGGTGATAACAATACTACTACCTTGTTCAAAGATAGGCGCAGGAAAATACAAACCACGAACGTTAAGGAAAATCGCTTCACCCAAACTCATACTTTGACGAGTCGACGGAAGAGCTTGAAGCACTGCGAAATACCAAAAAAAGATCTGTAAAAGAAGGGGAATATTTCGAAATATTTCTATGTAAACAGCGGCAAAGCGACTTACTAACCAATTCGAAGAAAGTCGCGCAATGCCCATACTAAAACCAATGACAGTGGCTAATATGATGCCAAGAATAGATACAAGTGCCGTGTTAAGTAAACCCACGAAGAAAGTTCTGCCATAAGAGAACGTTTCATCGTATTCGATAAGTGTTAGGCCAATACCAAAACCAGCTTCTTGGGATAAAAAGTCAAAACCAGTGGCAATGCCACGGGCGTCTAAGTTCGTGAGCGTGTTATTTACAATGGTATAAATTAACGCTGTAAGAGCTCCAACAGCAAGGACTTGGAACACAACAGAGCGGAACGTCGGGTTGTAAAGAAGGTTGGCACTCTTTGCTTTCGGCTTCGCTTGAGATGGCGAAGGAGTTTCGTTAGGTTTCATACTGCTATAACCTCAAATCCATTTAATAAAGAGGGCGGAAACCTCCGCCCTAATTGATGTTTATAATCTTATTAACGGATTGGTGGAGCGTACATAAAGCCGCCCGCATTCCATAGTGCATTTACACCGCGAGAAATCTGAAGTGGAGAGCCCGTACCTACAGTGCGCTCAAAGCTCTCACCGTAGTTACCAACTTGCTTAATTACTTGGTAACCCCAGTCATCACGAATGCCAAGACCTTTGCCTTTAGGACCATCTACACCAAGAATACGCTTGATGTTTGGATCTTTTGACTTAAGCATTTCATCTGCATTTTTAGAAGAAATACCGTACTCTTCAGCATTAATCATCGTAGAAAGAGTCCACTTAGCTACGTTAAACCACTTGTCGTCATCTTGGCGAACAACAGGACCTAGTGGTTCTTTTGAGATGATTTCAGGAAGTACTTGCGCAGACTTTGGATCTGCTAAATTCAAACGAAGTGCGTAAAGGCCAGATTGGTCAGTGGTAAGCGCATCACAGCGACCAGCATCGAAACCTTTAGAAGTTTGAGCGGCGGTATCAAATACTACAGGCTTGTAAGACATACCACTATTTCGGAAGTAATCAGCTAGGTTAAGTTCGGTTGTTGTACCTGACTGAACACACACCGAAGCGCCATCAAGTTCTCGAGCACTCTTAAGACCCAACTCTTTTTTCACCATAAAGCCTTGACCGTCGTAGTAGTTAACACCGACAAAATTTAGACCTAAAGCGGTATCACGATGCAGCGTCCATGTCGTGTTACGAGATAGTACGTCTATTTCACCAGACTGAAGGGCAGTGAAACGCTCTTTTGCAGTTAGGGGGACATACTTAACTTTAGTTTTATCTCCGAGTACAGCCGCTGCAAGAGCTTGACAATACTCAACATCGATTCCTTCCCATTGACCTTTTGAGTTAGGGTTAGAGAAACCTGGAAGACCCGTACTTACGCCACAAGTTAAAAAACCTTGAGATGTGACTTTGTCCAGTGTGCTTTCTGCTGCTGATGCTGATGTTGCCATAAGCGCAGTTGATGCAGCGACTACTGAAGCAAGAAGTGTTAGTTTATTTGTCATTTGTATCCTTCCTTGTTAACCAGGTGACACCTGATACTCGTGCTCGTTTGAGTTTTTCTAGCTGTATTGCTTTTTCTTCTGTGACCTTGTTGTTCAAATCAAGAAAATTGCATTATGCAAATAGAGCTATGTGTGATTTAAACAACTATTCATAAGGTTAGGAAAGGATTCGTAGTTTCACAAATGTATAATTTAAAAAGAATTTTGAAAGAAACCACAAATCCCAACACAATTAGGATGACTAAATGTTAATTAAATGTAAATAGTGCAACGGTTCACACTGTTGGTGCAACGAGATTTAGATTTTAATATTGATAATCATGTAGATAAATATTCTTAATTGAACTATTAACGATGAAATATAAACCTTTAAAAAGATTGAAATTTGGTCAATAAATATTTTTATTACACTTTGATAGTTATTAATATGCTCCAAATTTGGTAGCATGGCTGAATAGTTATTGCAGTACTCTCAAGGAAGAACATGCGTTATTTTCCAATGTTTCTGGATGTAGAAAATAAGCCAATTTTAGTGGTTGGTGGGGGTGAGGTTGCTTGCCGAAAAGTAGATAGCTTATTAAGAGCAGGGGCTAATGTGACTTTGGTGTCTCCCAAGGTTGCACCTTACTTAAAGCAGCTAGTTGACGAGAGTAAGCTTCACTGGGTTCAAAATTTTTACTCGTCACACATTCTTTCGAAAGACTACCTGCAGGTATGGGCCACTACAGATAATCCGAGCCTGAATCATCAAGTATATAATGATGCGAAAAAACTCGGTGTTTTAGTCAATGTGGTTGATGATTTGCCTTACTGTGATTTTATCACTCCATCAATGGTTAATCGTGGGAGAGTTCAGATTGCGATCTCAAGTGGTGGTGCGTCACCTGTTTTGGTGAGAAATATTAGAGAAAAACTCGAAACGGTGCTTCCTCAGAACATCGGTTTAATCGCAGACTTTGGTGCATCAAAACGTAATTCGATAAAAGAATTTCTTCCTACCGTTGATGATCGTCGTAAATTTTGGGAGCGATTCTTGTCATCCAGCCTTATCGAGCAGGTGGCTGACAGAGATCAGTTAGAGTCATACTACCAACAAGCGTTAGCTGAGGGCATTGATAGCGAAGGTCAAGTAACCTGGGTTGAATTCGGGCAAGATGTAGAGCTACTACCGATGAAGGCCTTACGTTTGATGCAAGAGGCAGAGTTAGTGCTTTCCTCGAGCGATTGTCCATTCGAGTTTATTGACTTGTGCCGTCGAGACGCAGAAAGAGAAGGTTATGCTAACAGCGGAGAGTTATCTACCAAACTTGAGAAAGCAAGAGTCGATAGATTGCGAGTGTGTGTTTTTATTCCACCAGCAAGCGTTGAATTTAACCTGTTAGTCGGTAAAGACCTAAAACTTTCTTCTGCTAAAATACTCAGTTGAGGTGAGAGCTTTCTAGTTACTTAAAATCAGCTGGGAGGCTCCAATTAAAATAATCACACAAGTAAAAAGCCACTTCCCATAAGGAAGTGGCTTTTTGATATTTTAAACACCATACTTTGCTGTTTAATCAAGAACAAACAAAGGGTGAATAGCAAACAAAATCCGCTGGATATAACCAGTGTGATTAGTCACGGAAGTTGTCAAACTGGAAAGGTTGACCAAGTTCTCCGTTACGAACTAAAGCCATGACTGCTTGCAAGTCATCACGTTTCTTACCTGTGACACGAACCTTATCACCTTGAATGGAAGCTTGAACTTTTACTTTGTTGTCTTTGATTAGCTTAACGATTTTCTTAGCAACGTCAGTTTCGATGCCCTGTTTAAAGATAACCGTTTGGTGCCAAGTTCGACCTGTTTGATCAGCGGCTTTTGCTTCCATCGCGTTAGGATCAACATTACGCTTTGTCAGGTTGCTACGAAGAATATCGCGCATCTGCTTTAGCTGAAAATCGTCTTGAGCGCTCAGTTTTACTGATTCATCTTTGTAATCAAAGCTAGCCTCTACACCACGGAAATCGAAACGAGTCGATAGTTCTCGGTTAGCATTGTCTACAGCGTTGCGTAGTTCTACTGATTCTACTTCAGAGATAATGTCAAATGATGGCATTGTGTTGTGTCCTTAAGCTAAATTTCTATCTTTAATTGCCGTTGCAAGCATGTCTAGCATTGTTGCGGTATCTTCCCAGCTTAGGCATGGGTCAGTGATAGACTTGCCGTATTCTAGGTTATGGATATCTGTCATTGGCTGGTTGCCTTCAACAATGAAGCTTTCCGCCATGATGCCTGCAATTTGATTCTTGTTAGATTTTATCTGTTCACAAATATCTTGCGCAACCTCTAACTGTTTACGGTGCTGCTTTTGACAGTTTGCGTGGCTAAAGTCTACAACTAAGCGCTGAGGCAGATCGAACTCGGCAAGTTGCTTACATGCACTATCTACAGATTCAGCATCGAAGTTAGGGCCTTTATCACCACCACGTAGAATAATATGACCATATGGGTTACCAGCAGTACGATAAACTGTCATGCGGCCATTCTTGTCTGGTGAGTAGAAGTAGTGGGAAGCGTGTGCAGCACGAATCGCATCAATAGCAATCTTGATATTGCCGTTCGTTGCGTTTTTAAAACCCACAGGGCAAGAAAGTGCAGAAGCCATTTCACGGTGAATCTGAGATTCAGTCGTACGAGCGCCGATTGCGCCCCAAGTTATAAGGTCTGCAATATATTGACCAGTGATCATATCAAGGAATTCAGTCGCAGTAGCAAGGCCAAGCTTATTGATATCAAGTAGAAGTTTGCGAGCTTTGTTTAAGCCTGTTTCAAGTGCGTATGAGCCATCAAGATTGGGATCGGTAATCAAACCTTTCCAACCGACAACAGTACGCGGCTTCTCGAAGTAGGTTCTCATTACAACGAACAATTCATCTTTGTATTGCTCTTGAATCTGACTTAGGCGCTCAGCGTAGTCAAGTGCGGCTTCTGTGTCGTGAACAGAGCAAGGGCCGACGATAACTAATAGGCGGTTATCACGACCCGTTAGGATATCTTCGATTTGGCGGCGAGAATTTTTAATACGCTCAGCAACGTCGTCAGTAATAGGGTGTGCATTGCCTAATTCGGCAGGAGTTGGCATAGGACCCAGAGCTTGGGTTCTCAACTCATCAGTTTTTAATGGCATGTGATAGTTTTTTATTCTATTGCGAAGTGGTTAAGATAACGGAATTGAACAGAGGAATAAACTCTCTAAGTCAAAGTTATCTCTGTTATTGCTAATATTCTTATTTTTATCCGTGGGCCAATGCTAAATAAGGGATTTTCACTTGTATTAACAGGCAGCTATCGGTACTTTCGTTTGAACACAATATAAAAAATGCTGGAGCAGCAATGACTCAAAAAAATCAAAGCACTTTGCACCCAGAACTTGTTTTAGGCGATGTGCTGCCTTCTTATAACGATAATCATAATTCCAATCATTTATACGTTTCACTATCTGAACTGGTCATGGAGCGTGTTTTTTATCATCCAAGCATAGGGTCTCACTTTGAAACACTTTCTGACATCGAGAAAACATCGCTAAATGCCATTCTTGGTGATAAGAGTGTCGATGAACATTTTGTTTCAACACTCGTTATAGCGATTCAAGCAGCAGTTCAACCCCATCACAAGACGGTACGTATTGCTTTGAGCGACGCAGATAGTTACAGTTTTCGCTCTTTGTTGGGCGGGAATTGCGAAACAGAAGAAATTAACCCAGCGCTTGGTATTCGTGGTGTAGGTCGCTACGCCACACAAGAATACAGTAAGGCATTCGCACTTGAGTGTCAGGTAATCAAAACGTTGCGAGAGCAGGGCATTAACGTTGAAATCGTTGCTCCTTACGTTCGAGCATTAAGTGATGCTGCTAAGATTATCGATTTACTTGCCGAACAAGGGCTACCTCGTGGGCTGAATGGCTTGAAAGTGTTGTTCTCGTGCGATGTGCCATCAGCTGTAATTTTGAGTGAACGATTATTGCATTACTTTGATGGCACGGTAGTGAATATCGATAGTTTAGCGTCTTTCACTTTAGGTGTAGATAAGCAAAATGAAGCACAACAACATGCCTTTGATCCCCAGAACGAAGCGGTTATTACCTTATTGGACATGATCGTAAAAGCAACGCTTCATGTTAAGAAACCAGTATTGCTAGTGACTCAAGGGTTGGTAGATTATCCTCGATTACAAGGTTACATTGCCGATCTTGAAGGTGTTGATACGGTTGTTACCGCATAAACGAATAAGCCTAGCGATATAAGTTGGCTTGAAGCGTTAATGCTTCGAGAATAAAAGAGATATTATCGCTAGATGATATCTCTTTTTTGTAACATTTTTTTGACATTGCTATCTTGAGTCTATTAACTGGTCAGATGACTAATGGTGCTAGGTGACTTGGATGCTAACTAATCTACAAAAAGCTAATCTCTACTTAACTATGTTTGGTATGTTTAAAGTGCCGTTAATTTGGTTATGTAGGCCGAAGTTACTCGCTCTTGATGATCAGCATGTCGAGCTTAAGATTCCTCTCAAAAGAAGAACTAAGAACCACTTAAATAGTATGTATTTTGGTGTACTAGCAGTGGGAGCTGATGTCGCAGGAGGCTTTCTTGCTATGAGTAAATCCCAGCAGCAGGGGGAGAAGATTTCTCTGGCGTTTAAAGAGGTAACAGGCAACTTTTTGAAACGCCCTGAAGGTGATGTACATTTCACGTGTAACGACGGTGAGCTCATCAATACGATGCTAGCCGAAACGATCTCGACTGGAGCGCGTGTTAACCAACCCGTGACTATTATCGCTACCTGTCCATCTTTGCATGGTGATGAACCGATGGCCGAGTTTCAGTTAACACTTTCTATTAAGAAAGTGCATGCTGGAAAATAGCTTGAAAGTAGAAGGTTATCTTGGAGCAGAGAGTCGGTTGAAATAGGAGATAACATTAGAATAGGAAGAGCGGTATGTGATTTTAGCACCCACATACCGTACAACGCTAAGACTCTTGAGTGATTTGCTCTATATCAACAATTTTTGAACGGTTCATTACGATTTTCCAACGGTAATATGTTGGATCACTATCGTGGTTGTTCTCTTTGATGATCAGGTTAAGAAGGTGGCGCTTTTCAACGGATTCTCGGCTGACTTGCCCCTCATTCAAGCGATAAATCTTATTTGAACTCTTGTCCATCAAACGTGTCAGTGCTCTTAGGCTGATAGAAAGCGTTTCACGAGTCTCCTCGTAACCACTCATAAATGTCGATGTCGACATTTCTGTGTGCGAACGATAATGTAATACCTGCTCTTCACGCTGCACAACCCGTCTCTTACGGAGCAATTGAATGCGATCAGCTAACTTAGAAAAGTTTGCGTAATCTAACCATTCAAGCTTATGGCCGACTAATTTGTTGGTAGTTGGGTCAAAGTAGCGACGTTTCCATCTCGGCTTGCCTTTACGAAGCCAACGCCAAAGGATATCCCTTAAGTCATCTTTGAATATCTCGCGTAAAGCATAGATGAATGACATAGACACAATAAAAGAAGCGGTAATCTCCCCCAGGAAATCACGAGCCAATATGACGGTTGTGGTAACCACTACCATGACTAAACCTGTAGCTATCCCTTTAACGGCACGCTTTACGTTTTTACCCAGTGATGTGGTCTTCTCTTTGAGAACAATAGGGTGCTCAATCAAGCGGCGCAGTAAGCGCATTTTGTTACTCAGACGAGTAACGTCTTCTCGTACCTTGGCTGAGTTATAACGATTGAGTTGACGGTGAGCCGTTTCCTTATCACAGAGTATTAAGAGACGCTCTTTGATCGTGGAATACTCACTACCGCGTGGCATGTGTGAAACCAGTGATAAGAATTTTTGCTCGGTGTACCAAGAGAGGTAGTTATCAATGTTTTCGTAGTAACGTTTGAGGTTTTCTTCATAAGGAATACTTCGACGAAGCTTCTTCAAAATATCCAACGCTAACTCAATGACTTCGTCGACTTCATCAGCCGTTACATTGTCACTATCAGTTTTATTCAAACTACTGACTGCTTTATCTAAAGCGATGACATATTGATACGCAAACAAACTCAAACTTACACGATATTGTGTGGTGGACAAGCGTCTGCGTTTTGCCAAACGGCTGTGTACCAGTGGCAAGAGTGTTTTATCACTGTAGTAAGCTCGTTGCTGAGTAATTGAACTGTAAAAGAAGGCACTTTCAGACAGTACTTCTGGCGTCAGTCCGAGTTCACCGGGGATGAATAGATAAACGTCCATGTCGAGCTTCTTTGTCTTAGCCATTGCATGGTTAATTTTAAGTGTTATCGCATCTTGTTTATCGACGGTGATCAACGATGTCTCCTAGAATATAAAAATATGAATGAAACTAGCGAAAGCATATCAGAGATCACGTATAATCTCCGCCAAATTTAAAGTAGAGACAATCTTGATGATTAATATTGGTCAAATAAACAATTTAGAAGTAGTAAAACAAGCAGAGTTCGGTGTATTCCTTGATGCTAGTGACTATGGAACTGTGTTGCTTCCGAAACGGTTTACTCCTGAAGGTGTGGAAATTGGTCAAAAACTAGATGTTTTCTTATACATTGACTCTGACAACCAGATAGCGGCAACCACAGAAAAGCCTATTGCTCAAGTGGGTCAGTTTGGCTTGATGACTGTCGAAGGTGTAAACAGCACTGGTGCATTCATGAGTTGGGGCGTGAAAGGTAAAGACCTACTGGTTCCTTTCAGTGAGCAACGTGGCCGCTTAAACGAAGGTCAATCAATCTTAGTATATGTGTATATCGATAAAGCATCTAGCCGTATTGTAGGTACAACGAAGTTCAATAAGTGGTTAGACAATACACCTGCTACTTATAAGCAAAACGAGCAAGTGGATCTGATTATCGCTGAACGCACCCAATTGGGTTACAAAGCGATCGTGAATGGTGAACACTGGGGCATGATTTTCCCATCGGAGATTATCGGTAAGTTGTTCATTGGTAAAACGTTGAAAGGTTACATCAAAAACGTTCGTGAAGAAGATGGGAAAATCGATCTGTCACTTCAGAAGGTTGGTGTGGAGAAAATGGATGATCTAAGTATTAAGGTTCTTGATCTGCTTGAGAAGAAAGGCGGTTACTTGCCTTTGAATGATAAGTCTTCTCCTGAGGTTATTTTCTCTGCATTTAGAACCAGTAAAGGTACTTTTAAGAAGACAATTGGTGGTTTGTACAAATCTGGTAAAATCACTATCGACAAAGAAGGTATCAGCTTAGTGAAATAAGCGACCCTTTCAGTCAAAAAAAGCCCAAACAATTAACGTTGTTTGGGCTTTTTGTTTATCAATGTGTATTCAGCTCGCAAGCTTTTAGAAAAGGTTCTTATCGCGCACTAGCTCGCGGGGTAAACCGTTCTTCACTCGGTTACCAACCCACTTGCCAAGGCCGATGATTGCACCATTGTACTTCACTAATACTTCGCCTTTACCTGACAAGCCTTCCGGGCGAACATCGCGTCCCATGAACCATTCACGAGCATCTTCAATTTTTAACTCTACAACATTAGATTCGTTGCCCGTCGCGAGGGTGGTTGCTACTTGATGTTGCCAGCGGTAACCCTTTTTATGGGTTTCAGCTATCTTGATGCCCATACGAGAGAAACGGAATTCGCCAATCATCGGCTCTAATGCTTTAGGAAATAGCCAAACGTCTTTTTCACGAGTCCATACCTGAGTGTCACTTGGTAGTTCGATCTCGAGTGAGTTCAGTAGTTGTTCTACGATTTCTTGTTGGGTCTTCTTTGACGCTTTTTCGAATGGGAATTTACCCATACGCTTTTTCACTTCTGGTGGAGTAACAGACGCTAATTTACGGATACGTGCAACAAAGAAACCTTCTGAGTCATACACTTGTGGGAAGATGTGTAGGAAGCCTTCTTCTGTCGTGGTTGCTTTTGCATTGTCGAATAGTGACTCCAGAGATTCGAATTCAACCGCGTCACCAAAGGTCTCTTTTAGGTGATGACACACTTGCTGGTTCTCTTCCGTGCTTAACGTACACGTTGAGTAAACCAGAACCCCATTAGGCTTAAGGGCGTAGAATGCGCTCTCAATCAGGTCTTTTTGGGTATCCGCGATGTCGACTACAGATTGATACGTCCAGTTCTTCATCGCATCAGCGTCTTTACGAATAGTTCCTTCGCCAGAGCAGGGCGCGTCTAACAGTACGGCATCAAACTGTTCTGGTAACCAACCACCGAAAACTCGCCCATCAAAATTGCTCAATGCTGTATTACGCACACCACAACGTTCGATGTTGGCGTGAAGGACTTTCACACGGCTTGCGGCGTATTCATTAGCAACCAACACGCCTCGGTTATCCATTAAGGCCGCAATTTGAGTTGTTTTAGACCCTGGTGCAGCCGCGGTGTCTAGCACGGCTTGATAATTCTCTTCTCCTTGGAATAGAGCTGAAGGAGGCATCATAGAACTGGCTTCTTGGATGTAGAAAAGACCAGACATGTGTTCTGCCGTATTACCTAATGGTGTTTCACTTTCATCGGCTGTGATCCAAAAACCCGTATCGCACCAAGGCACAGGCTCCAGTTCCCAACTCTTATCTTTAGCACGTATGAGGAAGTCTTCAACACTAACTTTCAGGGTGTTGACTCGAATACTTTTACGAAGCGGTTTTTGGCATGACGCAACAAAAGAAGCCATATCTAGATGACTAGGCATGATTGCTTCGATGTGCGTTAGGAATTCTTCTGGAATATATACGTTAGCGTGCAAAAGAGCATCTCGATTTATTGCATTTAATACGGGGAGTTTAAAGCAAAATGAGGTTGCTCTAAACTATATTTACCGGAAACAATCAAAATGCAGCCTACAGGCTGCATTTTGATGAAGAATTAATCTTAGTGCTGTTCTACGGACAACGTTACGGGCGAGGAATCGCCGTTCTCCATGATTTCCAACCGTCTTCTGCGTGAGGATACAAGTAGAAAGATTGATCTTCGCTTGCGATCGGTTGGAGTTCACTCGTTGGCGGAGTGGAAAATGTAATGCCACCTCTTAATAAACTGTCTACCGTACCGGCTTTAATGTTTGCGCCTGATAATCCAATAGACACATCGACGCCTGATACATTCCAGAACACGGTGTTTGCGCGAATTAAATAGGCGTAATCAGGCTCAATTTGAATTGTAGAGATGATGCGGTCAGCAAACTCACCCAACTGGACATCGATGACACTACCTATTTCTAACTCTCGGAATAGGATAGGTGTGCCTTCAGAGACCGAGCCTCTCGTTTCGCTTTGTAGCTGGAATATCTTTCCTTCAGGCTGCACTGGGCCTTTGCTTAGATTGAATTTCGTGTTTCTTTCACCTTTTCCCGGATCTACGTTGATGTGCTTAGAGAGCAGCGCAGAGACGTTTTTGATGCCGTTAAGGCCGATCTCTGGTTCTGCCAACCAAAAGTGACTGTTCGCCACGGCAATTTTGTCTACATATTCAGGTAAGATACGCGCGGTAATTTCAATGCCGCCCTTATTGAAGTTCGGAATCACCAACGTAACCTCACCAACAGTGACACCTTGATATTTAATCGCCATGCCTTGACTGACTTCTTGATCGCCAGAAGAGGTGATAGTAATAGCACGGCCAAATTTTCTGGCGGATTTGGAATCTTTGTAAAGCTTCCATACATCACCCAGTTTGTTGTCGATGCCTGGCAGTGAGTCAAAGGCTATACCGCCCTGAAGGAGGGTTTTAACCGGTGCAGCTTTAATACTAATACCTGAAAGAGAAGCATCGACCTCAACGCCTGAGCGATTCCAGAAAACAGTGTGTTTGTTGAGTAAGTGCGTGTAACGATTTTCGATTGTGACTTTGATTCTTACACCACCATCAGCAAGCTGAAAATCAGAAATGCTACCCACTTGTAAATTGCGGTAGAGAAGCGGACTTCCTTTAGATATTGAAGGCAATTCACTCGCGAACAACGAAAGAGTTTTGGAGCCAGACTGATTAAATTTAGCAATTTCGGCTAGCGACTTGCTTTGAAAAAGCTGGTAGTCAGCTCGAGCTTCAGGTTTACCTTCGCTCACAAAACTAATTGAGCCAGTAAGTAGCTGTTTTGCTGGTGGAACCGTAACACTGAAGCCAGATTCGGTTAGCTCTGCAGTGGCACTGCCTGTGACGAAGAAACGATTGTGGCTTTTGATAAGGTGCGCGTATTCATTATCGATTAATGCATCCATGAATACTTCGTGCTTATCATAGCTCGTACCAACACCATCGACTAATCCTACTTGGATGATAGAGCCGACGGCAATACCTTTGTAAAGTAGTTGAGCGCCCACATCTAAGCCAAATGAATTGTTTGACGTCAGGCGAATTGCCACTGATTTCTCTTGTTCTTGGCTGTATTCGGTTTTACGAATAGCGGTAAATCGACGCGCTTTTTTGCCTTCTCCAGGTACTAAGGTCAAGAAATTACCTGTCACTAAGTTGGCGATGTTTTTCATGCCAGTAAGAGATAGCTCGGCTTCTTCAAGAACGAATTTACTGCCACTATTTAAGAAATCGCTGAATGCTGGTTGTATTGCCGCAGATGCAACAACGTTTTCACGACCTTCACTCAAGGACAAGTCGGTAATTTGACCGATTTCAATACCTCGGTACATAATAGGAGCACCCGTCGAACTGATCTTGTTATCATCAGGTACCGCGATCTTTATTGAGATACCACGTCCTGCAGTCTTTAAATCAGGATAGAGTTTGAACTTGGTGTTCATTTTGACGGGGTGACCGTCTCCTGGAGAATCGACCGCAATAGAACCACCAAGAAGGGCACTCAAGCTTTCTAAGCGAACGTCAACACCAGAAAAACCAATACTGGCGCCTAAGCCGCTCACGTTCCAAAAGCGGCTTTGGTCTGTGATGATATGGCTATACTCATCTTTGATCGCCGCTTGAATGGTGACAGATTTGGCATTTTTATTGAGTTGGTAATTGTAGACCTCGCCAATTGGGATTTTTCGGTACACGATCTGAGAACCAACAGATACACCACCAAGATCTTCTGTCGTTAGTGAGATATTCAGTCCTTCTGATGCTAATAAATCTGAAGGGGAAGAGTCTAATGCGTAAAACACGGTTTCTGGCTCTTCTTTTGTTTCACTAGGGTGAATCGCGATATAGTTGCCTGAAACTAGCGCGTCCAAACCCGATATACCCGACAAGCTCGCTGTTGGCTTCACCAACCAGAAACGCGTGCCTTTTGATAAGAGCTGTTGTGCTTCAGGGTAAATGTCGGCATCGACGTAAATACTAGACAAATCCTTGGATAGAGTTATGTCTCGCACCATACCCACCTCTAAACCTTGGTAGCGAATAGTGGTTCGACCTGCCACTAAGCCAGCAGCATCCGAGAAGTAAATTTGCACACGTTGTCCTGCATCGTGTATTGACTTCATGACCAGCCAACCAGCCAGAACGACGGTTAAAATTGGTAGAATCCATAAAGGAGAAATACCTTTATTTTTTCTCACTTCTGGTGAATATGATGTTTGTGATTGGTTATCGTTGTTCATTCACTGACTCATCTTTAGAGGTGTAGTTATCCCAAATTAGCCTAGGATCTAAACTTTCGGCTGCTAACATCGTAAGCACGACAACGAAGCCAAAAGCGATAGCACCATAACCTGGTGTAAAGTTTAAAATTTGTCCACGGTCGATCAAGGTCATCATGATCGAAATGACGAATAAGTCCATTACGGACCATTTACCCACCCATTTTACTATGAAATAAATCGTCATACGCTGCCTGTGGTAGACCGCGCGTTTCATTTGGATACAAATTAAGATGTAAGTGAGGCCGAGTATTTTGGCAACTGGCACTACGATACTTGCAATAAATATGATCGCGGCGATGCCATACATATCACTATTAACTAAAGACGCAACTCCAGAAATAATGGTGTCTTCAAGCCTTTGACCGTTCGTTATAAGTATCGATATCGGGATAATATTGGCCGGTATAATTGCGATTGTAGCCGCGAATAACAGTGACCAAGTCTTGTATATAGAGTAGGGCTTGCGATGATATAAGGCGTGGTGACACCGTACGCACACATGTCCATCAGGTTGAGACATGTGGCAGTTGTGGCAATGAACTTTCTTACTGTCAGGGAAAGAGTAGTCCGACTCTTTAGTCCACGCTTCCCAGTAGCGTCGAACGCTGATACGACTTACCAGTAAGACACTGAACAGTTGCAATAAGAGCAAACCTGCCAAGCCTGGGCCGACAAATATGTCTGAATAATCTTGGAGCTTGAAGCATGAGACCGCCACACTCACTAAAAATACATCTAACATCATCCAATGTTTAAGGGTTTGGACAATAGTGAGTGCGTAACGAAACGGAGTGAAAAGTCTGAAGCGAAGCGATAAGTGGGTGACCAGAACAGAGCAGCAGACAAGTAAAGGAGCAATAGAACTACAGAATAGGATAAGTAAGCCAAGTAAAGGGAAACCTTCGCTCATCAACGTAAATACACCGGATGGCAGAGTCGCAGGTATCATTACTCCAATCAGACGGATACTAATGAAATCAAAAAAGTGAGAGGGGATAAATAGCAGCAAGCACGTGAGAGCAATAGCTAAATTTCCAGAGAGACTTGGTGTTCCACCACGATATAACTGAGTGCCACATCTTGGGCAATACGCTGATTTTCCTTGTGATATCTCCACTTTATCAACAGGAAGCTCGCAGCCTTGGCACAGTCTTACGTCACTGTTATCGCACAAGTGTTTACTTAATAGATGGCTTGTTGTTGGCCTATCTGATGATGGATTGTTGGTAGAGGAGGTCACATGACCTCCGAAGTTAGAACGTAAGTCAGGCTATTAACCTGACTTAAATGTATAGGGCCGCGTACATCAGGCGTGCGATTGCACACTGCCATAAAGTGTTTGATATAGTCCTTGTTGTTCAACCAATTCACCATGTGTTCCCGTCTGTGTGACTTGCCCATCTTCTAAAACATAGATTAGATCGGCCTGTTTCACCGCTGATAATCGATGAGCCACTATCAAAGTTGTGCGATCTTTCAAAAACTCGCTTAGCGCTTTATGCAGCGCTGACTCTGTTGCTGTATCGAGTGCAGATGTCGCCTCATCAAGAATAACAAACTTGGGGTTACTCAGTACCATGCGGGCGATTGCTAAGCGCTGTCGTTGACCGCCAGACAGTCGAACGCCATTCCTACCAATTGGAGTATCCAAACCATTATTCAGTTGCTTGATAACATCTTGCATTTGAGCGACTTCAAGTGCACGCCACAGTGACATTTCGTCGTATTCTGCACCAAGGGTCAGATTATGCCTTAATGTATCGTTAAAGAGTATAGGTTGCTGTAAAACAACGGCAATTTGATTGCGAATTACATCAAAGCTGATGTCGTCGCTCGTTTCACCGTTATAGCGTATACAGCCAGAGTCCGCTTGATAAACCCCAATTAACAACTGGATCAACGTTGATTTACCACCACCACTGGCACCCACCAAAGCGACTTTCTTACCAGCCGGAATATGCAGTGATAGTTTATTTAAAACAGTGTTTTCTAACGTGTAAGAGAAGGTAACGTTTTCGATGTCGACTGTCACTTCCTCATGTTCATTAAACGGGTTTACTTTACTAATCGGACGTTTTTCTTCCTCTAACATCAAAAGCTCATTGATACGATGTAATGCTGCTTTCGCGCTATACCAAGAGAATTGAATCCCTAATAACTCCTGCACAGGGCCGAGCATGAACCATAGATAGCCGAATACCGCAAAAATTTGACCGATAGTTAGGTCGCTAAATAGCACCATCAGCATCGCGACTGCGCGGAACAGTTCAAAACCTAATAGAAAGAGTAAGAATGATAAACGACCAGCGGCTTCAGACTGCCACGCGTATTTGTCCGCATCGACTCTTACTTGGTTAGCTTGGGCCTTAAGTTCGTCTAAGAAAATACGCTCTTTATTAGCAGCGCGAAGTTGATAGATGCCGTCTAACGTTTCAACCAACCGATTCTGAAAGCGTTCGAAAGATTGATTCTCGTACTTTTTAAGGTGTTTAACCTTACTGCCTAGTTTACGAGAAAAGTAAATGACAACAGGATTGACCAGTAATATAAACAAGCCAAGACGCCAATCGAGCCACAATAGAACCATCGCAGTCCCTAATACCGTCAAAAAGCTGATCAGAAACTTAGACAGGGTAGAACCAATGAACTGATCGATAGTCTCTATATCTGTTATTAAGTGGGCGTTAATACCGCCGCTGCCTCTGGTTTCGTATTGTCTAATACTGATACGACCAAGCTTATCTATCATCTTACTGCGCATCTGATAGGTGATCGTTTTAGATACCAGTGTAAACTGACGTCCTTGTAGAATATTCAGCGTTTGGCTTGCCGTACGCATGATAATGACTAACAGTAAAGTCAGGGCGATATAGCCAGTCGGTGTCTGTAACGATGAAGGAAGTAGGTGGTTCATCATTTCTAAGCCAGAAGCGGGCTTATCAAGCAAAACTTCGTCGACCATGAGTGGCATTAGCAAAGGGATAGGAACGCTAATGAGAGTTGCAAAAATGGCAATAATGTTAGCAAACAGTAATTTGGACTTGTGTTTTTTTACTTGAGTTATTAACCAAGAACGGCTAATAGTGTCTTCTGAATTGTTCATTGTAATGAGAATAAGTCCTATTTGGTTTAATGGCCGCATTTTACTGCGTTCTCTTGATAATGGAAGTCTCAATTTAATTGGAAGTTAATATGAAAATAGAACATTACCAACGCTTAACCAAACAAGCTGTTGCATTAATTGAATCAGAAACCGATCTTATTGCTAATCTAGCCAATATCAGCTCATTATTATTCATGGAATTGGATGATCTGAACTGGGCGGGTTTCTATTTAATGAAGCAAACCCCATCTGAGGTACAAGGTGAACTTATACTAGGTCCATTCCAAGGCCAGCCAGCTTGCGTTAGAATCCCGGTAGGGCGTGGTGTATGTGGAACTGCGGTTGCGACAAATACAGTCCAACGTATTCATGATGTTCATGAGTTCGAAGGACATATTGCTTGTGATGCTGCAAGTAACTCAGAAATCGTAATTCCGTTCTCGATTGGTGGAAAAGTCGCGGGCGTTTTAGATATCGATAGCCCAAATGTTGGCCGTTTCTCTCAAATCGACGAGGATGGATTGACATTTTTTATGGAAGAAGTGGAAAAGCTGCTTAATTCGCACGCGAACAAGGTATAAATTATTCTCTTACTGTGGTTTTTCCCAAGCATCTCTTTATAATACTTAAAAATATTTTCTTAATGCTCGCGGAAAACCGCAAAAACCAGGAACCCACATGGAAAACACTGAAAAGTTAAAAAACAGCAAAGAAGTTATCGCATATATTGCTGAATGTTTCCCTAAATGCTTTACTCTAGAAGGTGAAGCTAAACCACTTAAAATTGGTATTTTTCAAGATCTTGCTGAACGTCTAAATGAAGACGAAAAAGTAAGTAAGACTCAGCTTCGTGCAGCGTTAAGACAGTACACATCATCATGGCGTTACCTGCACGGCGTAAAAGCTGGTGCGGAACGTGTTGATCTAGACGGCAACGCGTGTGGCACACTAGAAGAAGAGCATGTAGAACACGCTAAAGCTACACTTGCAGAAAGCAAAGCGAAAGTTCAAGCTCGTCGTAAAGAACAAGCACAAAAAGCTCGTGAAGAAGGCAAAGCAAAACCTAAGGCGAAGAAAGCTCAACAGCCTCGTCGTCAAGCGCCTAAAGCACCGAAAGTCGAAAAGCCTGTTGAAACTCGCGCTTTGAACGCTGACGAATTTATCGCTGGCAAAGAAGTAAATGTGAACATGGGTAAAGGAAACATGGCTGCGACCATTGTTGAAATCAATAAGGAAGATGTGCGTGTTCAGTTAGCAAACGGCCTACAAATGGTTGTTAAAGCGGAGCACTTGCGCGCTTAAAGGAGATACTCCTACGCATGAAATGCCGTTCAAAATTGACATTGATTGCTGCTAGCTTTTGGCTAGCAGCTTCAACTCAGGCTCTCGAAGCCAAATTATCTCAGGACGATTTACCTCTACTCGTTCCTGAGGCCCAACACGAAACTGCTAGTAAACGTGTGACTTCTCGATTTACTCGTTCTCACTACAAACACTTCAATCTCAACGACGATTTCTCTCAAGCTATTTTTAATCGTTATTTAGAGATGCTGGATTATAATCGTAATATCTTCACTCAAGCTGATATTGACTCTTTTTCATCGTCGTCTAAACAAATCGATGACCAACTGAAAGCGGGCAATAACCAGATTGCTTTCGATATTTATAATTTGTCGATGCAGAAGCGTTTTGAACGTTTTCAATATGCATTGTCTTTGCTAGATACTGAGATTAAGTTTGATACCGATGAGAGTATTGAACTCAATCGTAGTGAAGCTGAATGGCCAAAAGATATCGCTGAAGTGAATGAGCTTTGGAGAAAACGCGTTAAATACGATGCGTTGAATCTAAAACTTACAGGTAAAGAGTGGCCAGAGATTCAAGAAGTTTTGGAAAAGCGTTACAACAATGCGATGAAACGTATTACACAATCGCACAATGAAGACGCTTTCCAAATCTACATGAACGCATTCGCACGTGAAGTTGATCCTCACACCAGTTACCTCTCTCCAAGAAATGCAGAACAATTCCAATCAGAGATGAATCTATCTTTGGAAGGTATTGGTGCAGTGCTTCAGATGACTGAGGACTATACCGTTATTCGCTCGTTAGTTGCTGGTGGCCCTGCGTCAAACAGCAAACAATTGAGTGATGGTGACCGCATTGTCGGTGTAGGCCAAGACGGTGAAGAAGTCGTGGATGTTATCGGCTGGCGTTTAGACGATGTAGTGCAACTGATTAAAGGTCCGAAAGGGACTAAAGTTAAGCTACAGATCTTGCCGGAAGGTAACGATGCAAAAAGTCACGTTGTCACAATTGTACGCGATAAGATTCGTTTAGAAGACCGTGCCGTTAAGTCTGAAGTTATCGAGAAAGATGGTAAGAAGATTGGTGTTCTAGAGGTACCAAGTTTCTATGTTGGCCTTTCTAAAGATACCGATAAATTGATCACTGAGCTTAAACAGCAAGGTGTTGAAGGTATTATCGTTGATCTTCGAAACAACGGTGGTGGTGCATTGACTGAAGCAACCGAACTCTCTGGTTTATTTATCAAAGAGGGGCCGATTGTTCAGGTTCGTGATAGCTACGGCCGTGTCAAAGTGAACAGCGATACTGATGGCGAAATCAGTTACCAAGGCCCATTGACGGTCTTGATAAATCGCTACAGTGCTTCAGCATCTGAAATTTTTGCAGCAGCGATGCAAGATTACGGTCGTGCAATCATCCTGGGAGAGAACTCTTTTGGTAAAGGAACGGTACAACAGCATCGTTCTTTGAATCATATCTATGATTTGTTTGATAAAGAGTTGGGCTACGTTCAATATACAATCCAGAAGTTCTACCGAATCAATGGTGGTAGTACGCAAAACAAAGGTGTAGTGCCTGATATTGCTTACCCAACACCGATTGAGTCAGATGATACGGGGGAAAGCGTTGAAGATAATGCTTTGCCTTGGGACAGTATTGATAAAGCTAATTACTCAATGTTACAACGTAATGATGATCAAATCCTCACTTTAACCGCTAAACACCAAGCTCGTGTTGCTTCTGATATGGAGTTTGGCTTTATCGCGCAAGATATTGAAAAATATAAGGCAGATAAAGATGACAACGACCTTTCTCTCAATGAAAAGGTACGTAAGCAAGAAGGTGATGATGTGGAAGCACTTCGTTTAGAGCGTATCAATCAACGTCAAAAAGTTGCTAAATTAGAAGCTTTTAAATCGTTAGACGATGTTCCTAAAGACTATGAAGCTCCAGATGCTTATCTCGACGAGTCTGTGTCAATTATGCTGGATATGATCAAGAAATAGATCGGATAGTTACCGGAAGGTAATGATTCAAAAGTGCAATATTTAAAAAGCGAGCCTAGGCTCGCTTTTTTTCCTTAAATTTTACGTAATCTTTAAATTGTATCCCTCGCTACTTTGCCAAACCGCCCTCTAATAACCTCGACTAATGTAGATACATTCATGCTAATGATGATGTCACCTATGTTACTTCGTATTTAAAATTTAGTGATCTAGCTCGTGTTTTTTCGCTTTCTATGCATTACGGACCTAAGATTAAAAGAAACGAGGGGGCTATTATGAAATGGATTCTATTATTTTTATCTTGTCTAAGCTTTGTTGCTTTTGGTAGCGAAGTTACTTCAGGCGAACAACAATCAAAAAGTGATAGCAATTTATCCTATTTTGACCTTCCTTTATTGCTTGGTGATTGGTATTTGATGAATCCAGATCCCGAGCAAGGCACTGAAAACTTTAGAGCAATCAAGTTGACTCTTGACTCCAACTACTCATTCTCTATTGATATTCAAAAGAAAGATTACAGTGTCGACCATTGGGAAGGTTTGTATAATGCTAATGAAGACACCATTATTTTGGGTTTGAATACTTCTGAACCCCAGGTTTACGCGTACAGCAGTAATCACAATATGCTGAATCTTAACGGTGTTATGTTCACCAAAGCCTTACCCAACGCCCTGGCTGGAATATGGTCAAGCGCCGAACTGTCTGGAAGCGATTTGCGTGCAAGCAACATTCAAAAAATGGATTTAGTGCTTCAACCCGATTTTATCTTTATGTTCCGAGTGTCCGATGAAGAAGGGGGGGAAGTCATTCGTCGTGGTGTGTATTACACCGAGGGCGACCAATTAGTACTACTTTACGAGAACGGTGAACACGGCACTCGTTACACACTGAACAGTGATGTGTTAACACTTCAAGGCGAAGAGGGAGACATGTTTGCGGTGCTTAATCGCATTCGATAACTGCAAGTCTTAGCAGTAAAGTCCTGCTCGTTGATTATATGGTGCACAGTTCATTTCTTAGGTGTTCCTGTCTGATTTCATAGATAAAATAGCAAAACATGGAGGTATTTTTCTACAATGCCTCCTTTTTTCAATATTCCCCTTGTTTTATTGGCGCTCAACCTTTAGAAATATACAGTTAAGAATAATTACGTATAACGATCAAAAGGAACCCGTCATGGCACATACACCTCAAGCCAAGTATCGTAAAGATTATCAATCACCATCTCACACTATTTCTGACATCGATCTTACTTTCGATTTGTACGATTCGGCATCCATCATTACCGCTGTTTCTAGTGTTAAGCAGGAGAAAGAAAGCTCGACATTAGTACTTGATGGTGAAGGCTTGAAGTTAGTGTCTGTTTTGGTTGAAGGCAAAGAGTGGACGCAGTACGAGCTGTCTGAAACTCAACTTACGCTGAATGACCTTCCAAAAGAATTCACATTAACGATCGTGACTGAAGTTGATCCTGAGGGGAACAGTGCACTTGAAGGCCTGTACAAATCGGGTGGTGCGTTTTGTACTCAATGTGAAGCTGAAGGCTTCCGTCGCATTACTTACTACATGGATCGCCCGGATGTATTAGCGAAGTTTACAACAACGGTAATCGCAGACAAATCCGAAAATCCATTTCTACTCAGTAATGGTAATCGTGTAGACGAAGGCGAAGCTGAAAATGGCCGTCACTGGGTGAAATGGCAAGACCCACATCCAAAGCCGGCATACCTGTTTGCTTTAGTTGCGGGTGATTTTGACGTACTTCGTGATGCTTACACTACGCAATCAGGTCGTAAAGTTGACCTAGAAATCTTTGTCGACAAAGGCAACCTAGACCGTGCGAACCATGCGATGGTGTCTTTGATTAACTCAATGAAGTGGGATGAAGAACGCTTCAATCTGGAGTATGACTTAGACATTTACATGATCGTAGCCGTTGATTTCTTTAATATGGGCGCGATGGAAAACAAAGGTTTGAACGTATTTAACTCTAAATTTGTTCTAGCAAACGACCAAACTGCAACGGATACAGACTACCTAGGCATTGAAGCTGTAATCGGTCATGAATACTTCCATAACTGGACAGGTAACCGAGTAACTTGTCGCGATTGGTTTCAGCTGAGTTTGAAAGAAGGTTTAACGGTATTCCGTGACCAAGAATTCTCGTCTGATCTTGGTTCTCGCGCGGTAAACCGTATAAACAATGTACGTATTATTCGTGGTCCACAATTTGCGGAAGATGCGAGTCCGATGTCTCACCCAATTCGTCCAGAAAAAGTGATAGAAATGAATAACTTCTACACATTGACTGTGTATGAAAAGGGCAGTGAAGTGATCCGTATGATCCACACATTGTTGGGTGAAGACGGTTTTCAAAAAGGCATGAAGCTGTACTTCGAACGTCACGATGGTACGGCAGCAACATGTGAAGATTTCGTTGCAGCAATGGAAGATGCGTCGGGTGTTGATCTGTCTCAGTTCCGTTTATGGTACAGCCAGTCTGGTACGCCAACGCTTTCTGTTGAAAGTCACTACGATGCAGAGAAGAAACAGTACACGCTAACAACTCGCCAAGTAACAGTGCCGACTCATGAGCAAACGGAAAAGCAGGCTCTACATATTCCTCTTGATATAGAGTTATACACTGCTGCGGGTGAAGTTGTTGAGTTACAATGTAACGGAAAGCCAGTTCATCACGTATTAGATGTGAAAGAAGCAGAACAAAAGTTCGTGTTTGAAAACGTTTCTGAGCAACCTATTCCATCATTACTTCGTGAATTTTCTGCGCCAGTGAAATTGGAATACGACTACTCAGATGAAGAGCTGATCTTCTTGATGGTGAATGCTCGCAATGAATTCTCTCGTTGGGATGCGGGGCAAATGTTACTGGCTAAGTACATCCGCAGCAACGTTAAGAGGGTTCAACAGGGTCAAGCGTTTGAACTTTCTGATTCTGTTGTAGATGCGTTCCGTGGTGTACTGCTTAGTGACTCACTAGAGCCTGAGTTTATTGCAGAGATGCTTTCACTGCCAAGCCACAACGAAGTATCAGGTTGGTACGAGCGTGTTGATATTGATGCGGTCGCATCGGTTCTTAACTCAATGAAAGTAACACTAGCTGCAGAACTTGAAGACGAGTTAGCGGCGGTTTATCACAGTCACGCACTCACTGAATACACGATTGATCATGATTCGATTGGTAAGCGTACTCTGCGTAAAGTTTGCCTAAGTTACTTGGCTCATACTGCGCAGGGTAATGATTTGGTTGTTGCAATGTATCAGCAAGCAAACAACATGACAGATACTATGGCAGCAATGGGCGCGGCAAACAGTGCACAACTACCTTGTCGTGAAACCTTGATGGCGGATTACAGTGACAAGTGGAAACACGATGGTCTTGTTATGGATAAGTGGTTTGCTCTTCAAGGTACTAACCCAAATTCAAATGCGCTTGAAGTGATCAAACAATCTATGTCACACCAAGCGTTCAGCTTGAAAAACCCGAATCGTACTCGTAACTTGGTTGGTTCATTTTTAAACATGAACCCGGTACAGTTCCATGATAAGTCTGGTCAGGGGTATGCGTTTGCTGGTGAGATCTTACGTGAGCTAAATAGTAGTAATCCGCAAGTGGCTTCACGTCTGATTGATCCACTTCTTAAATTCCGTAAGTACGATGATGAACGCCAAGCTCTTATCAAACAGGAACTTGAGACATTGAAGAGCATGGATAATTTAGCAAAAGACCTATTTGAGAAAGTGACGAAAGCACTAGAGGCTTAAGTTAAGTGTTCTCAAGGTTAACGGTTAACTTATAAGCTGTTTACTGATAAAGAAAAGTCATCAGTGGTAGAGAATATCTGCCACTGATTTTGTGTTTCTGGTTCATCGGATTTTCGATAAACTAGAGCAGTTTCAAGCTCAGTTTCACTGTCAGACATCGTTAAGTGCCAAAGAATACTGGCACTGTATATTTATACAGGTATCGTATGAATCACTATATTTTCCAACTTAACATCTCATATCAACAGTTTTTGGCCAGTTATTCAGGTGCGGCTAGTAAAGTTCAAGTGATAACAACAACCGGTTTACGCTTACAATTACCAGCAACTCGATTCAGACCACTTCTTACACAAACAGGAGTCAGAGGACAGTTTAGGCTTACAACTGACCAAAAAAATAAGTTTATAAAGTTGGAAGCTCTGTAAAGCTCGACATGCCCAGTGACTTAAAAGGAATCTTAATCACATAATCAAACATTTCACCTCTTACCACCTCCAAAACAATTAACTATTTTTCAATAATGCTTTTACAATAAACGAATGCATTACCTTTGCTTAACTCGTTAGTAGAAGTGGGCTTTACAGCGCGAATTCAAACACCAGCTTAAGTGATCCCCCTATAATAAAATACAATTCTAATTGTGGAGTGTGACTATGACCGCACGTGAAACTGTGGTTCCAGTTTTACTTGAAAAAGTGTACAAACTCATTCAAGACAAACTTGACCTTGCTCATCGACCTCTCGTAACTCAACTTGCTCAACATTTGTTTAGTAATGTTTCTCAAGACGATTTAATCCAAAGAAACGAATCCGATTTATATGGTGCTGTAGTTAGCTTATGGCATCACATCAACGAAAAAAAACCTGACGAAATTTCTGTTCGAGTGTTTAATCCAACAGTAAGTCGCCAAGGTTGGCAATCTACTCACACTATCGTTGAGATAGTGGTACCAGACAGCCCATTCCTCGTTGATTCTGTAAAAATGGCATTGACTCGCCTAGACCTTTCTTCTCACCTTATGCTGCATAACCCAACGCAAATTGATCGTTCTGGCGTAGGAAATGTGGTTGGCGTGAGTAACAATAAAGGCGCTTTCCAGTCGCTTTTTCATATCGAAGTGGATCGTCTTAGCAGTAAAGCTGAAATGACAGCGCTTAAAACGGAACTACTGGATATTTTCACAGATACTAGCTTAGTTGTGAATGACTGGCTTAAAATGGTTGAAAGACTTGAAGAAGTAACGAATAAAGTTGAAAAGCAAAAAGATAGCATACCAGTTGATGGTCAGCGCTTTGATGAAACGTTGGCGTTCCTTCGTTGGTTAGGTGAACACAACTTTACCTTTATGGGCTACAAGGAATATGACCTTGTGACTGTGAATGGTGACACTGAACTGCAACCGACTAAAGAGCAAGGTCTTGGTTTGTTTGCAAATTCAGATCGCGTACGTAATGTTAAGTTGTCGGAGTTTTCTGATTCGGCGCGCTTAGAGGCAAAAAAACCTTATGTACTCATTCTCACCAAGGGAAACACGGCTTCACGTATTCATCGCCCTGCTTACAATGATTATATCGGTATTAAGAAGTTTGATAAGAATGGAAAGGTAATCGGTGAACATCGTTTTACCGGTCTTTATACCTCTGCCGTTTACAATCAAACTGTTGAAACGATTCCACTGGTTCGTGAAAAAGTAGAGCGTATTATAGAGGCGAGTGGTTACCGTGAGGGATCGTACTCTTACAAAGCACTGCATAACATTCTTGAAAATTACCCGCGTGATGAACTGCTTCAAGCTCGTGAAGAAGAGCTACTGGAAGTAGGTACTGGCGTTGTGCAAATGCAAGATCGTGACCTTCTACGCTTGTTTGTTCGTAAAGACCCGTTTGGTCGCTTCTTTAGCTGTATGGTTTATGTAACAAAAGATCGTTACAACACTGAACTTCGTCGTCAAACACAGCGCATCTTGAAGCAGTATTTTGGCTGTGAACAAGAAGTTGAATTTACAACGTATTTCTCTGAAAGCCCGCTGGCGAGAACGCACTATATTGTTCGTGTTGATAACAACAACATGGATGTGGACGTGAAAACAATTGAGCAGAATTTAATGGAAGTATCGTCTACGTGGGATGACCGCTTATCTGAGTCAATCATTGCTAACTTTGGTGAAAGCAAAGGGCTTCCGCTGTCTAAAGAGTATATGCGTGCGTTCCCACGCTCGTACAAAGAAGACATGATGCCTGGTTCTGCGGTGGCCGATATCGAGAGTTTGGAAGCATTAAGCGAAGATAACAGACTTGGTATGCTGTTCTACCGTCCTCAAGAAGAAGCAGCAGATTCGAAAGCCGTTCGTTTGAAACTGTTTTATCACAGTGACGAGCCAATTCACCTTTCTGAAGTAATGCCAATGCTTGAAAACTTTGGTCTACGTGTGATTGGCGAATCTCCTTACGAAGTGCGTAAGACCAATGGTTTAACCTATTGGATCTTGGACTTTTCAATGCTGCATAAGAGCGACAAGACCGTTGATCTTCGTGAAGCTCGTGATCTTTTCCAACAAGCCTTTGCTGCTATCTGGGCAAGAGAGTTAGACAGTGATGGTTTTAACCGCTTAGTACTTGGAGCAGGCCTATCCGGTCGTGAAATCTCAATCCTACGTGCTTATGCTCGTTACATGCGTCAAGTTGGCTTCCCATTCAGCCAACAATACATTGAAGACACATTGTCTCATTACCCTGAGCTAGCGAAAGGATTAGTGAGCTTGTTCGGCAAGCGTTTCGATCCAAAACTGAAAGGCAGCGCGAAAGGTCAACAAGATCTTATTAAGAAGATTACAGAGCAGCTTGATCATGTAGAAAGTTTGGATGATGATCGTATCATTCGTCGTTACATGGAAATGATCACTGCGACACTTCGTACTAACTATTACCAGTTAGACGAAAACAAACAGTTTAAACCTTGGTTGGCTCTGAAAATGAGACCAAGCGAGATTCCAGATATTCCAGCTCCTGTCCCTGCATTCGAGATTTTTGTCTATGCACCTGATATAGAAGGTGTGCATTTACGCGCAGGTAAAGTCGCTCGTGGTGGTTTGCGTTGGTCAGATCGTCAAGAAGATTTCCGTACTGAAATTCTAGGCCTAGTTAAAGCACAGCAAGTTAAGAACACGGTAATTGTCCCAGTGGGTGCTAAAGGTGGTTTCGTTTGTAAACGCCAGCACACAATGTCTGGCCGTGATGAAATCTTCGCTGAAGGTCAACGTTGTTACAAACGTTTCATTCGTGCATTACTGGATGTATCTGACAACATCATCGAAGGCGAGGTTATCCCGCCTAAGGGCGTGATTCGTCACGATGAAGATGACCCTTACTTGGTTGTTGCTGCCGATAAAGGTACCGCGACATTCTCAGATATCGCCAACTCAGTAGCTGGAGAGTACAACTTTTGGCTGGGTGATGCATTTGCATCTGGTGGCTCAAACGGTTACGACCATAAAGCAATGGGCATCACGGCTAAAGGTGGTTGGGAATCGGTTAAGCGTCACTTCCGTGAAATGGGTATCAACTGCCAAACGACAGATTTCACTGCAATTGGTGTGGGTGATATGGCGGGCGACGTGTTTGGTAACGGTATGCTGCTATCTAAGCACATTCGTTTGCAAGCTGCGTTTAACCACATGCACATCTTCATTGACCCGAATCCAGATTCAGCATCCAGTTGGGTAGAGCGTGATCGTCTGTTTAATCTGCCTCGTTCAAGCTGGGAAGATTACAATAAGGACCTGATTTCTCAAGGTGGTGGCATCTTCTCTCGTCGCGCGAAATCTATCCCTTTAACGCCTGAAATTCAGAAAATGCTGGGCACCAAAAAAGCATCAATGGCGCCAAATGATTTGATCAAAGCGATCTTGTCTATGAAAGTGGATCTACTTTGGAATGGCGGTATTGGTACTTATGTTAAGTCTTCAAACGAGACTCATACCGATGTAGGTGATCGTGCAAATGACATGCTTCGCATTGATGGCCGCGACCTAAAAGCTAAAGTTGTTGGCGAAGGTGGTAACTTAGGTATGACTCAGCTGGGTCGTATTGAATATGCGCTAACAGGTGGCCGAGTTAATACTGATTTTGTCGATAATGTTGGTGGCGTAGACTGTTCGGATAACGAAGTGAACATTAAAATCTTCTTGAACGGGTTAGTGTCTAATGGTGATCTCACCGTTAAACAACGTAACCAAGTTCTAGAGTCGATGGAAAATGAAGTAGGCGAAATCGTACTCGATGATGCGTACTGCCAAGCTGAATCTATTTCGGTTACTGAGCATCAAGGTGTTGGCTTAGTGAAAGAACAAATTCGCTTCATCCACACAATGGAAAAAGCAGGGTACTTGGATCGTGGTTTGGAATACATTCCTGACGATGAAACTTTGCTAGAGCGTGAGAAGCAAGGCCAAGCGCTAACAAGGCCAGAGCTATCAGTGCTGATTGCTTACGGTAAAATGGTACTGAAAGAAGATCTTGTGAATGATGATATTGCGAATGATGAGTTTCATGCTCAGCAACTGATGCAATACTTCCCAACTGAGTTACGCCGTAACTATCATCAACACATGGATAACCATCCGTTGCGTGCTGAGATCATTGCTACTGCACTTGCAAACCAAATGGTTAACGAGATGGGCTGTAACTTCGTGACTCGCTTGCAAGAAGAGACAGGCGCAAATATTGTTGAGATTGCAAATGCTTACGCGGCATCTCGTGAGATTTACGGTCTAGGCAAAGTTCTGAAAAGCATTCGTGAGTTGGATAACATCTCAAGTTCTGAAGCTCAATATGAGTTGCTTTATCATGTGCGTCGGACGTTGCGTCGTCTAGCGCGTTGGTTGCTAAGAAACCGTAATGGTAAACAATCAGTGAATGCATTGATTGAACTTTACCAAGGGGATGTGGCTGCTATTACTGAGAAACTGGATGAAAACCTAGTGGCTTCAGAAGTAGAAGAGCACCAGGCAATGGCTCAGGTGTGGATTGATCAGGGAGTAACTGCAGAACTGGCCAATTCGGTGGCTCGTTTGTCTAGCTTGTATTCAGCACTGGATATATCAACAGTGGCTCGAGAAACGGGTAAAACAGTACAACAAGCGTCTAAGCTTTACTTCAACCTTGGTGACCGTTTGTCTCTGCACTGGTTCTTGAAACAAATCAATGGCCAAGCAGTGGACAACAACTGGCAAGCGCTGGCACGTGCGGCATTCAGAGAAGATCTGGACTGGCAGCAACGTCAGCTAACTGGCCAAGTGCTTAATTGCGGTTGTGGTGCCGACCTTGATGTGATTAAAGCGTTGGATGATTGGATGGAAAGTAACTCTGTTTCTCTACATCGTTGGGAAAGTATCTTGAACGAATTCAAAGTCGGTTCGGTTCATGAGTTTGCTAAGTTCTCAGTAGCGTTGCGAGAGTTGATGCTATTGAACTTAAACTGCATGTCGACAGACTAGCGATTAGATAAAAACGAAAAGAAACAAGGGCAGGCCATTAGGTCTGCCTTTTTCGTTTAGCTGAATAATGAATGACGTGTCAAATTACTTCGTTGAGTCACTTATGCTTGGTCAAGTTAGCTTCTAATTGGCCGAGTTGACTGATGCTCGTTACATGAATAATAGTCAAAGGGATCATTTGTTGGGGGATACGATAACGTTTGCTTAATAATAAACCTCTTTCTTTAGCTAACTCGATTATCTTACCTTTACAGGCAGTAATAGATTGAATAGTTTGGTAAATAAGTAAATAATATCGCCCCGTTTACACGGCGCTTTTTTCTATCGGAGGCACAATGCTTTACCGTCTAGCCAGAACTGGCTTTTTCCAACTTGATGCCGAAAAGGCACATGATCTTGCAATCCAAAATTTCAAACGCTTCACTGGTACACCTATTGATCTTTTGTATCGTCAACAATTACCTCACCGACCTGTAGAGTGCATGGGTCTTACTTTTAAAAACCCAGTTGGCCTTGCTGCCGGCCTAGACAAAAACGGCGAATGTATTGATGCATTTGGCGCAATGGGTTTTGGTTTCGTGGAAGTAGGGACTGTTACTCCTCGTCCACAAGCAGGTAACGACAAACCTCGTTTGTTCCGTCTTGTTGAAGCCGAAGGTATTATCAACCGCATGGGCTTCAATAACCTAGGCGTAGATAACCTTGTTGAGAATGTTAAGAAGTCAAACTATGACGGCATTTTAGGTATCAACATCGGTAAGAACAAAGACACACCAATTGAAAAGGGTGCGGAGGATTACCTGATCTGTATGGAGAAGGTATATCAATACGCAGGTTACATTGCGGTAAATATCTCTTCACCAAATACTCCAGGACTTCGTTCACTACAATATGGCGAAGCTCTTGATGATTTATTGTCTGAATTGAAAACCAAGCAATCTGAATTAGAAGCGAAGCATGGTAAATATGTCCCGCTTGCTCTTAAGATCGCTCCAGATCTAAGTGATGACGAAATCAGCCAGATTTGCGAATCATTGATCAAAAATAAGATCGATGGTGTGATCGCAACCAACACAACATTAGATCGCAGTATTGTTGAAGGCATGAAGCATTGCGATGAAGCGGGTGGCCTAAGTGGACGTCCTGTTCAATCTCGCAGTACTGAAGTGGTTCGTAAACTCCACGAAGATTTGGGTGACCAACTGCCGATCATTGGGGTAGGTGGTGTTGACTCTTATGTTGCTGCAAAAGAGAAAATGATGGCAGGCGCTAAGCTTGTACAAGTTTACTCTGGTTTCATTTACAAAGGTCCAGGCCTTGTAGGCGACATCGTCAAAAATTTATAAGCTTCAAAAAGCTTTTATCCTTATAAAAGCGACAATCTGGCATCGTCTTGTTAAAAGAGACACTGTAACTCACTGAGTTGTAGAGAAAAGCGATAAGAAAGAGGAATTCATTTCCTCTTTTTTTTTGCCTATTGCTCAGTAAAATTACTGTAATTGAAGGTAATTTTGCGTTTTACCTAACGGAATGGTTCAACAGTGTGAGACGAAATGATGCTTAAACCTAGCGATACATGGAATTGGTATTATGATGATCAGCAATGTTCATTAATGCTAAACCTCGGAGAGGATATGGTTTTTAAAACGAATCTGGTCCGCAACAAGCTGGTGGACTGCGCGTTTAAAGATAATGAATTCACTGTTGATGATGCATCTGCATACCAAACCTTCAAAGAACAAATTTCTGGCTTAGATCTATCTGAGCCTCGTCAAGCTGAATTAGCACTCTATTGTGTGGCAGCAAAGCGCTTCCATAAGCCTGTACAGCCTAAGAGTTGGTTTTTCGACTCACAAGGCACTGGCCATGAATATCCTCAAGAAGGGGATATTGTACAAATGAATAACGAGCATAGCTTAGGGTATTTCATTGTATTAGAAGTGGGAGAGTGTGCGAGCCTATGTGCATTTGTCGACCTAGAAGAGTTCCTGCTGACGCCTTCAAAAGGGCTGCGCTTTGGAGACTCAATCAAAGTGATGCACGATAGAATGGTAGACGCGAATACTATCCTGCATAAAACACACATAGCGATGGTAGGTTAGCTTCTAATCTAGTATGTCATTTAACGTTCCTCACTAGACAAAACTCACAGAAACCTTCCTCATAATCGGCTTAATAGCCGATTTTTTTGTGCCTAAAAAATCTCATCTTGATAAATACATCACCTCCCAATCATATAAATAGTGAACTTATGGCTATTTTTTCACCTTAATTTCTGCCTATTCCCATTACTAGAAGTGGAAATTGCCTGCCTTTATTCCTTGTTTTAAGTCATTTGTAACTAAATTTCACCCATAAATTCTTACTGGTATATACCAATTTTAAGGTGAATATAAATTCACGTCACTACTTTGGTTAATAGATGGTCAGAAATGGAGTTGGTTTGATAGGTCTTGTGTCCTCAGGGGGTGTGGGTAAGCGATCGCTTCAACACTGTGCATTTGCTAGCCAGTTAGTTGAAAGATTCAATGAAAATCCGAGTTTAGTGTGATGCTCTAGTAGCAAATTCAGGTATAATCGAGCTAATTTTTATCAATAAAAGAACACTATGAATCAATATCTAGCGGTTACCTCAAACGGCCTTGAGAATTTATTAGTTGAAGAACTAACCCAACTAGGGATTACAAACGCAAAACCTGTTCAAGCAGGTGTTAAATTCAAAGCGACCAATGAGCAAATTTATCGTTGTTGTTTATGGAGCCGTCTGGCTTCTCGATTTGTACGTGTCCTTTCTGAATTCACTTGTATGGACGACATGGATTTGTACCTATCAACCACTGCGGTTAACTGGGTAAATCAATTCCACAGCTCTAAGCGTTTTGTTGTTGACTTCAATGGTACGAACAACGAAATCCGTAATAGCCAATACGGTGCGATGAAAGTAAAAGATGCCGTTGTTGATTGCTTCGAGAAGAAGTCTTTGCCACGTCCTTCAATCAGCAAAGAGAACCCAGACGTTCGTATTCACGTTCGTCTACACCGCGATAAAGCGATTCTTGGTGTTGATATGGTAGGTAGCGGTCTTCACCAACGTGGTTACCGTCCTGAATCAGGTCGAGCACCATTACGTGAAACTCTTGCTGCCGCGATTCTTCTTCGTAGTGGTTGGGACGCAACTAAGCCTTTCCTAGATCCAATGTGTGGTTCAGGTACGTTAGTGATTGAAGCGGCGATGATGGCTGCAAACATGGCTCCAGGTGTTAAACGTCAGAAGTGGTGTTTTGAATCACTAGAAGACTTTGAACCAGAGCTATGGGCTGAAGTGAAAGCTGAAGCGAATGTTCAAGGCCGTCGTGGTGTTAAGAAAGTGGAATGTAAGTTCTATGGCTACGACAATGATGAACGCATGATCAAAACAGCGCGCGACAATGCTCGTCGTGCCGGTGTTGAAGAGTTGATTGAATTCGAAGTAGGTGATGCAGCAAAACTTAAACGCCCTACAGAATTTAACGATGGTGTGATTGTGTCAAACCCACCTTATGGTGAGCGTTTAGGTACAGAGCCGGGCCTAATTGCACTTTACACGGCATTCGGAGCACAGCTTAAAGCGGAATTTGGCGGTTGTAACGCGTCTATCTTCTCTAGTTCAGACGAACTACTTAGCTGCTTACGAATGCGTGCAGACAAACAGTTCAAATTGAACAACGGTGCGTTACCGTGTCACCAAAAGAATTACTCAATCTCAGATCGTCCGATGTCAGAGCGTCCGACAGGCGAGCAAGAACAATTGATTGCGCCTGATTTTGCGAACCGTCTTAAAAAGAATATCGGTAAAATAGGCAAGTGGGCTAAGAAAGAGCAATTAGATTGTTACCGTATCTATGATGCGGATTTACCAGAATACAATGTAGCGATTGACGTATATCCAGGTCACCTAGTGATTCAAGAATACGCAGCCCCTAAAGACGTACCAGAAGATAAAGCAAAACGTCGTCTAACCGATATCATCCGTGCAGCTATTCAAGTGACTGGCGTTGAAGCGAACAACGTTGTGCTTAAAGTGCGTCAGAAACAGAAAGGTCGTTCTCAATATCAAAAAATGGCTCAAGACTCATCGAACCTAGAAGTGAATGAATACGGCGTTAAGTTGATTGTTAATCTTCACGATTACCTAGATACGGGCTTATTCCTAGATCATAAGATCACTCGTCGTCGTATTGGTGAGATGGCCGCAGGTAAAGATTTCCTAAACTTGTTTGCTTACACAGGTAGTGCATCTGTTCATGCTGCTGTGGGCGGCGCACGTTCTACAACAACAGTAGATATGTCTAATACCTATCTAGAGTGGGCAAAACAGAACATGGAGCTTAACGGACGTGTTGGTCGTCAACATCAGTTCGTTCAAGCTGACTGTCTACAATGGCTGGCTAAAGAGCAGGGTTCTTACGATCTGATCTTTATTGATCCACCAACATTCTCGAACTCAAAGCGTATGGATCAATCTTTTGATGTTCAGCGTGATCACATTCAGTTGATGGAAAACCTGAAGCGTCTTCTTCGTGAAGAAGGCACGATTGTGTTCTCTAACAACAAACGTCACTTTAAAATGGACGTGGAAGCTCTAGAGGAGTTAGGTCTTAAAGCTCAGAATATTTCAGCTAAAACACTTCCATTGGACTTCTCTCGCAATAAGCACATTCATAACTGCTGGTTGATTACACACAAGTAATCAAAGAGATTGTATAAGGATATAGAGTGCTGACTCTCTACAGTACAGAAGGGTGCCATCTATGTGAGATGGCATTCCAACTCACGGAACAGTTAAACATTAGCCATCACGTCAATGTTGTCGACATAGCATTTGATGATGAGCTATTTTCCCGTTACGGGGTCACTATTCCGGTACTCAAATTTGAAAGCTCTGATTGTACTCAAAGCTCAGAGCTTAACTGGCCATTTGGCTTGTTAGAACTTAATGATTGGTTAAAAAAGAATGGCATTACTTACAATTCATAACGGGCAATTAGCGTTTGGCGATCACCCGTTATTAGATCGTGCGGATTTTGCGTTGCAAGAAAACGAACGTGTGTGTTTAGTAGGGCGCAATGGCGCGGGTAAGTCTACGTTGATGAAAATCCTGTCTGGGAACATCATCATGGACGACGGTAAGATGCAAATCACACAAGATGTGGTTGTGTCTCGTCTTGAGCAAGATCCACCGCGTAATGAGGAAGGTACCGTTTATGATTACGTTGCTGGTGGCCTAGCGGAAATCGGCGAACAGTTGAAGATCTACCATGATCTTTTGGATCTCATCGGTACTGATCCGAGTGAAAAGAACCTAAACCGTCTTACTCGTGTTCAAGAGCAGTTGGATCATGCCAACGCATGGCGTTTCGAAGATCGAGTAAGTAACGTAATGGCGGCGCTTAATCTAACTGCTGAGACAAAACTGACCGATTTGTCTGGTGGCTGGCAACGTAAAGCGGCCCTTGCTCGTGCACTTGTGTGTGACCCAGACGTTCTACTTCTAGATGAACCGACTAACCACTTGGATGTCGCGACTATTGAATGGTTAGAAGGCTTCCTGAAAGACTTCCGCGGCTCAATCATCTTTATTTCGCATGACCGTGCGTTCATTAAGTCGATGGCAACACGCATCGTCGACCTTGATCGCGGCAAGCTGAGCTCGTTTCCTGGCGATTATGAAAACTACCTATTAGAGAAAGAAGAAGCGTTGCGTGTTGAAGAAATGCAGAATGCTGAATTCGATAAAAAGCTTGCTCAAGAAGAAGTTTGGATTCGTCAGGGGATCAAAGCTCGTCGAACTCGTAACGAAGGCCGTGTACGTGCACTGAAGAAGCTGCGAGAAGAACGCATCAATCGTCGTGAAGTGCAGGGTAAAGCGGTTATCCAGATTGATGATAGTCAACGCTCAGGCAAGATTGTATTCGAAGCAGAAAATCTTAACTTTGGCTTTGAAGGCAAAGAAATTGTTAAGGACTTCAACTTCAACATTATGCGTGGCGATCGTATTGCTCTGATTGGCCCGAATGGTTGTGGTAAGAGTACGGTACTTAAGTTGCTTCTTGACCAACTTAAACCTGATTCTGGTCGCTTGCACTGCGGTACTAAACTTGAAGTGGCTTACTTCGACCAATACCGTGAAATCCTAGACCCTGAGAAGTCAGTTATCGATAACTTAGCGGATGGTAAGCAAGAAGTGACCGTGGGCGGCCGTGAGCGCCATGCACTGAGCTATTTACAAGATTTCTTATTCTCTCCTAAACGTGCTCGTACTCCTGTTAAAGCGCTATCTGGTGGTGAGAAAAACCGTCTGTTATTGGCGCGTATTTTCCTTAAGTCGAACAACTTGTTGATTCTCGATGAGCCAACCAATGATCTAGACATCGAAACTTTGGAACTTTTAGAAGATTTGCTTGCCAACTATCAGGGTACGCTTCTTTTAGTAAGCCACGATCGTCAATTTGTAGATAACACAGTGATGACAAGTTGGATCTTTGAAGGTAACGGCGTGATTGAAGAATTTGTTGGTGGCTACCACGATGCTCAGCAGCAAAGAAAGCAGGCATTAGAGTACCGACAGGTTGAAAAGCCATTAAAGCCTGAGAAAGTAGTTGAGGAAACTCCCAAAACTGCGCCAGTTAAGGCTAAACCTAAGAAGTTATCGTATAAGCTACAACGAGAACTAGAAGCGTTACCAATGCGTTTAGAAGAATTGGAAACTCAAATTGAAACTCTTCAGGAAGAAGTCAACGATCCAAGCTTCTTTTCAAAATCTGTAGAGCAGACACAACCAGTATTAGATAAGCTATCTGCAGCAGAGCAGGAGCTTGAAGTTGCTTTTGAGCGCTGGGAAGAGCTCGAGGCACTACAACAGGAAAGTTAAGAAGTAATAATGACTTGTACTAAATTTAAATTAACATCAGTTGCAGCATTAGTGTTTGCCGCAACTAACGCCAACGCTGCGCTTTACAAGGTTGTTGAAGTAACGCCTTCTTTTGCTGATGAACCTGAAATCTCTGAGATCTTTGGTGTAGCGATTCAGCCAGGTAAAGCTGTAAACGCTAACGCACAATTGCCAGCATTACCTGATGATGAGTTACCTCTAGGTTGCTTTGATTCTAATGCAACTAACTGTGCGGACAGTTCATTTAAACTGGCTGGCGAGACACGAGATACTGTCGAAGGCATCAGTTATCGCGAAGAAGTCCCTTTCGCTATGGACGCTGCGTTCCAATACCTTCAAGAGTTCGATGACTTTGAAAACTACTGTAACCGTGAATTAAGATATTCAACATGTGAAGCTTGGGCTACAGATCATTGGAACGCTTGGAGCAAAGAGCGGACAGATCTTACTCATGTGAATGCAAAGGCTTTTGTTGAAGGTGGGGATACATTTACAAGCCGAAACACGGTCATTAACTCACTGTATGCTCAATCTGCGACAGAAGTTGAACCTTTGGGTGTTAAATCAGAAGGCGGTATCCGTAATACTGCCCTTCATACTGATTCGGTAGCTCCAGTTGGTTCTTCGGAAACTCGTGCGTGGCGAGCAATTAAAGCGAGCAATGGTACCGTTTATAATGTAGGTAGTGTTTCCGAAGACCGTGGTACGACAGATACCTCTAAACCCGATAAAGTATTTAGTTCTAAAGCTGCGATTTGGGATGGTACGACGACTAAACTAATCGATTGGGATAACAACTCTGCTTTTCCAGCGAAAACGGGTGACTTCTTTGCTCAAGGTAGTATGCGTTCTATCGCAGAGTCAAATTCCGTTTTTTATGGTGTAGGTTATAACACTACAGATGGTAGTGGTGACCTACAAGATATGGATGCGGCGGTTTTTATCAGTAAATCTCTGGACTTGTCTGATAGCAGTAACACATGGGTAACTAAATCGATTAGTGGTGCAGCGGTTAACTCGAACTCATCTGATGACTATAAATACAGTAACTCTGTAGCGAGTGATATTAACAATAATTTGTTCGCTGTGGGTTATTCGAAGCGTAATGGTTATGTTCCTGAAAACGGAAGCGCAGGTAACAAGATCTTCGTCGTAACAGATGCGTCTGCATCTACTCCTACTGCAACATATCTTTCTGGCGGTATCTTCTTCGGTGGTTCAAGTGGTGAAGCTAAAGCTGTGAACAACTTCAATGAGTTTGTGGGTCAGATTGACGCAGAAACGACTCGTGAGGTTGATGGTAGTGAGCGTAGGCATCGTGGTTTTATCTACCCGTACAATGTCGATTCCTCGAAAGATGAGCGTCGTGTAGACATCTTTAACGGCCAAGCTTGGTGGTTAGATGATCTAACCAATGATGGTAACGTTTCTGGAAATAACAACCAGTTCCGAATTATTGACGCAACTGACATTAATGATGCAGGTGTGATTTCAGCAACAGCTATCAAATGTACCGTTGGTGGTAAAGTTCAAGCGTATGATACAACATCTCATAACTCTTACTGTGGTGGCGCTGCATCTAACGCAGTAGAAGAAGTTGTTGCTGTTAAACTGGTTCCAATAGCTGGTGCTACTAAAGATGATATTCAAACTCGTAGTGCCGACTCCGAGAAAGTCGATCGCCAAGGTGGTAGCCTAGGTTGGTTTACTTTGACTGTGTTTGCTCTGTTAGGGTTCCGTAGAAAATTTAAATAATTTCACCTCATGAGCCCGAGTTCACAATTCTGAACTCGGGCTTTTTTTCGCCTTGAGAAAAGTGAAAAATTGATCGATTCTTAAAGTTGGAGTTACAAAAACTCCTCAAAGTTGTAATCATTATATGTTAGTAAATCAACACCCGTATGAGGACTGCACGATGAAGAGACAGAAGCGAGATCGACTAGAACGAGCACAATCTCAAGGCTACAAGGCTGGTTTGAATGGTAGGTCGCAAGAAGCTTGCCCATACAGCCAAATGGATTCTAGATCGTATTGGTTAGGTGGCTGGCGAGATGCTAAAGATGATAAGCATTCAGGTCTCTATAAGTAGATAGGGCGTAACGTATTCCAAAATCAAGGCTCCATTGCCTGTTGTTAACTACAACAGCTGGGGCTTTGTTAGTTTCTGAAAGAGATATTTTAAATGATACAGATACTAGAGGCGGGCTAGTAACTCTGAACACATTATCTAGAGTCTTACTATAGCTGGTGGACATATATAGTTTTAATAAACTCTCAGTATATTTTAATGCACTATAACTAAATTTATTGAGGTAAAAATAAAGCGGTCAGCGACCACTTTATTAAAACTTTAACGATTCGATTAGAATGCTGACGTATCTTGGAAAAGGCCAACTTTCAAATCTTTAGCAACATAGATCTCTTTACCATCAACAAGTACGCGACCATCAGCAAGACCCATCACCAAGCGGCGGTTAACAACGCGTTTCATGTGGATCTCATAAGTGACTTTTTTCGCTGTAGGTAGAATTTGACCTGTGAATTTCACTTCGCCAACACCTAGAGCACGGCCTTTACCTTTGCCGCCAACCCAACCAAGGTAGAACCCAACAAGCTGCCACATTGCGTCAAGGCCTAGGCAACCAGGCATTACTGGATCGCCAGGGAAGTGACAGTCAAAGAACCATAGGTCAGGAGTAATATCCAGCTCAGCAAGAATCAACCCTTTACCGAAATCACCTTCAGTCTCAGACATTTTTGTGATGCGATCCATCATCAACATGTTCGGTGCAGGTAGTTGAGGACCTTCTGGCCATAGTTCGCCCTGGCTTGATGCTAGAAGATCTTCGCGAGTGTAAGAATCACGTTTGTTTTGCATTATCAATTACTCCGATTTTTGATAGGTGCATATTAGTGAACAGGTGTACGCTAAACAAGTCCGATCAGTACTAGACAAACCAGTTTTTAATGCGTCCAACAATTCCAATACGGTGTTCATGTCTTTCAAAGTTTTCAATACGTTCTGCTATTTTGCTCAGAACGTTTTCTTGTTCATCGTCTCTAAATGGTTTGTTCATAATCAGAGGAATAGCTTCATCTACATTAGACACAGACCAAATATGGAATTCTTCATTTTTGATGCTTTCAATAAGATCAGGTTTTAGAGCCAGATGCCTTAAGTTAGATCTTGGAAGGATCACGCCTTGTTCGCCAGTTAAGCCATTGTGTTTACACACATGATAGAAGCCTTCAATTTTTTCGTTTAGCCCGCCTACCGCTTGTACGCGACCGAATTGGTCAACAGCGCCTGTAACCGCTATTTGCTGGTTAATAGGGTACTCAGAAAGCGCACTTACTAACGAGCATAACTCAGCTAGAGAAGCGCTATCTCCGTCGACTTCGCAATACGACTGTTCAAATACCACGGAAGCTGCATATGGTAGGGGATCTTCTAAGTTGAGCGAACTGCTCAAAAACGCTTGCATGATCATCATGCCTTTCGCATGAAGGTTACCACCAAGTTCGGCTTTACGCTCAACATCGGCAATATCACCATCACCAAAATGAATGACACATGAAATACGTGCAGGCTCACCATACGATATTGGATGTCCCGGTACATCAATAACAGTCAGACCATTAACTTGACCTACTTGTTCACCCTTTGTTTCGATAATGACTTGGCCATCTCGAATATCATCAAGAGCGCGCTCAGGCAGATATGATTCACGGTTGTACTTGTGTTGCTGAGCTTGTTGAACGTGGTGAAGGTCAATTTCTCCGTTATTAGCTTCAATCAAAGCTTCGTTCAGCAATGCGTTGTGCCAAATAGGGCACAACGGAATATAGCTTTGATCTTCGGTCTCCCTGGCGCCAGCGCTAAGAATTCCAATTAGCGCCTGTTGCGTAATTGTTGGCAAGCTATAACGTTGCTGAAGCCATTTTAGATAACCAAGGTATTGAGTCAAAGTGTCGTGTGAAAGCTTGATGTCTTGTTCAATTTCACTGAATAGGCAAAAACCGGTTTGAATATCACTATCTAGATAATCAAGGTCCCCTAATTGAGATCTGTCTCCAACAACAATCAGCTTAATGTCATAAGTGAGAGGTAAAACCGGAGATTGGTTTAAGTGTTCAGGGTTACTACTGATTGGTTCTACCGCATCACCAAGGAGCGCAGACTTTAACAATAGCCAGCTTCCCGGGTTTGCCAAGATCAAGTTTGCTGAAACGATCAGGTAGCCGTTGTTTGCTCTAGCCAGTAAGCCGGGTTTTGTCGCAACAACTTTACCGTCTTTTGATTGAACCTGGTTAAACAAAGAAATAGCATTTAACGATTCGGTTTTTATTACAGGCTGTGTTTGATCATCTAAAGCAGTAACTAAAGATTCGACAATCATCTGACGATAGATAGAGTTGTCTGGAGCGTTTACAAGTAAAACACGCGAAAGGTTAGATAAGCGAGTAAAACGGGTTAAGGCGTCTCTAAATCTATGTTGAATGTTTGAAAACGGGAAAGGCGAGATGTCAGGGAATTGCTCTAATTGAGCGTTATATTCGTCGTACTGAGGCGTAACATGTCGCCAATCTACTTGAGTCATTTAATTTTCTGATTACGATAATGAGGTAGGGATTATATAGAAAAACCGATCTCGCTTGTAGCTCTATGTTGTAGTTACAGTTCACTATGCCAAAATAAGTATTATCTTGGTCTATTCTTACAAGACAATAATTGTTAAACAGCCCATTATGGGTTACGCTGTCACTAGGATTAACTCTCGAGATTAGACATGAAATATCAGCAACTTGAAAATCTAGAATGTGGTTGGAAATGGAACTATCTGGTCAAAAAATGGAAAGAAGGTGAAGTGATCACCTGCCATATTGATTCAAGTGAAGCTGAGGTTGCTGTACAAGCCTTATTGAAGCTCGAACACCAACCCACAGGTGTTCTTGAGTGGATATCTAATAATATCTCTCCAGAGCTCGATAACAAGCTTAAACAAGCGATCAGAGCCAAGCGAAAGCGTCACTTCAACGCAGAACAAGTTCACACGAAGAAAAAGTCGATCGACCTTGATTATCGTGTATGGGAGAAACTTTCCCAACGAGCTAACGAGCTTGGTTGCACGCTATCTGATGCCATCGAGTACTTAGTCAGTGAAGCATCTCGTAGTGAACAAGCGAGTAAGACAGTAACCAGTCTTAAAGAAGACCTGAGTAAACTCCTTTCTGACGATAAATAATCATCAACTGTAGTGGTGACATTATGATGTACGTAATCTTAATTGGTGCAATATTGGTTTTTTGGTTGGTCGCAATTGATAGGCCAGTATTAAAAATTAAATTTAACAATGGGGCGATCGAACAAGTTAAAGGTCATCTTCCACCTAGTTTTAAACACAATCTTGAAGAAATTGGTCATAAAAATCTTTTCAAGGGAGAACTTAAAGTATATGCCAAACGCTCTGGTTATAATCTCAAGTTCACTAAAGATGTACCTAAAAGCGTTCAGCAGCGCATTCGTAACGTGTTCCCGCATAATGGTTTTAAGTCTAAAGGCTCAAAGAAAGCGTAATCGTTGATAATTACGTGTTAGCTGGTCAATCCTCATACTAAGTTAATCCTTCATTTTCCTTAAATCTCCGCATACTGTTCTCACCTTCAACAAAGAGAGAGCAGTATGAGATACCTAGTATTCCTATTGTGTTTTTTATCCCCAGTTGCTTTTGCCGACGATGCATTGGTTAATCCCGTCGCTAAAAAAATCAAAGTCACCGTCATGAAAGGACTCAACAAGAGCGATGTTGATTTCGATGGTTATTGCGATCTTATGATTGAGATGAAGCACTCTAAAGGTTACGCAAGAATCAAAAAGGTGAGAACGTCTGGTGATAGCAACGTTTGCAAGCAGGCGAAAAAGTACTTGCCAAAGAAGAAAAGGTTCAAATACAGTTTTCCAGAAAAGTATATCCGGCTACATATTACGTGTTAGGCCACCTTCAATGCACTATAACTAAATGACCTTAATTTTATTGAAACAATTTCGTGAACCAATCTCTAATTTCTATTAATATTAGCTTTGTTATCAAGGCAGGATATGCCAGAAAATAAATCTTAGGGCAAAGGAAAGTCACGGTTGTTGTTAGTAAATAAAAGTTATTCCCCTGAAGTCATAGAAATCTCTAGGAAAGTCTCGATGAACGTCGAGGCACGTTTTACCAAATGGTTAATATCGCCACAATACAAACTAGAACAATCTACGGTTGATACGCTGCTGAGTTTAGAAAATAGATATTGTGATAGCGTCATATTTGATGAATCTGACCGCATATCTCATAACCAACGTATTCTACTGCGCTGTGAACAAGATAGAGTTAATGCTCATCGTGAGAAAGTGGTCGCGAAGCAACAAACACTACAATACGTTATTGATGATGTTAGCAATGCAGCCTCGGATCTAATGCTTGATAAGCTCCAAAGCACCTTAATCAGTTCGTTGTTTTCAGACTTACCCGATTACAATCAGCTTGCTAGCGTTGCTTATTCGCCGTCTTTAAACTTTGCTAAACTCCATGAAATATCAGCTAAAAGCAGGTCATTGAGCTCAAGTTTAATCGAATTTGTTTCCAATCAAGAATTTGCCGAGAAGTATGGAAAGAAATCTAAAGTCATTCTTGATCCTAGAGTAGCAGTTCGGCAGATAGGAATAGAAAATTGTCGTTTATTGTTTCCTTTATTAATGAGCCAGCAACTGATTAAGTGGAATGATGGCAATATTAAACATATTGTGCCTAAGGTTTGGCAACACCTAGTCGTAACTTCAAACGTTACGCGGCTTAGACTCCAAGAAACCTCTGTAAAAGATCCTAATGTTGGTATCTTGCTTGGTGTGATACGAGTTTTGCCTTTATTCTTAATTTGTAACCACTTTTCTTCAACGTTTGAAGACGCATTGGTTAAAACCATGCTGGATTACCGAGATGCAAGTGATAGGCATGATGAATATTACGCTTGTACTGAAGTTTTACCCAATACACAGTTTCTCGAAGCAATGGTCAAGCCATTGGAACTCAAGTTACTTAAAAAAATTGTCGAATTTATTGATTGGAGCCCGGACAACCAATACATAAAGCACGCGCTTCTTGAGGAAGTAAATGATATTCCAACTCTTGAACGAACCGTTTGTGGTGCAGCACTGGCTCAAGGTAGAAAATTCTCTGTGTATGAAGCGTTAGATAATAGTGATTTATTTAACGCCAAACATCGGTCGTATTGGTTCTCTACAGTACAAATGGCGGCTGAGACGATAGGGCAAGTACAAAGTAAAGTTCCTGGTAAACTAACCACAGATATGTAGAAATAGAGAGAAGAGAGCCACATTTAATGTGACTCTTTTTTGTTGCAGTGTAACTTTTTATGATCGATTTAAGCTTAGTTAACAACTTGAAAAGTAAATGAGTCCTGCTTAGCTCTCGCATGTTTAACGGGAATGCCTAGCTCTTGACAAGTCATTAGGACTTTCAGCTTTCTATCAACAGGGGCGTGTTCTGAAAGAATCACTGACCTCAAGCACTCTCTATTCAGATATAATTTATGCCCAACGATCTCTTCATCAGGCAATACCCATCGATATTCTTGCTCGAAACGCCAATTAGAATGTTTGATTTTAAATAATTCGGTACCTACCTTAGTCGTTTTGTCATCTTTGGGAGGCGAATTAAAAACGGTGATGTCATCTTCATATTGGACTTTAAAACAGTTGAGGTCAGCTTTGCCTTTATAATAATTAAGATCATACTCGATACACATACCCCTGAAATTATCGCCATACTGTGACCACAATATTGGGTGATCACTAGATTGAGAGAAGCACATTACTTTGAAATCGTTTTGAAGGTTTTCGTTTAGCGCGAGGTTAGATTCAAAAGGGTTATTAAAAGTTTTTGCGTAATCAAACCACAACGAGCACTCAGATATTGACTGTATATTTCTATCGTGAAGAGATCTGAACTTATAAAGCCTAGGTAACATATCAAACACCTATCTCACAAAATTTCCTGATGTTAGCACTTATAATTACAATAAGAGTGAGAATGTATTGCATTTGATTGCTTAATCACCTTGTTTATTCATGTAACTGATTGATAGATCAAAGTTTAAACAAAAATAGTAGCGTGATTTTACAGTGTGGGACAGCAGCTAATAAGCTTCTCGGATTTTTTGAATAAGATACAACGTAACTTTAACCGTAGAGAAAGTTACGACTATAAAATCGAAGTCGAGTAGGGAACCTGAAGATTTAAAAGCCGAACTCGAAAAGAACGGCTTAATTTGAAATAAAGCTTACGATTGAATTGAGATTAGAAATGGTACCTTGCACCGATGTATGCCGTTTGAGATGAAACATCGACGGAGTCTATTTCCACGCGTGCATTTCGGTAACCAAGATGGATGTCGATGTTGTCTGTAAGGACCGCACCAAGCTCACCGCCAACCTGATAAGCCGCTTCAGATTTCGAGTCTGACACTCCGAATGCTTTTGCTTCCATATCCATAGAACCAATGCCAGCTAATAGAGACACATACAGATCTAGTACGTCACCTTTAACAATAAACTTAGGTTTAATATTAACGAAGAAAGCTTGACCTTCAACATCCATTACGTCGCTATAGTTAACTTTCCCGATTTTGCGGTATTCGGCCTCTAATCCCAATTTGACAGCATCGTGCGTATTGAATTCGTAGCCACCAACTAAGTTATAGCTGAAGTCTGATAGATCAGATGAATCTTCAATTGCGCTACCACGGTATTCTAATTCAGTTTCATTATAAAATCCGGCATCGATGCCAGCGTAAAAATTACCAAGGTCTCTAGGATAGGTTTCATTGTTACTAGCAAGTGTGTATGTGTTCATCCCCAAAATGGTGAATAGTGATAGGGCGATTGTACTAATTTTCATATTAAGCCTTTTATATTATTGATTTAGAGAGTATCTTAACAAAATAAAGGGCTTTGAACTATTAGAAATCACATCTAACCACCTGATTTAAAAGATAATTATAAATATCGCCGATTTTATGCGTTCTCCAACGTAGTCGAGACATTAGTTTAGGTTGACGTCTGATTTCAAGCTTCTTTAAAACAATAGGTTAAAGTTATAATTATTCGCACTTGTGTTACTTTTTCTTCAAAAAGATATTGGTGTTCAGGACCTATGAACGTGATAGCTCAAGCTTTACCGTGAATAACTTCGGTGGACTGGAATTAAAACGCTTCGGTATCAAGCTCATGAGGTAGTTAAAATAATGGTTGCCAAGCGTCTCAGTACAAAAAAGTCTTCGACAGCTTAGAGTTACTAAAAGAAATGCTGCTCATAAGTGAATCCAACAAAAAATCATGTACAGATGCTTGGCTATCGAGATGACACAGACCAAGTTCAATGTATGGTGTCGAATGTTGTTGGCTTAAACTTCCAAGAAGTGAATGAACTTGCTGATGAGATATTCTTGGTTGGTGACTGGTTCATGTCAGTTACAAGCGTTGATAAAGATGAAAACCACAACGTAAAAATCTATGGGCCATATGAGACAGACGTTCAAGCAATGGAGCATGCACGAAAACCTTGTCAGTAACAACGTTCAGAGTCTCTGTATGAGCTCAGAAAACCCCTCAAAATCAAACTAGTCTAAGTGCGTATTATGTATATTATGTTAAATAGAATTTAGTTTTTATAAGGCAGGACTCTTTGTGTGATGCCCTGCCTTCGTATTGTGTTGTTATTCTCTGGTTTTATACTGTGTATTTAACCATAGTGGTTATTTACCATAAAATACCTAATAAACATATTTCTTAATCTTCATTTAAGAAATATGTTTATTAGGCGTTAAGCATTAATCTATTAATTGCTTCTGTTATCTCTTTGGTTCGTACAGGCTTCGTTACGAAATCATTCATGCCTACATTTAGACACGAATATCTGTCTTCTATTGATGTGTGCGCTGTCAACGCAACGATTGGTGTTTCGATATTGGCATCTCTAATATATTTTGTTGTGGTCAATCCATCCATTACTGGCATCGACACGTCCATTAAAATAATGTCTATCCGATCGTGGCCTTTCTCGATAAAGTTAAGTGCTTCTTCACCGTTACTTGCAATAAAAACTTCGTGCCCTTGTCGCGTTAGGATTAACTTGATCACCATTTGATTCGTTGGGTTATCTTCAACAACTAAAACTGCATAGCGACTTCTTAGCTTTCGAGAGCGTTTATTTGCTTTAGAGCAATCCTGTTTGTTCATTGCTCTAGTGAGCACGGGTAAATGCACTTTGAACTTAGAACCTTTGCCTAGCTTACTCTCTACGCTAATGCGACCACCCATCAATTCAACAAGTCGCTTAGTGATAGCTAACCCCAAACCTGTACCACCAAACCTACGTGTGATTGTGCTATCGGCTTGTACGAACGGGCTGAACAATGACGAAATTTGCTGTGAGCTAATGCCAATCCCGGTATCTTCCACCGTTATATCAAAAGAGCTCTGTTGGTAATCAATCGATACGTGAACATGTCCATATTCGGTGAACTTTATCGCGTTACCAATCAGATTAAATAGAATCTGTGTTAAGCGAGTTGGATCGGTATAATGAAGTTCCCCTTCAGGTATATAACTCGTAGAGGTTAACTCCAATCCCTTATTGTCTGCTGTCTTCTTTTGTTCAGATAACACAAAAGTTACAGCGTCTCTTATGTCGCTCCATTGAGGAGCCAAAGAGAAACTTCCAGACTCGATTTTAGAAAAATCCAACACGTCACTGATAATTGCTAACAAAAGCTCAGATGATGTACTCATATTAAGCAGTATAGACTGTTGTTCTTCATCTAACTGTGTTGACTTTAGTGTGTCGATTAAGCCTATGACCGCGTTTAATGGTGTTCTTAACTCATGACTCATCATTGCTAAGAATTCAGACTTTGCCTTATTGGCTCTTTCTGCCTCTTTTCTTGCTGTGACAAGCTCCGCTGTTCGCTTTCGAACGGTGGCTTCGAGTTTCTCTTTATTTTCTATATCAAACACCGCTCGTTCAATTAGCGGACGAAAACGGCTTAGGGTAGCTTTGGTTTCAATATCAAAATGCTTGGTGTTGGAATGAACAAAGATAATGACGGATTGAGTTAATCCACTATCAATGCCGGTGATCAAAACAGAGTTAATTTGGTCGAGTATGATGGGATGCAAAGAGTTAAATTCACCCAAGGATTTGGGTTCAAAAAGGATTACGCATTCTCCATTTATCACTCGCGATAGTTTACCGCTATCACTCCATTTTATCTTTCCAAATACTCTATTATTGGTTAACAAAGTTTTGAATTTCCCTTCATTCCCGACCCTTGAGATCACGATAAAATCATCGAATTTTATGTATTTTTTGAGTACAAATTCAATACTAGAGAATATCTCTGCGATGTTATTCGCTTTACTGATAGCCGAAATGGTTGATAAGATCACCCTATTTTCTTCAGCTAATTTCCGTTCACGTGATTTTAGTTTTTGCAGTTCAATACGGGCTTCTTGTAGCTCTTCTTGACCTTCAGAACTCATTATTTTTTTAGCCTATAGAAAGTTGCTGACGACACCATTAAATTTCCATGTGCATTTTCGCCGCCAGAGAGTCTACCTTGTTCACCAAATGTGAAAGAGCAAATGTAAGGTAGTCCATCAAGTGCTTGATTTATTTGGTTGCATACCTCATCCATGTCTTGTTTTAGATTTAACATCGGACCCGCACAGAATATATTAATAGCCCCCAGTTTTTCCTCAAATTCCATATCATTATAGTAAGATGAATGAATGATGTTGGCTGCGCGGCCTATTAATTGTTGTTTGCAGCCTTGCATCAAATAGATGGTATCGCCTTCATTTATGTCGGTAAATAACTCGATCCCGTTGTTTTCGGTTTCTCGGATTGAATGCGACAACTTGAAATATGGGTAGTCGTATGAAGAACCTACTTTTCTGCCCAATGGATAGACAGAAGACTTTTCGAATATATAGCCGTCATCACTGTCACCTAAGTGGAAATTGGTCCATTCATTATAAACGGTGACAGCAGGCCTATGATCGATCTCCAACAATACTCTGTTTCTGACTTTAGTCACGGTACCAGAGTACTGTGTGGGTGTGTGACCGGCGCTTAAGGATGAATATATCGATTGAGAAGCGAACACCGCCATTAGAGATAAACCGTTAACAGAGAGAGATTCTTCGGTGAATATGCTCCAATTGCCGGAAACCTGATTATCTGCAGCACTGCCACCAATAATTGGTACGGCTGTTCCAAACTTGTTGTCTATGGCTGCCATGATTTTTTCTTCATTGCCAGGCGTAGAATGAAGCAAGATTAAATCGGGTATTTCGCCTTCTCGGTTGGCGTTTTTAAGTGCTTTATCGATCGCTCGGAAGGTGTTTTTTTCTATAGAATCACCGAAGTGCTCGATACCCGTTCCGTAGGCGTTGATCCCTGTATCATAAATGATAAGTGCACCAATCACAGGGCCAGAATGGAACCCTGTTTCGGTCATTATGCCGTGACAAGTAGTGCATCCATGAATGGGAGTATGAGGAAGCGCGTTGACCAAATGTTGCTGCACAGCTAACGTTGAGTACTCTTCTGTGCAGTAGCAAATAAGACAGGCGATATCATCGCTTTTTACTACTCCGGAGAGCAACTCATCGACCGCTACTTTATAATCTAAGGAATAAGAGACTTTTGATAGAAATTTCATAGATTGCTGAAGGATTTATTAATGTTCTCTTTATAACACTTTAATGCACTGTGTTTCACTGATTTAGTATATGTTTCTACAAAAGTATCGATGCCGTGATTCAGTTTGCTTTAGATATATTTACAGAATACGTACTGACCTGTTGTGGGAATGTAACCGTTATTGAGGCAGTTTCATCGTTGGTTTGTAGTAACCAATGAGAGCCCCCGTTTGGTTCTAAGGTTCCGCTGCCATCATAATTAATGATGAATTTACCAGTTTCGGATGTTTTGATTGAATACCCCTTGCTATAACCTGAAATTAAAACATTATGTTGTTCAATACCAAATTGACAAGGTTTTGAAATTATACAGTCTATTGTTTCGTCGTTAACGTATGTTACTGTTCTCCAAGTAAATGCAGCTATTAAAACAACCAATATGATGATAATTTGAACAAGCCTGCCTTTTGTTAGCTTTTGTGCTGCCATTATAATCTTTACTCCTTGTTACAAAGTTCAAAGTTTTTAAAGAAAAATCCAATTCCGGACCATGCGTAAGGTTACTACTCTGTCATTGATTTGTTAATTCAAGTATAGTGTCGCGTTGAAAATGCCACTTTTTTTTAAAATCAGCAAGTGGAAATAAAGTCATGAATAGGCTGAATTTCCTTTTCTAATTTGGGTGGCATTACGACGTGAGTCGTGTTGGAAGTAAAGTGTAGTAAATAAGAAATTGGAAGCATGCAAATGAGCCAAGAAAAGCAGCTTGAACAAAACTACAACTATACGGTCGTCCGTCAATTTACCCTCGTTACAATTTTGTGGGGTATTGTCGGTATGGGCGTTGGTGTTTTGATTGCCGCTCAATTAGTTTGGCCACAGCTAAACTTTGATACGCCGTGGCTGACGTACAGTCGTTTACGTCCCCTGCATACTAATGCGGTTATTTTTGCGTTCGGTACAAGTGCGCTGTTTGCAACATCATATTATGTTGTACAACGTACCTGTCAGACGCGTCTCTTTGGTGGCCCTCTCGTAGCCTTTACCTTTTGGGGTTGGCAAGCGATTATCCTGTCCGCTGTAATTACTTTACCGTTAGGTATGACCTCTAGTAAAGAATACGCAGAACTTGAATGGCCAATCGATATTGCTATCGCCCTTGTGTGGGTAGCTTATGCGGTCGTGTTCTTTGGAACTATGATTAAGCGTAGGACCTCGCATATTTACGTAGCAAACTGGTTCTTCGGAGCTTTCATCATAACGGTTGCCGTGTTGCACATCGTTAACAGCCTTTCTGTTCCTGTATCTGCGTTTAAATCGTACTCGATTTATGCAGGCGCAATCGATGCAATGGTACAATGGTGGTACGGACACAATGCGGTAGGCTTCCTATTGACAGCTGGTTTCCTAGGTATGATGTACTACTTCGTTCCTAAACAAGCTGGTCGCCCTGTTTATTCTTACCGTCTGTCGATTGTTCACTTCTGGGCTCTTGTGTCTCTGTATATCTGGGCTGGTCCTCACCACCTACACTACACTGCACTTCCCGACTGGACTCAGTCTCTAGGTATGGTTATGTCTTTGGTTCTGTTTGCTCCTTCTTGGGGTGGCATGATCAACGGTATTATGACTCTATCAGGTGCTTGGCATAAGCTTCGCTATGACCCAATCCTACGTTTCCTAATCGTTTCTCTATCATTCTACGGCATGTCGACTTTCGAAGGCCCTATGATGGCAATCAAAACGGTTAACGCACTATCTCACTACACGGACTGGACTATCGGTCACGTTCACTCTGGTGCGTTAGGTTGGGTTGCAATGGTTTCTATCGGTTCGGTTTACCACTTAGTTCCTAAACTGTTTGGTCAAGAGCGTATGTACTCTGTATCTCTAATCAATGTTCACTTCTGGTTAGCAACGATTGGTACGGTTTTCTACATTGTTGCGATGTGGATCTCTGGTGTGATGCAAGGTCTGATGTGGCGTGCAGTTAACTCTGACGGTACGTTGACTTACAGCTTTGTAGAGTCAGTAGAAGCGTCTTACCCGTTCTACTTTGTACGTTTCTTAGGTGGTTTCATCTTCCTATCTGGTATGTTCTTACTGGCATACAATACGTACAAAACTGTTTCAGCACCTAAAGATAGCCTTAAAGCTATCCCTCAACCGGCTTAAGGAGATTTAGAATGAGCTCAAATTCAAATAATCGCCATGAGTTGGTCGAGAAAAACGTTGGCTTACTAGCGATCCTGATCGTTATTGCTATCAGCTTTGGTGCTTTAGTAGAGATCACTCCTCTTATTTTCCAAAAACAGACAACAGAACCTGTAGAAAACCTACGAGTTTACTCTGCTCTGGAAATGGAAGGTCGTGATATCTATATCCGCGAAGGTTGTAACGTATGTCACAGCCAAATGATTCGCCCTTTCCGCTCTGAAACTGAACGTTACGGCCACTACTCAGTAGCTGGCGAAAGCGTTTGGGAACATCCATTCCTATGGGGTTCTAAGCGTACTGGTCCTGATCTAGCACGTGTTGGTGACCGTTATTCTGATGAGTGGCACCGTGTTCACCTTCTAGATCCTCGTGAACTTGTTCCTGAATCAAACATGCCAGGTTTCCCTTGGCTTGCTGAGAATGTACTTGATGGCAAATTGACTCAACAGAAGCTTGAACTCTTCCGTAATCAATTTGGTGTTCCTTACACAGACGAACAAATTGCTAACGCTAAACAAGATGTTGAAGGAAAAACAGAGATGGATGCAATCATCGCTTACCTTCAATCGCTTGGCCACGCAATGAAATAAGGAATAATTATGGACATTATTACATTTCAAAGTGTTTGGACTGTGACTGTTTTTGCTTGCTTCATCGGTATCGTTTGGTGGGCATACGGCAAGAACCGTAAATCACGTTTCGACGAAGACGCGAACCTAGTGTTTGCTGACGACGAGCCAGCAACAAGTTCTAAAAATGAAGGAGTGACAAAGTAATGAGTACATTCTGGAGTATCTGGGTTAGTGCGATTACGATTGGTACCCTAATTGGTTGTGCGGTCTTACTTCGTTGGTGTTTTAAAGATAAAACAGGCGTAGAAGAGGGTCATGATATGGGCCATGAATACGACGGTATTCGTGAGCTCAATAACCCACTACCTAAATGGTGGACGTACCTTTTCGTTAGCACGATTGTGTTTGCAGCTGTTTATCTTGCTCTATACCCTGGCCTTGGTAACTTTAAAGGTCTACTAGGTTGGACGAGTTCAAATCAAACAGTTCGTAGCGTAGAAGAGTCTCGCTCTGCAATCGCTGCAGCTCAAGCTAACAAACAGTTAGACGAATACGCTAAAGAGCTTGATGATGCAAATACCTACTTTGGTGAAGCGTTTAAAAAGCTAGCTCACGACGAAAACGGCCTACGTTCTGTCCCTGACATTGCATCAGATACTGACGCAATCAAAGTGGGTCAACGTTTGTTCCTGCAAAACTGTTCTCAGTGTCACGGCTCTGATGCTCGTGGTCAGAAAGGTTTTCCTAACCTAACTGACGACGCATGGCTATATGGCGGTGAGCCACAAGCTATTGTGACGACGATCATGCACGGTCGTGTTGGTCAAATGCCAGGCTGGAAAGATGCACTTGGTGAGCAAGGCGTTAAAGAAGTGGTTAGCTACACGCTTAGCCTTTCTGGACGTAGTGTGAACGCACGTGAAGCAGAAGCTGGTAAAGCACGTTTCGTCGTGTGTGCTGCGTGTCACGGTACTGATGGTAAGGGTAACCCTGCTGTAGGTGCGCCTGACCTAACAGACCGCGATTGGTTGTTCGGCGATTCTCGCGCTGATGTCACTGAAACAGTAATGAACGGACGTTCTGGCGTAATGCCTGCTTGGAAAGATATTCTAGGCGAAGACAAAGTTCAGCTTGTTGCATCATACGTGTGGAGTTTAAGCAACTCAGATAATAAGTAACATTTCAATAACAGCCTCTTTTTAAGAGGCTGTCTTTCCTTTATTTTATAACCCCTTCTTTTTATTCTTTTTTGAGATATTTTTTATGGTAAAGCCTTGGTATAAACAGTTTTGGCCGTGGTTCTTAATCGCGTTGCCGGCGACAGTAGTTATTTGGACCATCATTACGGTTATTGTGTTTACAGAGAACTCTGTAGATTTGGTGACGGAGGATTACTATAAAAAAGGAAAAGGCATTAATGTTGATATTTCGAAAGTAAACATCGCTAAAGAACTTGGTCTCTCGGCTTCAATTAATGAGAAAGGTAACTCTGTTATCATTACTCTAAATAAAGGCAAACTTGATCACTTCCCTGCTATTAACGCAATGTTCGTTCACAGAACACTGCCTGACCGTGATTTCACTCAGTTGCTTACCGCTGATGCGAGCGGCAATTACACGTTGACTCTAGACCACGAAATGCAAGGTCCATGGTTTATCGAGCTTTCTCCACATAACTCTGAATGGTTAGTGCAAGGTCGCATGAACTTCCCTATTGAAACTTCTACTCAACTAACGAACTAAAAGCTTATGTGTGAATCCTGTTATCACTGCGGTGAAGATGTACCAGCGGAAACGGATTTTAAAGTAGAGATCTTAGGAGCGACTCGAAATATGTGTTGTCCGGGCTGCGAAACCGTAGCCCAAACAATCGTTGATAGCGGTTTGGTTTCTTACTACCAATATCGCACCGCTCCAGCTGAAAAAGCTGATCTAGTACCAGAGCAACTTCTGGCTCTCAGCCATTATGATAATGAAGATGTCCAACTAGAGTTCGTTCGTAGCTCTGAAAACGCCTCTGAAGTGACATTGTCACTTGAAGGCGTCTCTTGTGCAGCTTGTGCATGGCTTATTGAAAAGCAAGTTTCTTCAAAGGCCGGGGTCGGTAGCATTCGTGTTAATACCACCACTAACCGTGCCCTGCTTAGTTGGGATAATACGCAAGTGAAACTTAGCGAGTTGTTATCAGCAATCCATACACTAGGTTACAAAGCTGCACCTTTTGAAGCCGATCAACAAGAAGCCGCCTATCATCGCTCGATGAAAAACTACCTCTATCGTCTTGGTGTTGCTGGTTTGGCGACCATGCAAGTCATGATGTTGGCTGTGGCACTTTATCTTGAAGTGTTTGGTAGCCTAGAGCCGGAATTCAAGAGTTACTTCCGCTGGGTTAGTTTGATCTTCGCAACCCCTGTCCTGCTCTACTCAGCGCTACCTTTCTATATTAATGCGTGGCGAAGCATTAAAGGCCGAACGCTAGGCATGGATGTGCCTGTGTCGATTGCTCTGCTATTTGCTTATGTTGCGAGTGTAGTGGCAACAGTTACAGAACAAGGCGAAGTATTCTTTGAATCAATCTCAATGTTTACCTTCTTCCTTCTACTTGGTCGCTTCCTTGAAATGCGCGCTCGTCGTAAAGCAGCAGCTGCTAGTGGTAACCTGCTTAAGCTCGTTCCTGCTATGGCGACAACGTTAGATGGCGATCAAGTTCCGGTGAAAACCTTGAAGGTTGGCGATCGGATTCGTGTTCTACCGGGCGAACATATTCCTGCTGATGGCAGAGTATTGTCTGGCAGAATTCACATCGATGAGTCAATGCTGACTGGCGAATCTATTCATGTGGTTAAGAACGAAGGCGATGCCGTCTTTGCTGGCACACTGAATGGTGATGAATCGTTTGAATTAGAGGTGATGACATCTAAGGCCGATTCGGTGATTTCTAATATCGTTCGTCTGCAAGATGAAGCACAGTTGTCTAAGCCTCGCATCGCGGAAATCGCTGATGTGGTCGCACGGTACTTTGTGGCAGTTATCTTAGTTATTTCATTCGGCACCTGGTTCTATTGGCATCAAACACGTCCAGAAGACGCGTTTTGGATCATGCTTTCAGTACTCGTTGCAACGTGTCCATGTGCTTTATCTCTTGCAACACCAACGGCAATTACCTGTTCAACCTCTTGTATGGGGAACTTTGGTATTTTGCTGCGTAAAGGGCACGTATTCGAAACTCTGTGTAAAGTTAACCACTTAATCATTGATAAAACAGGTACCTTGACTGAGGGGGATATTCGCATCAGCCAAGTAGACACCTTTTCAGACCTTAATAGAGAGACATGTTTACAAATTGCTTCAAGCCTAGAACAACACGCTAATCACCCTATAGCTAAAGCGTTCAAGACTCATCTTTCTGATGATATCGAAGTAGAGTCAGTCAATAACGTGATTGGTTCAGGCATCACTGGTGAGTGGAATGGCCAAGAAGTGGCGATTGGTAGTAGTGAATTCATTCTAGGTGAAGCTCAACCATCGGAAAGTAACGGTATTTATTTGTCAATGGCGGGGCGTCATATCGCGACGTTTACTTATGAAGATCCCATTCGCAAAGAAAGCATCGAGTTTATTAAGCAATTTAAAGAAGCGGGAATCAAAACGACTCTGCTGACTGGCGATTCTTTGATTAACGCGAAGCCTGTTGCTGAAGAGATCGGCATTACAGACATTGTTGCTAACGCGAAACCTGAAGATAAACTTGCTTACCTGAACTCTCGAGATGCAAGTGACATTACTATGATGGTTGGTGATGGTATTAACGATGCGCCTATACTTGCAGGTGCTCACCTTTCGGTTGCAATGGGGGGAGGTACAGATGTAGCGAAAGCCTCAGCGGATATGGTGCTATTGGGTGATAATCTCGATAGGTTACTTAAATCACGTACATTAGCGCTAAAAACGCGTAAGATAATCCGTGAAAACTTGGCGTGGTCATTGGGGTATAACTTGCTTATCCTTCCTCTAGCAGTGTCTGGTTTAGTTGCTCCTTACATTGCCGTCGTCGGCATGTCGGCTAGCTCTATTATAGTTGTGTCTAACTCGTTAAGGCTTTTAAAAGAGCAAGGGAAATAATGGAAAGTTTATACATCCTCATTCCAATAGCGATCGTACTTGTGTGCATCGCAGTCGGAATCTTTCTTTGGGCAGTAAAGAGCGAGCAGTTTGAAGATCTTGAACGTCAAGGCCATAGTATTCTATTCGATGAAGACAGCCATGCTAACCATAACTCTGACAACAAACCAGCTGGGGACAAGAAAGCCGAGATGAGCACCCCTGCCTCTAGAGAAAATTACGTTAGCGTAGAAAGCCAAACTAGTTTAGAAAAAAAGTATGATGACACCTGATTGGATCGGCGCTTTTGTTGTTGGATTGATAGGCTCAGGTCATTGCATGGGAATGTGTGGTGGCATCGCTTCGCTTCTTTCGATTGGCAACACTAAACCTTCCCCTATTACTCCCCTTCTGTATAACCTTGGACGCCTATTAAGCTATGCCGTAATTGGTGGCGTGATTGGTGGTGCAATTTCTTCGATTGGTCAACTAAGCGATTTCAATGCTTTGCTTGGTTGGCTTCGTCTGTTTGCTGCCGCCTTTATGATCATCTTAGGGTTGTACATTGGAAAATGGTGGTTTGGATTGTTGTTTTTCGAAAAAGTCGGGCAGAAGCTATGGCGCTATATATCACCTGTAGGTCAATCATTTCTGCCATTGAAGCACCCCATCCATGCTTTACCATTTGGTTTCATCTGGGGTTGGCTCCCATGTGGCCTTGTTTATTCAATGCTTACGTGGGCAGCGGTATCTGGAAGCTGGTATGACGGAGCGGGAATCATGCTAGCCTTCGGTTTAGGGACCCTTCCAGCAATGTTAACCGTTGGTATGGGGGCTAATTTCTTCAAGAAACTGCAACAAGTTGATTTATTTCGCCAGTTAGGCGCAATTTTAATCCTAATTTACGGCTTTTATACTGGATATATGGCTCTACACCTTATTATTTATACCGTATAGCTGTTCTTTAAACCCGGTTTTTTTACTACCCTTTAGGATTAAGGAATGCTAAAATATTGATGTATGTCAAATAGTGAAAGATTGTTATGATTTCTGAAAAGCCTGCGACGAAACGTGTTCAGTCTGGTGGTTGTGCAATCCATTGCCAGGATTGTAGTATTAGCCAGCTCTGTATTCCATTTACTTTGAATGAATCTGAACTCGATCAACTTGATCAGATCATTGAAAGAAAAAAGCCTATTCAAAAAGGCCAAGAGTTATTTAAAGCCGGTGACGAGCTTAAATCTCTGTATGCTATTCGCTCTGGAACGATCAAGAGCTATACGATTACCGAGCAAGGTGATGAGCAGATTACTGCGTTCCACTTAGCTGGTGACCTTGTTGGCTTCGATGCGATTACAGGTGATCTACACCCTAGTTTCGCTCAAGCACTAGAAACGTCTATGGTATGTGAAATCCCATACGAAATTCTTGATGATTTATCGGGGAAAATGCCTAAATTGCGTCAGCAAATTATGCGCCTGATGAGTAATGAGATTAAAGGTGACCAAGAAATGATTCTGCTTCTTTCTAAAAAGAATGCGGAAGAGCGTCTTGCAGCATTCCTTTACAATCTTTCTACTCGGTTCTCTCAACGCGGCTTTAGCCCTAGAGAGTTCCGTTTAACTATGACTCGCGGCGACATTGGTAACTACCTAGGTCTAACTGTCGAGACGATTAGTCGTCTTTTGGGACGTTTCCAAAAAGCTGACATCTTGAGTGTTAAAGGAAAATACATCACTATCGAAGATCATGATACGTTGATGGAACTCGCTGGTGTTTCAAAAGAATAGTCTAGATATCAATGATGTAGCCTAATAATGAGCTACATCATATTTCTCCCTTAAAACCTCTTATATTTCTCTTCATCTCTCTATAACTACGCTACATTATTTATATATTCGTTCTGAAAAGTAGGCTTAGTTATGAGTATCTATAACAAAATTTTAGTTGTCGCTGACATTAATCACGATGAGCAACCTGCTCTAGTTCGTGCTATCCAACTTGCGAAGAAAAGCACCTCAACAAGCCATATCACTTTCTTTTTGTCGATCTATGATTTCTCTTATGAGATGACATCGATGCTCTCTGTCGACGAAAGAGACGCAATGCGCAGAGGAGTTATTCATCAACGTGAAATCTGGATGAATAAAGTAGCAGAACCTTACCTTGATGATTCCATTGAATTCAACGTTAAAGTTGTGTGGCACAACCGCCCATATGAGGCGATCATTGCAGAAGTATACAGTGGTGATCACGATATCTTAATCAAAGGTACGCGTAAGCACGATACTTTAGAATCTGTTATTTTCACTCCTACTGACTGGCACCTACTTAGAAAATGCCCTAGCCCTGTGCTGCTGGTTAAAAATGACTTCTGGCCTGATGATGCGAAGATCTTTGCTTCAGTTCACGTAGGCTCAGAGACAGAAGCTCACTTAGAGCTCAACGATACGATGGTTGATAGATTACTGGAGATCACCGGCCGCTTGGATGCAGAACCGTTTTTGGTTAATGCTTACCCTGTGACACCGGCGAATATAACAATCGAATTGCCAGAGTTTGATCCAACATCTTATACCGACGCAGTTCGTGGCCATCACTTAACGGCAATGAAAGCGTTGCGTCAGAAGCACGGTATGTGTGAAGAACAAACCGTGGTTGAGCAAGGCTTGCCTGAAGATGTTATTCCTCGTGTAGCTTCTGAAAATAACGCTGCGATGGTGATTCTTGGTACTACGGGCCGTACCGGTTTGTCTGCTGTGTTTATTGGTAATACTGCGGAACATGTGATCGACAAGATTAATTGTGACGTGCTTGCTCTTAAACCGTCTGGTTACGTGAGCCCATTAGACCCTAACCTTTCGAAAGGTTAAGTTAGCGACAAGTTTAACTTATAAAAAATGCCTCAAGCATTGCTTGAGGCATTTTTGTTTATCTAGAGCAACGCCATTCCAAATACAGAATGGCTAAAATCATCTTTATTCACTCAAGTGGCTAAACATTCGTTACGTCGATGAACATTGACTCATCAATGTTTGAAGATGATATTTCAGCTTCTTCGAATTCGTATGCTTTGCGATCTTCACTACGGTCAAGTGGAAGGTTTATGAAGTCAAACAACTCGCGATCAGCCAGTTGACTTGGGCTAACGTTCTGGATTGATTTAAAGATCTTCTCAACACGGCCTGGAGTTTTCTTGTCCCAATCAATTAGCATCGCTTTAATGTTCTGACGCTGTAGATTCTCTTGAGAGCCACACAGGTTACAAGGAATGATTGGGAACTCTTTGTGTTCTGCGTATTTGATCAGGTCCGTTTCACGACAGTAAGTCAGTGGACGAATAACAACGTTACGGCCATCATCTGAACGAAGCTTTGGTGGCATTGCCTTTAGACGAGCACCGTGGAACATGTTCAGGAACATAGTTTCAACGATATCATCAAGGTGATGGCCAAGTGCGATCTTAGTTGCCCCAATCTTCTCAGCGAATGAGTACAAAGTACCACGACGAAGACGAGAACATAGGCCACACGTTGTTTTGCCTTCTGGCACTTTCTCTTTAACCACTGAATACGTATCTTTATCTACGATATAGTAAGGAATGTTCAGTGTTTCAAAGTACTCAGGAAGAATGTGTTCAGGGAACCCTGGTTGTTTTTGATCTAGGTTTACCGCCACAACATCAAACTTGATAGGTGCTGCTTCACGTAAACGTAGCAAAATGTCTAACATCGCAAATGAATCTTTACCGCCACTAATACATGCCATTACTACGTCATTCTCTTCGATCATGTTGTAGTCGATGATGGCATTTCCAACATTTCTTCTCAGGCGTTTCTGAAGTTTGTTGAATTCAAGTGTTTCTTTTCTATTATCGTTTTGGTTCATTGCGACTCTCACACCGTCGTATTACCGACTGTAGATTGCTAGTGGGATGTTTTAGGGCGTGGATTATACGGATTTTTATTTGAGGTTGAAATAGTAACGGCAGTATAACCAAGCTGAGTAATAGAAAGTTTTTGCTTTTATTGTTCGATAAGCCCCTAAACGGTTAGAGAGACGCGTCTTAGTAAGATCTCGGTTGGTATTACAAATAAAGAAAAGCAGCCTGATCTTATTCGATGAGGCTGCTTTAAGGTATGTCGCAAAAGCATAGAGGAATGATTTCGCTAACAATGATTCCGTTAAAAATTATTGCGCGGGAATGTACGGCAATACGCGAACTGTTGGTTCTGGTAACGTGATGCTGTCACTTCCATTCAGTTCTTCTAAAGTGAATTTCGCACGTCCTTCTTTGATTGGTAGTTGCTTGCCGTTTGAAAGCTCGATGTTGCCTTCAAGCTTATTAGCGAACTCCAGCGTTAACCCTTGGATATCTGGCGTGAACCAACCAGAGAACATGCCGCTGACATCTTCAAGCATCGCCTGCATCTGTGGTAATAGGTTTTCTATCTGTGCAACTTCAACCTTGCCAACTAAAGGCTCTTGAGTCATCACGACTAAAGAGTACGCACATTCTTGTTCTTGTGTTTGTACAAAGATAAGAGGGTTTGCTGAACGAAGGTTTTGATCTACCGGTAGAAGCAGTTCATTCGCAGAAGAGACTTTTAGCTCTTCGTAGTGCTCTTCTTTTTCCATCCAAGCTTTGCTGATGTGACAGGTTTGCTGAGCTTGTTGATCAACAAAGAAGACCGCCACTTTGACATCATCATGCCCTTCTTTGGTGTTATTTTTCAGCTGAGTATAAAGCTTAGAATACGTGAACATGTATTCTTGCGCTGAAGCAGGAAGAGAAACCCCAAGGCTTAGTGAGGCTAATAAAGCGAGTGCTGTCTTTTTCATTATTATAATCTTGTCGAAGTTGAGCGTTTATAAATAGAAAGAGCAGCCAATGAGCTACTCTTTTTGTGACATTACTTGGTGTAAGCTGACTATCGAAGGCAACCAAGTTGGTATCAAAATGAGTTACTTTTTCCAGTATACCTCGTTGTGACGGATCATAGCTTGTAAATCAGTCACATAGTCGGAACCTCGCTCAGAATATTTTAACAAGCCATTGGTGAGCTCTGTCGCCGTTGCGGTTGTTAAAAGATCATCACCTTGCGCAGCAAGTTTTGCACGAATCGCTCTTAGATCGGCGTAAGCACGGTTACGATTAAGGTTCATGAAGTAACGATGTACGGATTCTTGGCTTGAAGAGAAAGTTGCGACTTCATGCGAGCTACCTTCGTTACGTTGTAGCGGAACAAGGCCACAACCTTTGGCGTAACACCAATGTCCAAAATAGTTGTTCGCTTTGGTGGCGAAACGCGACGTACCCCAAGCTGACTCATTCGCTGCCTGTGTTAGTACAAGCGCCTCTGGCAGCACATTGACGCAGTTAAGCATCTCTGTCAGCCATGCCTGATCCAAACCTTCAGTAGGTACTGGCAGGCTGTACAACTTCCCTAACCTTTTCGCATAAGACGCGTCTTCAGAATCAATACTGTTTAAACCAGACGTAGAGAGCTTAGTTAAAAACGCACGTTCTTTGGTGATACGTTTGTTTTCAATATTGATGCTTGGACGAAGGAACGAAAAGAACGTGTCTTTTTTCTCATTCACATCTTCGATGGCCGCAAAGTTTGGTGTGCTCGAAGAAACCGTCAAGTCACCAAACTGGTCGGTCGAATTGGAATTCTGTTCTGTCGTACGTCGACGCTCTTCTTCTTGGTAAATATAAGGACCAATCAGTGAGATAGACCCAACAAGAGCCAGTGCCGTCACTTTAAGCGCAAGTGATTTGCTTGCGCTTGCCTGCGTGTCTTTATGCATCGAACACCTGTGGGTTTTTGTTGTTACTGTCGTTATTATCTCTGCCGTCGTTATTGTCGTCATCGTCCTTTGACCTGTCTGACGCAATAAGCTTTAACTTGATGCCAAACATTTCACGGTAAAGAATACCTTTCACGTGGAAAAAGAATGGAAGAACGAAAATTAAACCAATGCCATACATCATCGCCGCAATGATGAACATCAACATCACCATTAAGTAGATAGACGCGATAGTGAGGATTTTCTTGTTTACGGCCCGCAAAGAAAGCAACAGTGATTGCATTGGAGGTACTTTTTTATCGCAAATCAACAGAATTGCATGGCTAAATGCAAGTGAGAAATAGATAGAAAGGAACGGGAGTATCATCCCCGCGATACCTTGTAACATCAGGCTGAACAAAGTGACTAAGATAACAGGCACTGTAAATTGTAGACCTTTACCTATGTGACGAGTCTTGGTTTGTAAGCCTGCAGCGTGGCTCATTGCCATTAAGCTAATACCAGCGTAAATAGGAGCGCTGACTACTTCATAGCTAAAGTTAGCAATGAAAATAGATTCAACGATTTGTGGGGTGAAAGCCTCTGGGTCTATAACGGCATCTAGGATAACCGCAGGATCACCCAGTTGTAATTTTAATGCGATATAAAAAATGGCCAGTTGCACGAACATCAGAGCAACAATAGCAGGAGAGAACGAAAGAAAGTGACTGATGGTTTGTTTCCAAGCCTCTTGGAATACAGCCGTTGCTTTGAGCTCATAATCGCCAGAAAGTGCACGGTCGATACTACCGCCCAGATTAAAATCTTTTTCGATGTCGTCGTTCATAATGATACCTAGGTGTACTTACTTTATCGAAGCCACCTAACTTATTGATAAAAAATTGTCTTCATTATACTCATATGTCGGATATAAACTAAAATATGAATCTGTAACAAGCTTTGCTTTTAAGTCTTAATGGTTAATAATTAAACACTTATTTGGCTGTAAAGCTTGTAAATATCAGTATGGTCAAAGAAGTTTACTTTTACCTGCGAAATTTTTTATCTTCGAATGGTAAAAAGTGCTTTGAATTCACGTTTTTGGTGATTATGATGCGCGCCTTAAAAGTGTATAGCAACAGGTGTCAAAAAGAACCAAGGTGGAGAAAAACAGACGTTGAAAGCTAAAAAATCAGTAGGAAAGCCAGTCGTACAACTTAGTGGCATTAGTAAAAGTTTCGATGGTAAAGAAGTCATCGGCAATCTTGATCTAAACGTAAATCATGGTGAGTTTCTCACGATTTTAGGCCCATCAGGCTGTGGTAAAACAACCGTATTAAGAATGATTGCGGGTTTTGAAACTGCAGATAGTGGTCAAATACTATTAGCTGGTCAGAATGTAACTCAAGTTCCTGCTGAACAAAGGCATGTTAACACTGTATTCCAAAGCTATGCCCTATTCCCGCATATGACAGTCTTCGATAATGTGGCATTTGGCTTACGCATGCAGAAAGTTCCAAGCAACGAGATTGAACCTCGTGTAATGGATGCTTTAAAAATGGTGCGTTTAGAACAAATGGCACAACGAAAACCACACCAGCTATCCGGTGGTCAACAGCAACGTATCGCAATCGCTCGTGCCGTCGTGAATAAGCCAAAAGTCCTTTTATTGGATGAATCTCTATCTGCTCTTGATTACAAATTACGCAAACAGATGCAAATTGAGCTGAAACAATTACAACGCCAACTTGGTATCACTTTCATTTTTGTAACACACGACCAAGAAGAAGCGCTGTCTATGTCTGACCGTATCATTGTTATGCGTGATGGCGTGATTGAACAAGATGGCACACCAAGAGAGATCTACGAAGAGCCGAAGAACCTATTTGTAGCACGTTTCATTGGTGAAATTAACGTATTCGAAGCGACAGCAAAATCTCGTCAAGATGAAAAACGCATTGTTGCGACAATCGAAGGTGAAGAGTCCATTATCTATCACGATAAAGACGTAACACCGGGTCAAAGACTGCAAGTATTGCTTCGCCCTGAAGATCTTCGTATCGAAGAAATTAAAGAGTCTGAGCAACGCGGTATTGTTGGCCACATTGTCGAGCGAACCTATAAAGGCATGACATTAGATTCAGTCGTAGAACTTGAATCTGGTATGCGTGTCATGGTTAGCGAATTCTTCAACGAAGATGACCCTGATGTTGATCACTCACTGGGCCAAAAAGTTGCAGTAACTTGGGTTGAGAGCTGGGAAGTGGTATTAGAAGATGAGCAAGAAGTTTAATTTACAAAACGCAATTGTTGCTTTAATCACAGGTTGGTTAGTGCTGTTCGTGATGATTCCAAACATCATGATCATCGGTACTAGCTTCTTAACTCGTGATGAAGCGAACTTGATCGAGATGACCTTCACTCTCGATAACTATGTGCGTTTGGCTGACCCGCTGTATTTTAAAGTGTTGGTGCACTCTTTCTATATGGCAATTGTCGCAACCCTACTTTGTTTAATTATTGGTTACCCGTTCGCTTATATCGTGGCAAAAATGCCTGCGAAGTGGCGTCCAATCATGTTATTCCTAGTGATTGTGCCATTCTGGACTAATTCTTTGATCCGTACTTACGGACTAAAAGTGGTGCTGGGTACTCAAGGTGTGTTGAATAAGGGCTTGTTAGCGTTAGACATTATCGATAAACCGCTACGTATCATGTATTCAGAAACAGCAGTAATGATCGGTTTGGTGTATATCCTACTCCCGTTCATGATTTTGCCGTTGTACTCAGCGATTGAAAAGCTAGACGATACTTATTTAGAAGCGGCTAAAGACTTAGGTGCGAATAAACTTCAAACGCTATTGAAGGTTGTTTTACCCTTAACGATGCCAGGCATTATCGGCGGTTGTTTATTAGTACTTCTTCCGGCGTTAGGCATGTTCTACATCTCTGACCTATTAGGCGGCGCTAAGAACCTATTGATTGGTAACGTGATTAAGAGCCAAGTGCTCAACGCTCGAGACTGGCCGTTTGGCGCAGCAACCAGTATCGCATTGACCATGGCAATGGCTGTGATGTTATACGCCTACTACCGAGCAGGTAAGCTATTGAATAAGAAAGTGGAGCTAGACTAATGGGTCGTACAGTTAAGTTCAGCTTTATGGCGCTGGTATACGCGTTTCTTTACCTACCTATTATTGTATTGATTGCAAACTCATTTAATGCCAATAAGTTTGGTATGAAATGGGGTGGCTTCACCACTAAGTGGTATGACGCGCTGATTAACAACGACAGCCTAATGCAGGCTGCGTGGCACTCGATCAACGTAGCGGTGTTCTCAGCAACAGCCGCAACGATTGTCGGCAGCCTTACAGCAGTAGCCCTATTCCGTTACCAATTCAAAGGTAAAGGCATCGTAAATGGCATGTTGTTCATCGTGATGATGTCACCAGATATCGTAATGGCGATTTCGCTTCTTGCACTATTTTTGGTAATGGGTGTTCAACTGGGGTTCTTTACTCTACTTGCGGCGCACATTACTTTCTGTCTGCCGTTCGTTGTTGTTACGGTTTACAGTCGTTTGAATGGCTTTGATGTGAAGATGCTAGAAGCTGCAAAAGACTTAGGCGCGAGCGAATGGACGATCCTAAAACAGATCATCTTACCTCTTGCTAAGCCAGCAGTTGCTGCGGGTTGGTTATTGAGCTTCACTTTGTCTCTGGACGATGTGATCATCAGCTCTTTCGTAACAGGCCCAACCTATGAAATCTTGCCACTGAAGATTTACTCAATGGTTAAAGTGGGTATCTCTCCTGAGGTAAACGCCCTAGCAACAGTGATGTTAGTGGTGTCGTTAGTACTGGTGATTATTTCTCAGTTACTAGCGAGAGAGAAGATCAAATAAGTCTCCTATTCTATATAAAGACGGACTTGATAAGAAGTTAACAAACTTCATGTTCTACAAAGTGTTAATCATAAACAGAATGGTAAATTGCCATTCTGTTTTTCTATCTAGTGCCTTCGGGCCACGTTTAGTTTGGAGCTAACGTCAATGAAAAAATGGGCTACTCTATTGGCTGGTAGTGCATGTGCGCTTTCAATGTTATCTGCACCATCTTTTGCAAAAGATAACAAAGAATTGGTATTCATGAACTGGGGGCCTTACATCAACAGTGAGATTCTAGAACAGTTCACTGATGAAACTGGTATCAAGGTAATTTACTCGACTTACGAGTCGAATGAAACTTTGTACGCAAAGCTAAAAACACACAATAAAGGTTACGACCTTGTGGTTCCTTCAACCTACTTCGTGTCTAAAATGCGCGACGAAGGCATGCTTCAAAAGATCGACAAAACCAAGCTAAACAATTTTGCGAATCTAGATACAAACTATCTAGATAAGCCATATGATCCGAACAACGACTACTCTATTCCACACGTAGTCGCGATCACAGGTCTTGCTGTTAACACAGACATGTACGACCCAGAAGACTTCCAAAGCTGGGCTGACCTATGGAAACCTGAGCTTGAAGGTCAGCTGATGATGATGGACGACACGCGTGAAGTGTTCCACATCGCACTGCGCAAGTTAGGTTATTCAGGTAATACAACCAACGAGAAAGAGATCGACGAAGCTTACGCTGAGCTGCAAAAGCTAATGCCAAACGTTCTCGTCTTTAACTCAGACAACCCAGGCGCACCGTACATGGCAGGTGAAGTAGGTCTTGGTATGCTTTGGAACGGTTCTGCGGCTGCAGCGCAAAATGAAGGTTTGCCAATGAAACTGATTTTCCCTAAAGAAGGCGGCATCGGTTGGGTTGATAACTTTGCAATTAGTTCTGGCGCGGTAAACGTAGAAGCGGCTCATAAGATGATCGACTTCCTACTTCGCCCTGAAATCGCAGAGCAAATCTCTCGTGACACTGGCTACCTAACGGCAGTTAAAGCGTCTAATGATAAGTTCAAAGACAGCCCTGCTCTTTTTCCATCGCAAGAAGACCTTGACCGTGTTGAATGGCAAGCAGCGGTTGGCAACAAGACCGTGAAGTACGAAGATTACTTCATGAAGCTTAAGGCGGGTCAGTAAGCGAGTGTGTTATCCAGTAGGCAGCAAGCAATTGATTTACTTAACAAGTCTATCTATATAATCAACAAGTTAAAAATAATAATATCAATGAATAGGCAGCTTAGGCTGCCTATTTTGTTATATCGCTGATATAATCTAGCGCGATTTTTAAAAATCCTTTTACTTTGGGTTCACTACCCAGCTCCAAATCAAACAAATGAACGGAACAGTAATGAAAAAGACACTGTATACCGGCGCATTGTGTGCTGCTACTTTACTTTCTACGCCCTCTTTCGCAGCTGACCAAGAACTGTATTTTTACAACTGGTCTGAATATATTCCAAATGAAGTACTAAAAGACTTCACCGAAGAAACTGGCATTAAAGTCTATTACTCAACCTATGAGTCTAACGAAAGCATGTACGCTAAGTTAAAAACTCAAGGTACAGGTTATGACCTAGTGGTTCCTTCGACTTACTTCGTTTCTAAGATGCGTAAAGAAGGCATGCTTCAAGAGCTTGATAAAACCAAGCTAAGCCACTTTGCAGATTTGGACCCAAATTACTTAGATAAGCCATTTGACCCAAGCAACAACTACTCGATCCCATATATTTGGGGCGCAACAGGTATTGGCATTAACTCAGATATGCTAGATAAGTCTTCAGTTAAAGGCTGGGGTGATCTTTGGGATACGCAGTGGGAAGGTCAATTGATGATGATGGATGACTCTCGTGAGGTTTTCCACATTGCCCTGTCTAAGCTAGGTTACTCTCCAAACACGACTAACCCTGAAGAAATCAAAGAAGCGTACGAAGAACTGCGTAAGCTAATGCCAAACGTATTGGTATTCAACTCAGATTTCCCTGCGAACCCTTTCTTAGCGGGTGAAGTATCTCTTGGTATGCTTTGGAATGGCTCTGCTTACATGGCGCGTCAAGAAGGCGCAACAATTGACATTATTTGGCCAGAGAAAGGCGCTATTTTCTGGATGGACAGCCTAGCGATTCCAGCAGGCGCTAAGAACACTGAAGCGGCACATAAAATGATCGACTTCCTTCTTCGTCCTGAAAACGCAGCTAAAATTGCTCTAGAGATCGGCTACCCGACGCCAGTTAAAACGGCTTACCCTCTTCTTCCTAAAGAATTTGCTGAAGATAAGAGTATTTTCCCACCACAATCAGTGATGGATAACGGCGTTTGGCAAGATGAAGTTGGCGAAGCGAGCGTCATTTATGACGAGTACTTCCAAAAACTTAAAGTAAACAACTAGATTTTTACCGATAGGTTAATAAAGCGGCGTAAGCCGCTTTATTTTTATCTACACTTTATAGAAGATTAAAAGGAAGCAATACGGAGTATTATTTGTTATGCCAACAAACCCTATTCTACTCATTGTGATTTTAACGCTTCTAACGTCACTCCTTTTGTTTGGGCTGAACTCACTTATTCAAGTTGATTCTAATTACGATCTGTTCTTTGAAACGAATACGTTCGTCATTACGACATATATCTGCTTTGTTGCTCGCCGTTCTATTCGCCGAAATAGAACACTTATGCTCGGCTCACTGCTACTTATCTTTAATTTATTTTATGATGTATCGAGTGAAGTCCAATATCTCGATGAATGGGCTGACCGAAATGAGCTAATTGATACCTTTCTCGAAGATGGCTTACTTCAAATTGCTTTTCTGTTAATCGCCATCGGTATCACTAAATTAAATACCCACTTAAAAGACCAAAGTAAGAAAGATGAGCTTACAGGACTATATAATCGTAAAAAGTTCGATGCGATTAAGCTTGAAGAATTTGAGCTGATTTATTTCGACTTAGATGGGTTAAAGCAAGTGAATGATCACCAAGGGCACCAAGTCGGTGATCTAATGATTGTTCGTTTTTCTCAAGCACTAAATCAGGTAGTACTTGAAGATGAAATGGTGTTTCGTGTTGGCGGCGATGAGTTTGTAGCAACCATTCAACTTGGCCGCGGTGGGGAGTTTATTAAACAAGTTACCAACTTACTCCTTGATGAAGACATATCATTTTCATACGGTATCGAAGTTGCCCAACGAGAAAATTTTAAACAAGCATTGATTGAATCTGATAAAGCTATGTATGTCATGAAAAAGCCCAGCGCTCTGACACAGACGAGTTTTAAGTGTTTTGTATGGATATACACAAACAAAACGACAACTTACTTGTTTACCCTAAATGGTTCCTAGTAGACGCTGCTCGGGTAGAGCTGGCATAACAACGACCAGCCTCAGCCTGTCGTCGTTTTATACCTTAATTAAGCCGTTAAAGATCCTGGCTCCGTGCTCAGCAGTTCACCAACCAGTTTAGGTACTTCGATACTTGCTTTGCCGTAACGCTTCTCTTCAAACTCACTTTCAACTGCACTTGGTTCGAGGTTTATTTCGATAGTATGTGCGCCATGCATTTTAGCGTCATGTACAAAACCGGCCGCTGGATAAACCACACCTGATGTACCGATTGAGATAAACAAGTCTGCGTCTTCTAACGCTGAATATATGTCGCCCATTCTTAGAGGCATTTCGCCAAACCAAACAATGTGTGGACGCATTTGCGCGGGAATCTGGCAACAATGACAAAGCTCACCAGTGTCGATGTCATCTTTATGTTCGATAACCTGATTAGACTCGCTACAGCGTGCTTTTAGTAGCTCACCATGCATGTGAATGATATTGCTGCTACCGCCTCTCTCATGCAGATTATCGATATTTTGAGTAATGATCGTGACTTTGCCATCGAGTTTGTCTTCAAGCTCACCTAGCGCCTTATGGGCTGAATTTGGTTGAATGCTGTCACTTTGCAATCCGGAACGACGTTTGTTGTAAAAAGCTTGTACTAAGTCAGGATCTTTTTCAAAGCCTTCAGGTGTCGCGACATCTTCGATTTTATGGTTTTCCCATAGCCCGTCTTGTGCTCGGAATGTTTGAATCCCTGACTCCGCTGAAATACCTGCGCCAGTAAGAATTACGATATTTCGATATGGGAAATGCATATAACGTCCTTTTCAATATGTCACTTTGTAACAGCTTAGCACTGATCAAATTTCAACAATAGTTTTAGGAATTAGACCATAGTCTTAGCCAACTGAATTCATTGGTTATTTGTGACATAACTCGATTGGCTATCGCTTGGCTTTCTTACCGAAGCTTTCGATGTGTTTTCAACTGACACAAAAAAGCGGCCAAAGCCGCTTATTATTCACTGTTTTCTTAATTTATATTTACTTGAATAGCTTACAACTCAACGCTGCAACTAGCGTTAGTCTTCATTGATAGAAGAGATTTTATGAATTGAAAGGTCCGCACCGTTGAACTCCTCTTCTTCACTCAAACGTAAGCCAGTTAGTCTGCTCAGCACGCCATAAACAATCAAAGCGCCAGTCAGAGCAACAGCTATACCAGCTAACGTACCGACAACCTGAGAAGCAAAACTCACCCCCCCTAGCCCCCAGAATACTTGCTGACCGAAGATGCCAGCTGCGATGCCACCCCAAGCGCCACACACGCCGTGTAGAGGCCACACACCCAATACATCGTCAATCTGTGTTTTGTTTTGCATGAACGTGAACAAGTAAACAAACAAAGCGCCTGCAACGCCGCCCGTCACCAAAGCGCCTAGTGGGTGCATCAAGTCTGAACCAGCGCAAATCGCGACTAAACCAGCCAAAGGCCCATTATGGATAAAGCCTGGGTCATTTTTTCCTGCCACAAGCGCCGCAAGAATACCGCCGACCATTGCCATTAATGAGTTCATCGCAACTAGGCCGCTGATGCCATTAATAGCCTGAGCAGACATCACATTGAAGCTAAACCAACCCACACATAAGATCCACGAACCCAGAGCTAAGAATGGAATGTTCGACGGTGCGAAGTTGGTGTGTTTGCCAGCGCGGATACGGCCTTTGCGCATGCCTAGGAAGTAAACTGCGACCAATGCAATCCAACCGCCAACGCCGTGAACAACAACAGAGCCCGCGAAGTCGTGGAATCCGTAACCAAATTGGCCTTCTAGCCACGCCTGGAAGCCAAAGTTACCGTTCCAAATGATGCCTTCAAAAAATGGGTAGATGCAACCAACGGTAAACAGTGTCGCAATCAAAATGGGATAGAAACGTGCACGCTCTGCGATACCGCCAGAAACAATCGCAGGGATAGCCGCTGCAAAGGTCATTAGAAAGAAGAACTTAACCAGTTCGTATCCATTACCTTGTGATAGCGTTTCAGCATCGGTAAAAAAGTGCGCGCCATAAGCGACCCAGTAGCCGATAAAGAAGTAAGCAATAGCGGAGACACCAAAATCCGAGAGAATCTTAACCAGCGCATTGACTTGGTTCTTCTTTCGAACAGTACCGACTTCGAGAAAGGCGAAGCCAGCGTGCATCAAGAAGACCATGATGGCACCGAGTAATAGGAATAAAGTATCTGAACTTTGGGTAAGGGTTTGTACTGCACTATGAACTTGAGTCACCGTTTCACTCATTAAAGCATTCTCCTTCGCTTTATCTGATTTGCACTGATATCGTGCGATTCAATGATGTAATTAATTAAAGACTCAACAGTGAACGCAAGATGTGTTCCAACTGCGTGGCGTAATTTTCGTGCAATAGAATTGACTTTTAAGTTGTTGATTAAAAATAAATAAATTTCCCGCTGCACGTTCTTGGCTCTTAGAGGGCGAAAAAGCCACATGAACGATTGCACCAACAGAGGGAGTTGCACCATATTGAAGCGGTCAATGGGGCGAATTTTATTCAGAGTTGAGTGACTCAGGGCTGCTTGTAGTTATCTAGGTGTTTAAACACAAAAAGCCCAGTGAAATGAATCACTGGGCTTTATAAATGACTATTGCTCTGGACAAGTCGTTATCGCGCTAGTTCGAAGCTTAACTCTTCCATTCGCTTGCTAGTTAGAGCTAGAGGTTCGGTCCTGTTGAAGGGTTTTGAGGTAGGTTTTGACTTAAACGCTGCATACCTTGATACATGCGGATAAACCAAACCACAATTGCGATACCACCGAATAACATACCTACATATGGAATGTAGTAAGCGATGTAATCGATAATATGGTTTTGATACCAGTAATCATTCACACCGATCAACACACCATTAGAGGTCGCTACCGTTACGATAAGCACCACAAAGAACGTTAAGTTCAAGAAGAACGAGCGAATCAAGCCGTAGTAATGGGTATCCACGACTTCACCGTCTTCACCTTTATCTAAACGATAGCCCGCGTAGACAATCGCAATCACGCCAGAGATCAGACAAGTAAACGGTGTGAAGCAGCTAAGGATGTAAGCAACCCAAATACCTTTATGAGGTTTGTTCATTTTTATTCACCCTTTCACTTTTCTCTGTTACTGCGTTCGCGCTTTGTTCAACGCCGTTTTTCTCTTGTTCCATCACTTCTTTGTACCAAAGGTCATGGTGTTCTTTTGCCCAGGTTTCGTCTACTTCTCCAGTTACCATACCTTCTAGCGCGCCTTCCATACCGAACAGGCCGATGTAGATGTGGAACACGAAACCACAAATAAGGATCAGAGCCGCCAACATGTGAACAAGGTTTGAAAGCTCCATATCACGTCGAGTTTGACCAAAAATTGGGAAGTCCAAAACCAAGCCACTGATCGCAGCGACACTACCCATAACAATCAATAGCCAGAATAGCGCTTTCTCACCCGCGTTAGAAAACTCTGCAGATGGATGAGAACCTTTATGTTTCCCGACCATACCACCCAGTTTTATGAACCACTGGATATCGACCATTTTGAAAATCGATTTGCGCCACCATTTGATCAGTACGCACATCAATAACACATAGAAGATCGGGCCGATGTAGTTGTGGTATTGCTTGGCCAATAGAACGATGAAGCCCCAAAGGTCCGTTGGAATGTACGGCTTCAAGAAGTGCTTACCGTAAACCAACATCAAACCACTGAACGCCAGTGTTAAAAAGGTAAACGCCATACTCCAGTGCAAAGCACGGTCAAGTCGAGACCAACGTTTGATCTTACGGCCTGTTCTTGGTGCGCTCAGCATTAGTGGGCCAATCACAACGTACATTAGAGTAACGAAAGCAATACTGCCAAAGATAGCAACAGCGCCGGCTGGCGACATCCACTTCTCTTTCAGTATGTACCATGTTTGCCCAGGGGCACTGATTAACACACCGTGCTCAGCAGATTGAGATGTGGTGTAGCCTTCCTCACCGTTTCTTACTTGTCGCCAAAAATCGGCGCCAGCAAGTTGTGTGATTTCTCTTTCTGCACTATTCGATTGAGTTTGTGATGAGTTCGTCTCAGATGCATGACTCATAGGAGAAAGCACTGTTAGTGCTGCCAACATTGGCAGCACTACAAGGAAGAGACGCTTAAACATTGTAAGCATATGTCTCTCCTAACTAGCTCTTCATCGCATCGTAAGAAAGGTCGTTGCCGTCTGTCCAACCGGCACCTTTCGCACCGCGCTCTACAACACGCTGACGGAAGATATCAGAGACTTGATCAGCATCACCAGCAAGTAGCGCTTTTGTCGAACAAAGCGAAGCACACATTGGTAGCTTTCCTTCAGCAATACGGTTCGCACCGTATTTTTGACGCTCTTCAACAGAACCTGGTTCTGTTTCAGGGCCGCCAGCGCAGAAGGTACACTTGTCCATCTTACCGCGCTCACCAAAGGCTTCCTGTTTAGGAAATTGAGGTGCGCCAAACGGACAAGCAAACAAGCAGTAACCACAACCGATACAAAGATCTTTATTGTGAAGTACAATGCCGTCTTCGGTATGTTCAAAACAGTCTGCAGGACAAACTGCCATACAAGGCGCATCAGTACAGTGCATACACGCTACTGATATTGAGTTTTCACCCGGTTCACCGTCGTTCAGTGTCACAACGCGGCGACGTTGAATACCCCATTCCAGGGCATCATCGTTTTCATTCTTACATGCAGTGACACAGCCGTTACATTCGATACAACGTTTGGTGTCACAAAGAAATTTCATTCTAGCCATTTTAAGACTCCTTACGCTTTACGAATATTACAAAGGGTTACTTTCGTTTCCTGCATCAACGTGACAGGGTCGTAACCATATGTGGTTGCTGTGTTAGCAGCTTCACCAATAACGTAAGGATCAGTGCCTTCTGGGTATTTAGAACGCAAATCTTCGCCTTGGAACTTACCACCGAAGTGGAATGGGATGAACGCCAGACCCGGTTTCACACGACGTGTGACCATCGCTTTCACCTTAATACGACCTTTTTCTGCGCCCTCGACCCAAACATCGTCACCGTCTTTGAAGCCGATGTCGTTTGCGTCTTTTGGGTTTACTTCAACAAACATCTCTTGTTGCAGTTCTGCTAACCAAGGGTTAGAACGAGTTTCGTCACCACCACCTTCGTATTCAACCAGACGACCAGAAGTCAGGATAATCGGGTATTCACCAGACTTGTCTTGGTCTTGAATTGACTTGTACAACGTAGGAACACGGAAAATTGCTTCTTTGTCATCCCACGTTGGGTAATCAGCGACTAGGTCGCGACGTGGTGTGTAAAGTGGCTCACGGTGTAGTGGCACTCTATCTGGGAATGTCCAAACAATCGCACGCGCTTTTGCATTACCAAACGGAATACAACCGTGCTTGATAGCCACACGTTGAATACCACCAGAAACGTCAGTCTTCCAGTTTTTACCTTCAGCCGAGGCTTTTTCTTCTGCTGTTAGGTCGTCCCACCAACCCAGTTGTTTCAGTAGTTTGTCACTGAACTCAGGGTAGCCATCTTTGATTTCGCTGCCTTTTGAGTAGCTGTCTTCAGCTAACAGGCTTTGACCTTCAAATTCGACACCGAAACGAGTACGGAAGTTACCGCCGCCCTCTGCAACAGGCTTAGACGTATCGTAAAGGATATGTGTGCCGGGGTGTTTCATCTCTGGGTTGCCCCAACATGGCCAAGGCAGACCGTAAGTTTCGCCATTCGCTGGGCCGCCTTCTGCAGCAAGCGTGGTTTTGTGAAACGTGTGCCAGTTTTGTTGGTGCTCTTTCAAACGCTCTGGGCTTTGACCTGTGTAGCCGATCGTCCACATACCTTTGTTGAATTCACGAGTGATGTCTTCAATCAATGGTTGGTTGTTCTCAACACGGATGTTTTTGAACAGCTGATCAGAGAAACCAAGCTTCTTAGAAAGAAGGTACATGATTTCGTGGTCAGGCTTGGATTCGAACAGAGGATTAACAACCTTGTCACGCCACTGAAGCGAACGGTTTGATGCCGTTACACTGCCGTAGGTTTCAAACTGAGTAGTAGCTGGAAGCAGGTAAACGCCGTCAGTACGATCGTTCATTACCGCTGCGACTGTTGGGTATGGGTCAACGATAACCATCATATCCAGCTTCTGCATCGCCTTCTTCATCTCTGGACCACGAGTCTGAGAGTTCACTGCGTGACCCCAGTAGAACATGGCACGGATGTTTTCGCGTTGACGAATCTTGTCTTTGTCTTCGAGTACGCCATCAACCCAACGAGAGACAGGAATACCTGCACTGTTCATTGGTTTTTGACCGCCGTATGTGTTGTCGTCGAAACGTCCTTTAATCCAGTCAAAGTCTACGTCCCAAACTTTCGACCAGTGGCGCCATGAGCCTTCAGACAAGCCGTAGTAACCTGGAAGCGTGTCTGATAGTACGCCAAGGTCAGTTGCGCCTTGTACGTTATCGTGACCACGGAAGATGTTTGCACCACCACCTGACTTACCGATGTTACCTAGTGCAAGCTCAAGTACACAGTAAGCACGAGTGTTGTTGTTACCCGTAGTATGTTGAGTACCACCCATACACCAAACGATACAACCCGGACGGTTTTCAGAAAGTAGTTTTGCAGTGTGGTAAACGTCTTCTTCGCTTACACCAGTAACGCGCTCAACTTCAGCTGGGCTCCACTTCGCGACTTCTTCACGGATCTCGTCCATGCCGAATACACGTTGGCGAATGAACTCTTTGTCTTCCCATTGGTTTCCAAATACATGCCATAAGATGCCCCAAATGAAGGCAACATCTGAACCTGGGCGAAGAGAAACATAGTGATCAGATTTCGCAGCAGTACGCGTACGACGAGGATCCGCAACCACGATCTTACAGTTGTTCTTTTCTTTCGCGATCAGGATGTGTTGCATCGCAACTGGGTGAGCTTCTGCAGGGTTCGAGCCAATGAACAGCATTGATTTACAGTTGTGCATGTCATTGAACGAGTTTGTCATTGCACCGTAACCCCAAGTGTTCGCAACACCGGCTACTGTGGTTGAGTGACAAATACGCGCTTGGTGGTCAACGTTGTTCGTTCCCCAAAGCGACGCCATCTTACGGAATGCGTAAGCTTGCTCGTTACTGTGTTTTGCACTGCCTAGGAAGTAAACCGAATCAGGGCCAGACTCTTTGCGAAGTTCTAGCGCCTTGTTGCCGATTTCTTCAATCGCTTGTTCCCAAGAAAGCTTCTTCCACTTACCGCCTTCCAATTTCATTGGGTACTTAAGACGACGTTCACCGTGGCCATGTTCGCGCAGTGCAGCACCTTTTGCACAATGTCCACCAGCGTTGAATGGGTGATCGAAAGCAGGCTCTTGACCCGTCCATACGCCATTTTGAACTTCAGCGTAAATACCACAACCCACAGAACAGTGAGAACAGATCGTACGTTTCACTTCTGTTTTCGCTTCAGGGTCGACTGATTTAGCCTGTGCTTTCTTCATCATGCCCGGAGCGAATAGACTTGCGCCTACCACTGCGCCACCAGCAGCCAATGAAGTATTTTTCATGAAGGCGCGACGAGACACACCTAACTGATTGGTTTCTTTGCTCACACTATCGGAGCGTTTGACAAGTTTCATCCGTTATCTCCTAAAGTGTGTCGTAGTAATCGCGAATGTGTTGCGTTTCACGATAGCCCGTCTTCTTCATGTCTTCTTTCGGCATTTCAACCGTTTCTGACGCAGTTGCCACCTTCGTTGTACCAGCGACAACGGCACCAGCAACGGCTGCAGTCGTTAAACCTTTGAGTAAGTCTCTACGGCTTGTATCTATTTCTTTATTATCTTTCATCATTGCTTCCTTACCTTGCGGTAGATCTTTTTGGAGGCTTCATGCCCCTCTATCGATATAATCGCGTACTGCTCGATTACTCGTAATCAGTGACGTTTTTCACATCAATCTTTAATTTATGCTTACTGCTTTTTGTATTAACGCTAAAACGAACCTGTTCCAACGTTAAGAATGCTTCACACAGCTGAGCTGCCGATTTGTAGAAGTTCGCGCTCTCTGCACTTTCAAGCTGACGTGTAAAAGAGTTAAACCATGGACCAAGATGCTTATTGAAAACGGCTTGTTGAAGCGCTTCTTCTTCATCGGTTAGCATCGCCATTACTTCACAAAGAGCCGCGATATGATCTTCAGGCTCTTTAACCTGCTCATCACGCTCAATGCCAAGCAATTCAAGATCGTGACGGATCTCAGCTAATGGTTTTTCCATCATCGATCCTGTTCTATGCCAAGATCCAAATGGAACAATCTCCCCACGACCAATGCCAATGAAAAGATTCTGATATTCATCTTGTAGTGCTTCGCGGTTTGATTCGGTTGCCGCTTGTTGAATCGCAATCCAAGCCTTTTGCATCGCACTCTCAGACGCTTCAATGTCTAGCGTCTTTAGGAAATCAATCAGCTCTTCAGAAGGTGCGCTACGAAACAATGCAGAAAGAACCAAATAGATTTCAGTTCTTAGTGTCTGTTCTTGATCTAAATTAGTTTCCAATGCCAACTCCTAGTATTTCAATTGATTCAATGGGTCTTGAGCCATTGAGTCGAACATGTCCACTACACGACAGTCTTCACACATCGCAATACGATTAATTGCTGTCTCGTCTGAGAAATGAGAGTGACCGCGTAACTTATCCTGTAACATGTCAATCATAGACTGTGGTGCGAATGGCTTATGACAACGTAAACATTCCGCTGCTTTCTCTTCATGAATCACAACCGCTTGTTGACGTTCTTCTTTCACCCAATTCATACGTGGAGTCAGAGTGAGAACATTCTCAGGACATGCTTTTTCACACAGACCACATTGAATACAGTCTTGTTCAACAAATTTAAGGGATGGAGATGCGCCATCGGTATGCAGAGCACGTGTCGGACACACAGCCACACAACTCATACACAAAGTACAATCTTTGCTTTCACACGAAACCGTGCCATAGGGTGCATTCGAAGGAAGCTCAACAATGTTCTCAACTGGAATACGAGACGAAGACATTGCATCAAGTGCTGTAAACAGGCGTTGACGCTTATTGCCTTGAAGATCACCAAGTGCAAGATCGAATGAATCCACACACAATGTCGGAGGACCTTCACGTAGCGACTCTAGATAAAGGATATCGATGGTTTCTTTTGGAATACCGATTTGGTCTAGCAGTTCTTGAGCAATCCCGACTTCGCTATTCAGAACACGAATGATGGTTTCTGGCATAAAACGAGAAGCAGCAAACAGAACTTGAGTTGCGCCGTTAACCAAAGCTGCAAACCACGTATCAATACCAATAGATGGCAGTTCTTCCACCACAATCGGAATCACGTTATCTGGCAGTGCCTTTAACGCCATCACATTGTAGGTTTCATGACGAGAGCTACAGATAAGCACGATAGGATCCAGGCCGCCCGCTTGCTCATAGTTCGCTAGCGTACGTTCAATGAATTTTTGGGTATCGTCAGGATTTGGAAGCGCATAGGTAATCGCTTCTGTAGGACAGCTTGTTGCACAAGTTCCGACGCCTTGACATAGATAAGGGTTAATCTCGATCTTGTGACCCGTCTTATCCGAGCCTTCACTTGATAGTGCACCAGCAGGACAAGCGTCAACACAACGCTCACAGCCTTTAACGCCACGTGAACTGTGCGCACATAGGTCTGTGTCTAAACGGAAGAATTTAGGCTTATCAAATGTGCCCATTAGCGTTGGAATCTCTTCCAGTGCTTCAGCCAGTTTTGGATAGCCACGGCCTACTGGGTAATAACCCGGTACAGGCACTTCTTCTGTCATGCAGCTATTCAGACATAGGTCTAGAACAACATCGAAACAATCGTGATTAATCGCGACTTTCGCTAGGTTGCTTGATGTGCCTTTACTTTCGATCACAACTTCAAACGTGCCAAGGAAACCGGATACTTGAACCGAATTCGCGAAGTACAATTCTGGGTTTGTGCCCTTTTCACCATCTGTCGACAATAAAGTTAGGCTAGTTAGCTGAGGTAATTGCGCAGCCGCACTTTCGATGATCGTAGTTGGACCAATAATGAGTGTATTTCCCCCGCTCTCATAACTGACTGTCGGTGGAATTAGGTTTGTTAATTCGACTGTATTTTCAAATGCATACAGTCTTGCTTTAGCGTTATTTGAAGTTGCTTGTTCTAATAATTGTTTAAGCATTGCTCAGTTCCATCTTTGGACATGGATAATCTGTTCAACCTTCATTGTAGTTAGCGTTAGAGAACTTGCTGAGTAATCAGTTAACAGCTAATTGTTTCGTTAGCTATTCATTATCCATTCAACCTTACTCAAGCTATCTACAAAAAAGTCGATAATGAACGATATTTAGCAAGTGCCATGCCAAATTAATAATTCATTATTTTCAATGAATTAGTGTGATTCTGAGTCTCTTTAGATAATAAAAAAGCCGCTTGGGACATTTTGTCGCAAGCGGCTCATTGAGTGTTTAGTCAAAATGTACCTATTCTTTGTGTGGTATATTTTGTCTCACTTCTTTTAAGTATCTTCGTTAGTCACAGTATCATTATTGCTGGTTACTGTATTTTTATACAGTTCTTTTTGTTCCCCCGCAATTTCGTCACTTTCACTGAGTTCTGATTCGGTCACTTCGGCTTCGTTAATAGAGTCATCAACCTCATCAATCAAAATTTCTTCTTCATTATCAGCAACTTGATCTGATTCGTTTACTGTGTCTTCTTCTGTCTTGTCTTTTACCCAATCGCGAAGCGTTTCTGCAACACCTTCAGAGAGAGTCTTCAAATTGCTGTAATCGTCGTCGTAATCGTCCAAGCCATCACGCACGTTAAACTCCTCTGAGAGGAATAATTTACGTAATGCGGTTTTTTTTACGCTTTCTGAGGCTTCTGACACCAATAATTGAGCAACAGACAAATCTTCAGTCGATTCTGATGCCGTATCTTGGGAGTCGACAGCATGAGCTTCTTCATCGCTTTCTAAAGCATCACTTTCTAAAGCATCACTTTCTAAAGCATCACTTTCTAAAGGCTGAGGTGCTTCTGCGGCAGCAGCAGGTGAAAGATCAGTAGATAGAATCTCAGAAGATACAGAATCTGAGGAGGTAAGTTCTATTTCTTCCAGTGTTTGTTCTGCTTCAAAAGGCTCGTCAGTGGATTCATCAAGTTTTCGTTGAGACCAACGGCTAAAGAAATTAGTTGCCATTTGATCTACCCACCCCTTTACGTTTCTTGCGTCTTACTTCTAATAACTCGCCATGACGGCCGATGAATGCTTCCATCCAAGCTTGTACGGGCAGAGGCATGTCGTAAGACAGCACTTGGTTGTCTCCGTCCATGTACTGCCCTGCTACGGTTTGTGATGCTGTAAGTAACTGAATTACGGGCTTAACACCAGAATCAACATTATCCATTACTAAGAAAAGCTTAGGTTGCTGAGAGCTTAGGTTGAAACGATAGTCTGTACGCTCGTCTTTATGTAATTGGAGTAAACACACATCTTGGGCATCGTCTTCTGGCGACAGTTCAAACCCAGTTAATTCCCATTGAGTCGTGACCCAGATACCTGTTTTGACCTCTTTCTCTATTCTTTGGACGCCGATAGGCCAAGTTGTTTCTGTTTTTTCATATTGTTCTTTGTATTTTTTTATCTCAGACATACTTCACCCAATTGATTTTCTTTGGTCTGAATGCACGTAGGACATTTTGTACCGAGCGCAATCATATACCCCCTACATAGCAATAAACACGCCAATACACGATAACTTTGACTATCCTACATAATGCCTTTCAATAGTCAGTTAACCCTATAACGTTAGCCGATACTCGTAAGTTCAGACAGCTCCCCCGACGAACTCTCTTATTTTGCGCTATTTTCATCAAATGCTTCATGTTTTTTGGAATCCCCGTTATTTTGGAATGAGAATTGCTAAATGCTTGAGTTAAAGTGAAACTAAAACTGAACAAATTACAGCGAACAAATGTATTCTACAGAGTCATAGGATGGCTCTTGTTGACTTCTTATCTCATAACATCGCTGTCTCATTAAGTAGGACATGACTGTGGTAAAACCAAACATAATAAAAACCAGTGAAAACCCACTTCAGACAATCGAAGTTGAAGTGTTTGATGAATATGGCGAAAAGTTAACCAAACAAATCGCTTGCGAGCGCCCTCTCACGGTCATGTTGAACTGGAAAGAGATAGTCACGCTGATGACACTCGGCTCACGTCCTGAAGCGTTAGTGTTAGGTTATTTGAAGAACCAAAGCTTCCTTTCTGACCCTGAAGCGGTTGAATCTATCATCATCGATTGGGAAACCAGCTCTGCAGCGGTTATCACCAAAGAAGATACGAGCCAACTTGAGCAAGCGCTTAAGAAGAAGACAGTAACCTCTGGCTGCGGTCAAGGCACCATGTATGGCAACGTAATGAAGCAGTTGGAAGATTACCAAGTGCCTCAAAACAAGATTAAGCAATCTGAAATCTACACAGCGCTTGAAGCGTTGACTCATTACAACGATACCTACAAGAAAGCAGGCGCGGTGCACGGTTGTGCGGTTTGCAAAGACGACAAGGTTCTATCGTTTGTTGAAGATGTTGGCCGGCACAATGCTGTTGATACATTGGCTGGTGAGATGTGGCTTAACAAAGCGTCAGGTGAAGATAAGATCTTCTATACCACAGGT
>NZ_LAUM01000017.1:0-29865 GCF_000972265.1 Vibrio sp. ECSMB14106 | reverse complement strand
TGCGGTTTGCAAAGACGACAAGGTTCTATCGTTTGTTGAAGATGTTGGCCGGCACAATGCTGTTGATACATTGGCTGGTGAGATGTGGCTTAACAAAGCGTCAGGTGAAGATAAGATCTTCTATACCACAGGTCGTTTAACGTCTGAGATGGTGATTAAGGTTGCTCAGATGGGTATCCCTGTTCTGCTATCACGTTCTGGCGTAACGCAAATGGGCTTAGACCTGGCTCAGAAGTTCGGCATCACAACGATTGCTCGCGCTAAAGGTTTACGCTTCCAAGTGTTCACGGGTGCAGACAAGATCGACTTTGATGTGAAAGGTGAGCAATCAGCAGCCGGACAAAAAGCGTGAGTTCGACTTGGTGATTCGCTAATTGCTTTTAATGTAAAATTCTGATGTGAAGAGTTAGTGGCTCACAAGAGATAAATACAAAAACGCCGTCATGCTTTTCAGTATGACGGCGTTTTCTTAGTTAAAGCTTAAAGTTTCCAACCTCTTGAGTTGGAAACTAAGGCCTGCTTAATGCTTAGCCGCGTGCTTTCAAGAACTCAGCGTAAGTACCGCGGAAGTCGTTGATCTTGCCGTCTTTGATCTCAAGGATACGAGTTGCTAGCGAGTCTACGAATACACGGTCGTGAGATACGAAGAACAGTGTGCCTTTGTAGTTCTCAAGAGCCAAGTTAAGCGCTTCGATAGATTCCATATCCATGTGGTTCGTTGGTTCATCCATAAGTAGGATATTTGGCTTGTGCATCATGATCTTGCCAAGAAGCATACGACCTTGCTCACCACCAGAGATAACCTTTACAGACTTCTTGATATCATCTTGACCAAACAGCATACGACCTAGGAAGCCACGAACAACTTGCTCGTCTTCACCTTCTTGGCGCCATTGACTCATCCAATCAAACAGGTTCATGTCTGTCTCAAAGTCATGTGCATGATCTTGAGCATAGTAACCAATGTTTGAGTTTTCAGACCACTTGTATTCACCAGTGCGAGGTTCCAAAGCACCTGCTAGTGTGTTGAGTAACGTTGTTTTGCCCACACCGTTCTCACCAATAATAGCAACACGCTCGCCTACTTCGAAAATCGCATCGAACTTGCTGTAAAGGTCTTCTTCAAAACCTTGAGATAGGTTTTCAACCACAAGTGCGTTACGGAATAGCTCTTTAGACTGTTCGAAACGGATGAACGGGTTTTGACGGCTAGACGCTTTAACTTCGTCTAGTTGAATTTTGTCGATCTGTTTAGCACGAGATGTCGCTTGTTTCGCTTTAGATGCGTTAGCTGAGAAACGAGAAACGAACGTTTGAAGTTCAGCAATTTGCGCTTTCTTCTTCGCATTATCAGAAAGTAGACGCTCACGAGCTTGTGTTGCTGCTGTCATGTACTCATCGTAGTTACCAGGGTAAAGACGAAGCTCACCGTAATCAAGATCAGCCATGTGTGTACAAACAGAGTTTAGGAAGTGACGGTCGTGCGAAATGATGATCATTGTGCAGTTACGTTGGTTTAGCGTATCTTCCAACCACTTGATGGTATCCATGTCCAGGTTGTTCGTTGGTTCGTCAAGAAGCATGATATGCGGGTCTGCAAACAGTACTTGAGACAATAGAACACGAAGTTTCCAACCCGGTGCTACTTCGCTCATCAGGCCGAAGTGCATTGATTCTTCAATACCTACTGCAAGAAGAAGCTCACCCGCTTTCGCTTCTGCCATGTAACCGTCCATTTCAGCGAACTGAACTTCAAGGTCAGCCACTTTCATGCCGTCTTCTTCGCTCATTTCTGGAAGCGAGTAGATACGGTCACGTTCTTGTTTGATAGCCCAAAGCTCTTTGTGACCCATGATAACCGTATCGATTACCGTGAATTCTTCGTAAGCAAACTGGTCTTGGTTTAGCTTAGCAACGCGCTCATTTGGATCGTAGCTTACGTTACCAGCACTTGGCTCAAGTTCACCAGATAGGATCTTCATGAACGTCGATTTACCACAGCCATTCGCGCCGATTAAACCGTAACGGTTACCCTCGCCGAACTTAACTGAAATATTTTCGAAAAGTGGCTTAGCACCGAATTGTTGAGTGATATTTGCTGTGGAGATCAATGCATTTACCTTTTTAATGTGAAAAACGCCGCAACGTTACTTGTTCAAGGGTTTAACTGCAAGTCTTGATTGTAATTACCCGTTATTAATTGAGCATAACCCAGTCAAATTATACTTTGAGTTAACTCACACTTTTTATTCTCTATCTTACCGCTAAAAACGTTGTTCTTTAGAAACAACAAAATAGAGAACGATAACCAATATTGGGGCTTATGTGTCCTCTACAATGATCAAATTCTCTAGCACAGCTAGTTATTTACAAACTTCTTTGATATCAGTAACACGTGCATAGCAAGACGCTCAAATACTAGCCTGAAACCTGACAGCATCATGGGCATGATGAAAGAAACAAGAATAAAGTACTTATCTCCAAACGGAGTTAGATTTCACAAAATAAGGTTAACTAACTATAGTATTCCTAACCTCATAATTTTAAGAGACTTTTATGCATTCATTATTGCGCTTCTTATTACTCACATTAGCCCTACTCTCTTGGCCTGTTAATGCCAACTTGGAATATGACGTGCAATTACAACCTGAGGTGTCGGAGGTTGTTCAAAATCTGGCTAAACGAATCGATGCACTGCCTGACCCTTTGTTTATGGACGAATCGGATAAACGTAAAGTCAGTATCTTGCTTGCTGACGTAATACGAATTCAAAACCAACAAATCGAAACGTTTGAACGACAGCTCAAAACATATCGAGACAAGGCCGATTCAGACCAGTGGTTCTTTGTTGAATCGAGTTACTTAACATTAAAAAGTTTGAACGTCAGTAAACAGGACCTGTTAGAGCAAACAACGAACGCGAACAGAGATCGCCTAACGGGTTTCGGCCCTTATGGGGTAACCCAATTTAAGCAGGAATGGCAGCTAACTCAACTGAATGTCGAGTACTTGGTGTATTTACAAACTCGTAGCTTCAACGCTTTGATTACAGAGATCTTCATTTCACCGGTCCCAGTTATTTGGGCTTCATTGAAGGTATTGTTTATCTATTTCTGTTTAGTCTGGTGGTTATCAAACAGCACGCGTCTTACCGAATTATTCCGAGTTAATATTTTGGAAGCCAAGCAGAACCCTCCTTTTTGGGTCCGTTTGGTTTGGTATATCAGCCGTGCCCATCGTGCGATAGCGTGGTTAATTGCTATCACTATCTCATTGCGAGTGCTCTCCAGTTTGCCTAGTCTACAGCACTTGATCTTCCTAGAGATTTTTACGTGGTGGATACTTGGTGGTTCGATCGCGATTAGCTTTATACTCGAATTTGCTTATCGTATGAGTAGAACTTCAAACCAAGAAGTCGTTGCACTCCGTTTGTCTACTATCCGACGTTATGTATGGAGTTTTATTGTTGCGGGCGTAATCCTTCAGATCTCTATTAAAACTCTTGGTAAAGGTACCATTTACAGCTGGATCTACAGTGCTCTGTTCGTATGGTTTGTACTGGTCACGATATCTGTTCTACGACTATGGCGTTCAAAGGTATTTGACGCCCTTTCGCATATCTCAGAAAGACCGGTATGGGTCAACTGGGCGGTTAACCGCAAAGACACTTTCCTACTTAATATAATAGCCACGGTACTGGGGATTATATGGTTGGGTATCTACAGCGGTCAGCATCGCATCATGGTTCTGCTTTCTAATTACACACTGTTTAGCCAAGCTTTGGCTTACCTATTTAGAATCGAAGTGGCAAAGCAATCTGATCTTGATAAAAGCCAGCAAAACTTAGTACGAATCAAAGGCGATCAAACTTTTGAATACATACTTCCGGGCTCGATCGACAGCACACTAATTGATTACGCTGGCGACGAAGTGAAACAATTGTCTCGTTACCTCATGTCGGACAGCCCTGCTATCTGTATCGTGTCTGGTGAACGTGGCATTGGGTCAACAACTCTGCTTTATACTTTACTGCACAAAGTTTCTAATGCTGAACCCCTTTACGTCAGTTGCCCTTATGCCGGATACCAAGAGTTTCTATGTCACCTCGCCATGAGTATTGGTTTAGATGAAGACGCTACAGAAATTCAAATCTTGGCACATTTAAGGAAAAGCGAAACGACTTACTTGATCGCAATTGATAATGCTCAGAGGCTGGTTAAACCAATGGTTGGAGGCTTATCTGATCTTATCCGTTTAACTAATTTATTGCGTCGTTCTAAAAAGAATCACCGTGTAGTGATGTCGATTGCAAAGTCTAGTTGGCGCTTTGTTGATAGAGCGCGCGGTGAACGCTTGTTGTTTGATTTGGTTTGCTTTCTGCCACGTTGGACAGAGAAACAAATCGGTGAGCTACTGACAAGCCGTATTAATACCGAGTTAGAAAAACCGCTGTCGTTTGATGGCTTGGTCGTTCCCAAACAGTGGGATCAAGATGACATGACAGAAGAAGAACGCGCTCGCCAAGGTTTCTATCGGATCTTATGGCACTACTCAGATGGCAACCCTACTGTCGCCTTGCGTTTCTTCCGTTTCTCTCTAAATCGGAATAAAGAGACGGATCAAGCTGTAGTGAGATTGTTTCATGTGCCAGAAGCGCAAGAACTCGAGAACATGCCTAAACCTATGTTGGCTGTGTTGCGCTCTATTGTGCAGTTGGAAATCGCGTCTCCTGAAGTGCTGTCCGACTGTACTCAATTGAGTATCGCTGAAATTACTGGGGTTTTGCGTTACTTCGAGAGCCGCGGTTATATTGGTTGGAATGAAGATAAGGCAAAGATTTCAGATCATTGGTTCCGGCACATTACTAACGTTCTCGACCGTCAACATTTATTGGTGAAGTAAAATGAAGAAGTTATTTGTCCTATTACTTGTTGGCCTAGCGACGGCGGTCAGTTTTCCGATCTACGCAACGGAAGAGTTAGCTAACGTAGAAAACATTTCGAAGATAGCTAGCTTAGTACGATGGAGCGGTGTGTTCTTTTCCATGATCGTGATAGCAGCAATGTGGTTATTGCTTAAATTCATCAATTCGTTGGTGACAAGCTTTGGTAGCCAATTCGTGCAATATAGAATGTTATTGCAAAAGCTGCAGTCGTTTACTCAGTTCTTCATTTACGTAAGTACAGGGCTTATCGTATTCATGATGAGTTTTCGAATCAACGACCAAATACTGGCTCTGATTGGGGGTACCCTTGCAGTGTCGGTTGGCTTCGCTCTTAAAGATTTGGCGGCATCTTTCATCGCTGGCATCACGGTGATGATTGATAGACCGTTCCAAGTTGGTGATCGTGTTACGTTTGAGGGCAACTACGGTGATATCATTACTATCGGTTTACGCTCTGTAAGGATGAGAACTTTAAACGACGACATCATTACGATTCCAAACAACAAGTTCTTGAATGAAGTGACCACCAGTGGAAACTATGGCGCGTTGGATATGCAAGTGGTGATTCCGTTTTATGTTGGGATGAATGAAGACATCACTCTCGCCCGTGATTTGATTCAAGAGGCTGCTTCTTCAAGCCGCTACATTCACTTACCAAAGCCGGTGACTGTTCTTGTTAAACAGACGATTACTGACAACTACCTAGCGATACAGTTAACGTGTAAGGCTTATGTAGTGGATACGGCGTATGAGAAGTTGTTCGAGACAGACATTACCCTTCGAGTAATGAAAGAGTTTAAAAAGCACAACATTAATCCACCGCAAATTTCAGTGGCGGCGCATTAATCAAGATTGGTTTCAGATTTAGCTTTCTGTGTTCTATTTAGCCACTTAGTTATTAACGAACGAAAACACCTCCGAACTATCTCAAGTGCGGAGGTGTTTTTTATGAGGTTGCTATGTGTGGAAAGATTAGAGTCGTTGGATTTACACCTTAAAGTACTTCAACAATATCAGTGAATTAGTTGTTAGAACTTATAGATTTGATACTAGCAATTGAGGTGTCGCTTTCTGTTGAAGATAGATACTAAAGCAACTTCCCTTACCTACCTCCGATTCAACTCGGATCTCGCCGCCAGTTTGGCTCAAGATACTTTGAGAGACTGACAACCCTAACCCCGTACCATCACGTTTAGTGGTATAGAAAGGCGAGAAAATGCGTTTCAGTTGTTCTTCCTTAATACCGCAGCCTTCATCTTGAACATGAACAATAGCGCCATGGGACACACCATTTTCAACCCAGTCTTCACTCGAAATGGTTAACGTGCCCTGACCGTCCATTGCATGAATCGCGTTCATTTGTAGGTTAACCAGAATCTGTAGCAATTGATTTCGGTTCACTTCGACTGAGGTTTTAGCGTTCAGCTGCGATACGTACACAATGCCTTTCTTCTTCGCACCTGTTTTTACGAGCGTGATACTTTCATCAACGATTGGATTGATATGTTGCCACGTAATTTCGTCTTGTACGCCACCGTGACGGCTGTATTGAAGCAGGCTTCGTGTGATATTTCGAATTCGGTCAATCTGCTCCATGATCGCGTGGACTTCCTCGTATACACGGCTCACTTCATCACCCAACTCAAACTTCATTAGCTCAACGTTACCAAGAATCACAGCGGTTGGGTTGTTGATCTCGTGGGCAATGCCCGCGGTTAATTCACCTAGTGCCGCTAATTTTTCATTGACCACCAGCTTATCTCTGGCTTGATTGAGCAGTTTGATGTGCAGTTCGAGTTCTTCGGTTTTCTCTTTCAAGCTGGCAGTACGCGAGTGGACCTTACATTCCAGTTCAGAAGCCGCTTGTTGAATCTCTTGGTTGCGCTCGTGGAGCAAATCCAACATCTTGTCGAACTGTTTAGCGAGTAGTGTTAATTCATGTTGATCATCCAGACCAAGCGCGCCAATTCGCTTGTCTTTACCCATCTGTACTAGCTTGACCACTTTATGGATGCGTTCAATTGGGTTGAAAAGATCACGTGCACCACGATGAACGATCAAGCCAGAAGCCAGCAATAGCAGCACAATCGTAATGCTGATTTCACCAAGGTTGGTCAAATATGTTTCTATCAACGGCCAAATCAGATAACCGGTATAAAGCATGCCAATCACATTATCGAACTGGTCATGTATAGGCTGATATGCGGTGATGTACCAAGCGTCGTAAACATACGCGCGATCTAGCCACTCTTTGCCTTCGTTTAAGACTTTTGAGTGAACCTCATGCGAAACACGCGTACCAATCGCGCGTCCTGCACTCTTTTCACTGCTTAAAGGCACGTTGGTGCTGACACGTAGATCATCAAGGAACACGGTGACAGTACCAATACGACGATTAAGTCCATCGCGTTGCGGATAGATCAAGTTACTGATTTGATCGACGAGTTGTGTACTGTTGTTGAGTAGGATACCGCCATCTAGAAAACCAATTACACGGTCATTCTCATCCCGGATGGATACGACTGTGCGACTGACTAGACCTCGTGTTTCGACGCTCTGTCCGTTAAGCATAGGCACTTCGGCTTTTCTCGCGAGATCTCGGTCTAGGTTGCTGAGTTCATTTTGGCTTAATACGCTGAAAAACGACGCTTTGTGGGTCAGATTCAGGTATTCCAGCTTCTTATCCATACGTTCGACACTATGCCAGCGTAGAAAATCGAGTTCATAGCGAGATTTGTTTTCTGAAACCCAACGTGTGAGCTCTTCTTTTGAAGTATCACTCGAAAGTTTGATCCGGAAGTTGTAAGACTCAGCAAATGCTCGGACGTTATAGGCCTGTTGGCTTTGAATCAGTTGAATACTATTATCGGCGACGTCCAAGCGCTCATCAACATCAATTAATGCCCCCTGCCACGTATAATGAATCGACCAATACAGCGTGATAGCAACAAGCGCGCACAACGTCAGAATGATCGGCGCAGATGTCAGAAACAATAAACGGTAACGTACCATGGTCTTGAAGCGGAACGCCCACTTGGACCACCACTGACGTCTAATCGGCATATTCAGAGCCTTCTGTATTCCAGTCTTTGTATTTACGTTCTAAGGTTTTTCGTGCAACACCAAGATCTCTTGCTGCTGCAGACTTATTACCATCATGGAAACTAACCAACTGTTCTATATGGGATTTTTCCACTTCTTTGAGCGTCCAAGTATTTGGGTAGCCCTCTACGGCGTCTGCGTTATTCAAGTTTGGCATCTCTGCGCCGTGTGACACCGTCACTGATATGTTAGTTGGTGCAGGGTCGCCATTCACTTCACGCCAATAGTGAGCTGGTGGTTTGTCTAATAAAATGCAGCGTTCCACTAAATTTTTAAGTTCCCGAATATTCCCCGGCCATTCGTATTCATTCATCGCTAAGATATCTTCATGTGCCCAGTTTGGAACTGGCATGCCTAGCTCACTCGATAATAGGCGGGTGAAGTATGGAACTAGCTCAATAAGATCTGATGGACGCTCTCTGAGTGGCACCACATCAATCTTCAATACATTCAATCTATAGAACAGATCGCGGCGAAAGTTTCCTTTATCTACCTCTTGTTGAAGGTTACGGTTGGTCGCCGCTACAACACGTACATCAACGGCAATTTCTTTCTCACTACCGACCGGGCGAATGGTTCTTTGCTCTAATACACGTAAAAGTGCGGCTTGCATTGGCAATGGCATTTCACCGATTTCATCAAGAAACAACGTACCGCCGCTTGCAACTCTGAACAGACCTTCGCGGTTTTTTTTAGCCCCGGTAAAGGCGCCAGAGGTGTGACCAAACAGTTCACTTTCTAAAAGTTCTGGAGCAATTGCGCCACAGTTAATTGGCACAAATGGCCCTGTTCGCTTGCTGGCTTCATGCACGCCACGCGCCACTAACTCTTTCCCCGTGCCTGACTCACCCTCAATCAACACCGATGCTCGTGATGGTGCAAACTGGCTGATGAGGAGCTTGAGCTGTTTGGTTTTGTCGGAACCGCCGATCAATTCTGTTTTGATATGACGGCTAACATCGCGCTTCAATGCGTATTGCATCCTTTGGTCTAGGCGCTTGTCCATACAACGCAGCACGGCTTGTATCATCTGTTCTAAGTTAAACGGCTTTAAAATGAAATCTGAAGCACCAAGCTTAAGTGCCGAGATAGTCATCTCTAGATCAGCATAGCCGGTCATGAAAATTACATCAGCTTTTCGATCACTGTCGTTAAACGCTTCTTCCCATTCAATACCAGAGCGACCTGGAAGGTTGATATCGAGAACAATGAGATCGAAGTGTTCGTTGCAACGCAGAACCTCGGCTTCTTCTACTGAACCTGCGCTTGATACCTTGCCAAAGTACTTACCTAGTGCTTTCTTAAGGATTGCTTGCATCCCGATTTCATCATCGACAACCAAGACAGAAAATGCCTGATATTGAGTCAATGTGTTTGAATTGAGATGAGACGTACTTGAACTAGGTAAAGACATAATGATCAGCCGATAGGGAAAGTTGGGACAGAGTGTACCAATTAACCTTTTGATCAACAGGGTCAAAGTGCGACATTTTGTCCTAGCTCATGTTTTGATGCATTTTATAGGGTCAAATGGCGCAGTTTTGTCCGAAATAACAGCAATTTAATGAAGTCTGATGCACTATTTATTGGCATTAAGCTTGCTTGTAATGTGATGATTTCTAATTACAAAAATTAGCATCTTATGCACATGCTCTTCTTTGAGTTCTTTAAAAGAAAGCGTGTCATTCATTTATAACAGAATGGACATGATAATAATGAAAGCAATTCCCTTAACGATTGCCGCTCTATCTATCGTCAGTTACTCAGCTAGCAGCGCAGAAGACACCACGCATATCAAACTTGCGACAACAACAAGCACATATCACTCTGGCCTACTAGACTACTTATTACCTGAATTCGAAAAAGATTCTGGTATTAAAGTCGATGTTCTAGCGGCGGGGACGGGTAAATCTCTTCGCATGGGTGAAAATGGCGATGTGGATTTGGTGATGACTCACGCACCAAAGGCTGAAGCAAACTTTGTTGAACAAGGCTATGGCGTTTTACCTCGTAAACTGATGTACAACGACTTTGTGATTGTTGGCCCTCAAAGCGATCCGGCAAAAATTGAATCTCAAAAAGCAGTAGCTGATGTGTTCAAAGCGATTGCAACCAACAATGTGACGTTTGTGTCTCGTGGTGACGATTCAGGTACGCACAAGAAAGAGATGGGCATTTGGGCACAGACCAAAATGGAACCAAACTTTGGCGGCTACCGCAGTGTTGGTCAAGGCATGGGTCCTACTCTGAACATGGCGTCTGAAATGCAAGGCTACACCATGACAGACCGTGGTACATGGTTGGCTTATCAAAACAAGCTTGACTTAAAAGTATTGTTCCAAGGCGACAAGAACCTATTTAACCCTTATCAAGTGATTCTTGTTAACCCTGAGCGCTACCCAAGCATCAACTACCAAGCGGCGAAAGTATTCAGTGATTGGTTGGTGAACCCTAAAGGTCAGAAACTGATTAACGACTTCAAGCTACACGGCAAGCAGTTGTTTGTTGCTAGCGCTGAATAGTCGTCATTGCACTACTCTTACAGGGTGAATATTGAGCTCGCAAAAAATGAATAGCTGACTCACCCTGTTTAACGAATTCCGTGTCAGCTATGACCTAAATATCAGCATTACCTTTTAAGACTTACTGTCGATTTAAACGAGATACTTCATGACCTTATGGCAAACAACGCTTGACGCAATGAATCTACTGGTGAGTTTTGACCATGAACTGTGGAAAATCGTAGCGGTATCCTTCAGCGTGTCTTTGTCTGCCATTTCTCTGGTGATTGTTCCTGCAATCCTTATGGCTTTCTTATTGGCTTACACCGAATTCCCCGGTAAATGGGCACTGCTTTCGGTGATCAACACCTTACAAGCGATACCGACTGTAGTGATTGGCTTGTTGATGTACATGATGCTCTCTCGTTCAGGTCCTTTAGGTGACTGGCAATTGTTGTTCACGCAAAAGGCGATGATTCTGGGTCAGATGCTGATCTGCTTCCCTATTCTGGTTGCTATGATGCACGGCGCGCTTCAAGCCAGTGATCGCCGAGCAGTAGAAACGGCACGTACCCTTGGAGTTTCAACCACTCGAGTCGCGTGTACTTTAATTTGGGAAACACGATTTCCTTTGTTGGCAGCGACCATTGCAGCCTTTTCTCGCATCGTAACCGAAGTCGGCTGTTCGATGATGGTCGGCGGCAACATTATGGGAATGACACGAAATATCCCAACGGCTATTGCTATGGAAAGTCACAAAGGCGCATTCGCACAAGGTGTCGCGCTAGGCATGGTTTTATTGGCATTGGCATTAGCCCTTAACTTTTTCCTTTCCAGTGTGAGAGGAAAAGGCTATTTAAGAACATAGGAACGCTGTCATGAGTATAAAAATAACAACGCAGCAAATTTCAATGCGCTATAAAGAGCGTGTTTTGTTTCATATTCCTGAACTGTCTATCGGCCCAAACGATGCTATTTATCTTAAAGGTGACAACGGTGTTGGCAAAACGACCCTACTTAAAATATTGTCAGGCTTGCTCAAACCAAGCTCTGGCCGTATTCAATGCCCGACACAAAGTTGGCAACATAACCTGTTTCCCAAACTAAAATTTAAAGACATCATCTATCTCCATCAAACCCCTTACCTATTTGATGGCTCGGTGTACCAAAATGTCGCTTATGGCGTTCGCTTTAACAAAGAGAGCCAAAAAGATAAGCGAGCTCAAATAATTAACGCTCTAAGGATGGTAGGTTTAGAAACCCTAGCAGACGAGCACATTTCCGTGTTGTCTGGTGGCGAGCGTCAACGCGTAGCAATGGCACGAGCTTGGATTCTCAAGCCTTCAATCTTGCTGATGGATGAACCAAGTGCTTCTTTAGACAAAGAGTCTATTGAAAGATTGGTGATTATGGCCGAAGATCTTCTTCAGAGAGGCGCGAGTTTAGTCATCACGAGCCACCAAACTAACGCGTTAACCGATTTATGTAAGAAGCAGTGGTGGATCAAAGACAACACTTTGACAGAATTACCGCTTCTGCAAGTTATTAAAAAGAACAAAGCACAAGAGAATATTTATGCTGCTTCCAACGCAAACTAGTTGGGTTATTTTGGCTGGCGGACAAGCCAGCCGTATGGGCGGAAAAGACAAAGGACTTGTTGAGCTCAACGGTTCCCCGCTTATTCAATACGTTATAGACAAGCTGTCACAACAAGATGTCAGCATCACCATCAATGCCAACCGTAACTTAGACAGTTACCAAGCATTCGCTCCGGTTGTTTCCGATTCATTCCCTGATTATCCAGGTCCTTTGGGTGGCATTCACGCTGGCCTTAAAAACGCGGCCACAGACTGGGTGGGCTTTGTTCCTTGTGACAGCCCGCAAATCAGTGACGACCTTGTCGAGCGTTTTTGCGCTGCGGTAAAGGAAGACAGCGACATTCTAGTGGCTCACGATGGTGAATATAAACAGCCTGTGTTTACCCTATTTCACAAACGTGTTCTTCCAAAGTTAGAAGCGTTTTTAGAGCGTGGCGACCGCAAGATCATCTTGTTATATAAAGAGTGTGTGACGGAGTACGTCGATTTTAGCGACGCGCCTAACTGTTTTGTTAATCTCAATACGCCAGAAGAACTCACCCAATTTGGAACGCTTCAATAATGAAAGATTCAAAACAACGCCCTAACCTACCTTTGTTAGGTTTCGCTGCCTACAGCGGCACAGGTAAAACTACCGTACTTGAAGCGTTACTACCTTTACTTACCAACGCAGGTTTGAAAGTGGGTGTTCTTAAACACGCTCACCACGATTTCGATGTCGATAAGCCGGGTAAAGACAGCTACCGCCTACGTAAAGCGGGCGCGAATCAAATGCTGATCGCTTCGCGTAACCGTCACGTGATGATGACAGAAACGCCAAAAGCCGAAGCCGACTTTGATTATCTGCTTACACGTTTTGATACCAACACGTTGGACTTGATTCTGGTTGAAGGCTGTAAGAACATCGCCTTTCCTAAGATTGAGCTTCACCGTGACGAAGTTGGCAAACCTTGGCTTTATCCAAACGATGACAACATCATTGCGATTGCTGCAGACAGCAAAGTTGAGTCTGACCTGCCACAAATGACGATCAGCGACTTAGAAGCGATTCGTGATTTCATCATCGACTATGCTCAGTCGTTCGCCCCTTCATCGACAACAAGCAGAACAGTGTCGTGTTCATCTTCAAAAGACGATTCACCTGTTGTGTGTTGTGATTCATTTTCTCCTGCTGGCTTAAGCGTTACGCAAGGTCAGCAAAAGATTGTCGATAGCATTGATGCACTTGAGCTGATTGAATCTGTTGCGTTAGAGCAAGGTTATGGTCGTGTATTGGCTGAAGATGTTATCTCGCCAATCAACGTGCCTCAGAACACAAACTCTGCAATGGATGGCTACGCCATTCGTGGCGAAGATTTAGAACTGGATAGTTACCAACTGGTTGCTGAAGTCATGGCTGGTCACAGCTACGACAAAACGGTTCAACAAGGTGAAGCGGTTAAGATCATGACTGGTGCGCCAATGCCTGAAGGTGTAGATGTGGTTGTGATGCGTGAGCAAGCCGTTCAAGAAGGCGACACAGTTAGCTTCCCAGACGCTAAAATCTCAGTAGGACAAAATGTCCGTATGGCGGGTGAAGACCTTGAAATCGGCCAACCTGTCTTTACTCGTGGCACGCGAATCGAAGCGCCAGAAATGGGCATGATGGCATCATTAGGTTTCGGTACCTGCCCTGTTCTAAGTAAAGTGAAAGTTGGCGTATTCTCTACAGGTGATGAAGTTCAAGCTCCGGGTAGCGAGCAGAAGCCGAACTCTGTTTACGACTCGAACCGTTTCACGATCATCGGCATGCTTCAAAAGCTAGGCTGTGACATTGTTGACTACGGCATCATTGAAGATGACGAACAAAAGATGATGGATGTACTTCATGCTGCGTCGTTAGAGACCGACATGGTTCTGACTTCAGGTGGCGTGTCTGTTGGTGATGCTGACTACATCAAACTCGCATTAGATAAACTGGGTGAGATTAATTTCTGGCGTATCAACATGCGTCCGGGGCGTCCTCTTGCTTACGGTAAGATTGAAGACAAACCTTTCTTCGGCTTGCCGGGTAATCCAGTTGCTGTGATGGTGTCGTTCATTAACTTTGTAGAGCCAGCGATCCGCAAGCTTCAAGGTCAAACGAACTGGACGCCAGTGAAAGCGAACGCAGTTGCGACTGAGCAATTACGTTCTCGCCAAGGTCGTACTGAGTTCAGCCGTGGTGTGTTCTCTATGAACGAATCTGGTGTGCTTGAAGTGAAGACGACTGGCAAACAAGGTTCAGGTATTCTGCGCTCAATGAGTGAAGCAAACTGCTTGATCGAAATCTCACCAGCGGTTGATACGGTGAAGGTTGGCGAAACAGTGACTATTATTCCTCTGCAGGGCCGCGTTTAATTCAAAGCTCAGATAGCGATAAGCGTTAAGACGATAATCTTAAGATTTCTTACCATTACCTTGAGCGACGTACGGTTTTTATGTAGAGTGCGCCCAAAGTAAAAATTCTATTGGAGCGCATTATGGCTCGTACCATTCTGTACACTTACAAAGACGAAGAAAAAGAGTTACTGTTTTCAAAACAAGAACACCGCACGATCCAAGAAGCGGTTGCTGCAGCGGAAGGCATCGACATCTCTGAGTATCTTAAAACTGAGCAACAGCTTGAGTTGATTTCCGATACTAAAGCGGTTCGTAACTACCAGGACAACTACTTCCGCAAGCTTGGCTTTACTAAGCTTACGTTGAAGCAAAAAGACAACCTAGGTGTAGGTAAAAAGAAGAAATAAGCCTTAAGCTTCTGACTTCTAGTTTTTTTGTTTTGAGTTAGAGAGACGAAAACACCAAACCATAAAAAATGCCGCAACCTCTTTCGAGATTGCGGCATTTTTATTTGTGCTTTTAAATAACTTACATCAAATAGATCTTACTTGATGTTAAGGAATGCAGCACCACGAACGCCGCCTGAATCACCGTGTTTCGCTTTGATGATCTTAGGACACTTCGCTACAGACAGCAGGTACTTAGGCACGCGCTTTGGCATCTCTTCGTAAATAAGCTCGAAGTTTGAAAGACCGCCGCCTAGTGCAACAACGTGTGGGTCAAGACCGGTAAACAGGTTCGCGAAACAGATAGCCAAGAGCTCCATGAAGCGATCTACGTGCTTAGCCGCTTTCGCCTCACCTTCGTTGTACGCTTGGATGATCTCAATCGCTTTCTTCTTTTCACCGAAGTAGTGCTCGTAAATCAACTCAAAGCCACGACCAGATAAGTAGCTGTCTAGACAACCTTTCTTACCACAACCACAGCCTAATAGTGGTGCGTTGTCGCCAAGGTGAAACCATGCATCAATAGGAAGGCGCATATGACCGAGCTCACCCGCAACGTGGTTACGGCCAGAGAACACTTTACCTTCGTAAACTAAACCGCCACCGAAGCCAGTACCTAGAATCAGGCCAGCAACTGATGGCTCATCTTTAAGCTCGTCATCCCACGCTTCTGAAAGCGCAAAACAGTTTGCGTCATTCTCGATCTTTACACTACGACCGATCAGCACTTCTAAATCTTTACGTAGTGGTTTACCTGTTGAAGCTGGTACGTTAACAACCAGCATTGTGCCGTCATCTGCGTTTTCCATGCCAGGAAGACCAAGGCCAATTTTGCCTTCGCAAGAGAGTTCGTTATCGTACTTTTTTACCAAATCAGCAATGGTTTCAAGCAGTAATTGATAATCTTCCGTTGGCGTTGGTACGCGCTCTGTTGCTACTCGCTCAAGTTTTTCATTGAACGCACCAAACTCAATTTTTGTGCCGCCAACATCGAAGCCGTAATACATGAAATCTCTCCAATTTTTCCCTAAATTCGGGCAAACAAATTTTTGTAAATAAAAAACTAAGGAGCATTATCCATAACACTCCCCCTACAAACCGTGATAGATAACAAACTTATCTCGTGTTCGAGTCCGTTTGAACAACAAGTCAGCACAAAGTGGTTAAAGGTTAGAGTGACTTCTCATTTTTACCGTGCTCTATGAAAGCGTTCAGACTTGGTTTGGTCGGATCCGACTTATAACGAGTCTTACTCAACATATAGCTTTCACGAAAGGCTTCAAACCAAAGCTGCAAAGTCTTCGCGCCCTCTCCTTCACCGGCTTGTTTTAATACTAAGCTAGCGACTTCAGCAGTAGAGAGATGTTGATCGTTGTCTGACTTACGCATCATGTATTGGGAAACCGATTCAGGCTCAATCGACAGCACCGGTAAATCTTGCAGGTACTCAGAACGTCTGAAGATACGTCTTGCTTCACGCCAGCTACCATCGATGAAAATTAGCAGTAGCTTTTTATTTGGGTCACGCATTTGTGGTAAGTCTTGAACCACTCGCGTTTTGTCATCGGTGTAGTCTTCAGGGAACACAATCACAGGCTGATACTTGTCGTCTTTGAGTACTTCCAGCATCTCTGTGTTTGGCTCTGTACGATGCCAAAGGTAAACATGACTGTCTTTTACGGTATCCACAATCAAACGGCCTGTGTTGCTTGGCTTTAAGATTTCGTTATCAGACAAGATCAACATGGTCGCGACGTTCGTATCTATGTCTGGTTGATGTTCACAGATACAACTGTCTTGTTTGATTTTGCAGTACTCACATCGTATTACTTTGCACCCGCGCGCATTAAACGGTTTGGTAGAAAGAGATAAACGGTGTTGGTATAAACGGTGGAAAGCGTGGATTCTCATGGACAATAACGACAGATAGAACTAGAAAAGTGGCACGATTGTACTTACAGTGGCTTGATAATGATAGAAGGAATTCTTATGCAGGACCCATCGCTACTTCGCCTTGTTTGTTTTATTGTCGCTTTTGGATTGTGTGCTCTATGGGAACAACATTTCCCACGTAAAACATTGACTCAAAGCAAATGGTTTCGTTGGGGGAATAACTTCGCGCTAGTCACTTTGAATAGTTTTCTATTAGCCACTCTAATCCCTATCGCTGCGTTCCAAGCGGCGGTTATCGCACAAGATAATCAATGGGGAGTATTCAATACCCTGTCACTTCCTAAAGAACTTAGCATTCTGATATGCGTGTTGCTGTTGGATTGTGCTATTTACCTCCAACACTTGGTGTTTCACCGTATTCCTTGGCTATGGAAGTTACATCGAGTTCATCACGCAGACCTAGATATTGATGTCACAACTGGCACTCGCTTTCATCCGATTGAAATGATTCTTTCAATGCTAATCAAAGTCAGCTTAGTGATCGCGCTTGGCGTACCAGTTATTGCTGTCGTGATCTTTGAAATTGTTCTTAACGCCAGTGCAATGTTTAATCATAGTAATGGACGTCTACCACTGTGGGTAGATCAACGACTGAGGAAAGTGATTGTCACACCAGATATGCACCGAGTACATCACTCTATCATTGTTAAAGAAACGCATTCGAACTTTGGTTTCTTTTTGTCTGTTTGGGATATATGGTTTAAGACTTACCGTGACCAACCAAAACTTGGTCACGAGAACGTTCAGATTGGCGTGCCAGAGATTCAAGATGGTAAAGAACAACGTTTAGATCTGATGCTGCGACAGCCTTTCGTTCGATTCCCGACTACGAAAAAATAGAATTGAAGTCGTTGAAACTCAAACATGCATTGAAACCAAACCTATGTTAAGACCAATACAGACGCCCTTAAGTTCATCTTAGAATTTAAGGGTGTTTTCTATATTATTACTGGCTATAAAATTGTTTTCAGCTATACGAAAATTCAGTACACCGGTTTACTTCAGCACGTATTTGTGAAGCATTTCCTGCTGATGTCCCGCTATCTCGGCCACTTGTTCTGAACTTTCAATCATTGATTCAAGTTGAAGCTTGGTATTTTCACCTTGTTCAGAAACGCGCGTGATTGAATGTGTCACGTCCACCGTTGCACGTGCTTGTTGTTCTGTTGCCACCATAATTTGCTCAACACGTCCTTTTATCTGGCTAACCGCAATGTCTATTTTTTCAAACGCTTGCTTCACGTCCTCACTAGTTTGCAGAGCATTGGCCATTTCGCTACGAGATTCAGTCACAGACGTTCGAGAGCGGTCAGCCGCAGCCACCAGCTCATTCATCATATTGCGAATGTTGGTGGTTTGTTGAGACGTGCCACTCGCCAATTTGCGTACTTCGTCAGCAACGACAGCAAAACCGCGGCCTTGTTCGCCTGCTCGCGCTGCTTCAATCGCTGCATTCAGTGCTAATAAGTTGGTGTTTTCTGCAATGCCACTGATCATATCGACCATTTCACGAATCTGTTTCACGCGGCCATCAAGGTCGGCCATTGATTCTTCGTTCATGCTTAGTGACTGTTCTAACGCTTGCAAACGTTGCTGGTTAAGCCCAACGACTTGGCTACCATTGACTGACTCGTCTTCTGCGACTTGTGCGTCGTCGTTCGATGCATTCGAGATACGTGCTATTTCACCGATTGACGCTTCCAGTTCAGTAATGGTGGTGATCATGTTCTGCAGCGATTCGTTTTGCGCGTTCAAGCTAGAATTAGTTTGTTCTGCAGCGTCGTGGCTTACTTCTGCTGTTTGGTAAAGCGTTTCACAGTTACGCGTCACCGATCGTACAGAATCGGCAGTCGAGTCTACAACGCTATTGAGCTTCGAAGCGATAACTTGAAGCTCTCTTGGCCCAACCAGTTCGCTTTGCTTTGAAAAATCGTGCTCAGCAAGGGAGCTTAGTTGGCAAGTGATGTTTTTGAGCCCTTTATTGACCCAACGGCGTAACACAAACCATGAAGTAGCAATAATAGCGGCGATCACTAATCCACTTATAAATAGCACTCTATCAATGGTCGCTATCGTTTGATTGACCACAGATTCACTTTCATCAATTAATATGGATGCAGTATTAGACAGTTGATTTAAGGTACTTATTACGTTGTTGGCAAGCTTTATCACTTCAGCAAGGTCGGCCTCTTGTTGCTTGATTAACTTAAGCTTTAGCAGGATTTGTTTTAAGACACCATTGTCTTGGAATCCAGTCTGAACCATCTCATAAGGGGCCGTTAAACTTGCAAACTCAGTGATATCAGGGTGCCATTCTGAAAAATCGTCATAAGCGAGATTGATCCCAGCCATGCGATTACGTAGCTCTCGAAACTCACTTTCAGCTTTGTCTAAGTCCGATTGCATCATCAGCATTAAGAAGGTATTCGCCATTGACGAAGCACTCGCCGTGAAGCGGTTGGCGGCATCGTGTGCAGCGGGGTTTTCCTGAACAAGAAAAGAGCTAATACGATTCATCTCAGGTCCAATTGAATTTACACCATAGCGAAACTCACCGACTTGGCCATCAATATGAATTTGTTTATTTTGAATCTCAATTTGAGACATCAAGACCTTGTTTGTCATAAGCTTTAATGCCGCCATGTCTTCAGTTAGGTTTTGCTTTTGTTCAACAGAAATCGCTTCAGGAAAAGATTGAGAGATAAAAAGGAGCTCCTCTAGCACTTTGTTACTTGACTCGACGAGTTGTTCAATAGATGAGCGAGTCGTATTCAATGTGTTTAGATCTTTCGATTGAGTACTGTAAGTGAGGAGCTTCACCTGTTCTAACACGTTTTGTGTCAGTTCTGCATTATGAAGAGCTAATGGTAGTGCTCGTTCGGACAACGCGTTGAAGTGACCCCCAATCCGTTCAACTCCCGTTATGCTGACCATCGACAAAAAACTAACGAGTAAAAGAATGGAGATAAATACGGTAGTGACGGTTTGGATGAGCGAGAATGTATAACGAGAGGGTTTTATTGATAAATTTGTGTCGGGCATGTGAAATCCAGTTTGACTACGAAAAGAGATATCCTTAAGTTAGCTTGTATACTAGAAGTCCTTGATGACGTTTTTATTTCATTTTTTTTTCAGAAGAGTTACATATGAAATTCAGAAAAATGCTTGCAGTTACAATAACTTTCGCAACATTAGCTGCATGTAGCTCGACCCCGTCTCCTTCTCAGCTTAGTCAAACCGCACAGAAACCTTTATCCAAGTCAGAACTATTGACTAAAAATGCTTACATGAGCGTGTATGAGCAGTGGAAAGGCGTGCCGTACCATTTCGGTGGAACCTCATTTAGAGGTGTAGACTGCTCCGCTTTTGTGCAGATTGCCGTGCAAAATGCGACCCAACAAGCTCTACCAAGAACCACAAAAGATCAAAGTCAAAAGGGAAAAGAAATTGCGTATGAACAGGCAACGAGTGGCGACTTGGTGTTTTTTAAGACATCGATGACTGTGCGACACGTAGGTGTCTACCTCGGAAATAATCAATTTCTACATGCTTCTACATCGAAAGGTGTGATTATATCGAGGTTGGATAACCCTTATTGGGCTTCCAAATTTTGGCACTTTAGGCGTTTATAACAGATCCAATGCAGGCTTATACCCGACCTTACACGCTCACTAATATGCTAGGTAAGCGTGCATCATAATATCAGTTCTATCTAATCGTATTTAGCGACGGCTGAATCAAATAGGTTTTTCACCAAAGCGATGTATTCGTCTAGAAATACAATTTGCTCGTTGGTTGCTTTTTTGGCCCACACACCGGCTAGCACTTCACCTAAATCAGCTACTACGGCATCAGCTTCTTTCAATAGCTGAAAACGAACGCTGGAATGTAACTCGGGATTTTGCTCGAAAATAGCCATGATGTTAGTTGAAATCATGTCAGTAATGATGTCTTCAACACTTTCATTACCTGTATAGCCATTACTATTCGTAAAGACATCTAAGTTAAATGATAAGTGTTCGATCAAAGCCAAATAGCCATCGGTTTCTACAACCACAATAAATCTCCGTTTTAAGCTCTAGAGCAGATTAATACGTAATTGCCTAATACTATGTAAATGAAGTTGTTTGTCATCACTTTATTACTAAAAATCATATTAAAATGCTCCTAATGAGTCTTTAAGCTTAAATTTCAAGCAATATACGGATGACATAGACAGTCACATGCTTCCAAAGAGTTAGACGAGTGTTCCAGCAGCGTGGCTTTCCACTGAATGATAGTACATTCTATCACTCAGAGGCTTTACCTAAGATGAAGCTGAAACAATAACAAGTCATGTCGACTTTTCCAGTTTATTACGATCCAAAACGTGCCGTTTGTGAGACTCGTCTCAAACCATTTATGACATCGTATTTTCAATTTATTCTTATTTATCAATGAACTTGAAATAGTTCGAGTTCACAAATTAACCAAATGAATCAACATAAGATGAATAAGAAACAAGAACATTGACGAGTACATCTATAAATTACTCAGATTTATCCTAAACTATTGCTATTAAACAAACATTCCCTGAGGGTTTTCTATGTGGCAAGCCATTTCTCAACAGCTTTCAGATACACTTCTATTTAGCTTCCAGATTACTGAACGCACCAAACTCTCTGGTGGCGACATTAATGATTGCTATATGATAAGTGATGGTAACGAGCGTTACTTTGTGAAAGTGAATCAGCGAGAATTTTTACCAAAGTTCGAAATTGAAGCCGAGAACTTGCGTTTGTTGAGAGAGACCTCCACGGTTTATGTTCCCGAACTCGTACTTATTGGTAAAACCAAAGAGTGCTCATTCATCATTCTTAATTACTTACCAACCAAGCCGCTAGAAACCGGCAATAATAGCTTTGATTTCGGCGTTCAACTTGCTCGACTTCATCAATGGGGTGAACAGAAAGAATTTGGTTGCGATCAAGACAATTACATCGGTAGTACACTGCAGCCTAATCCTTGGCATAAGAAGTGGGGCCGATTTTTCTCAGAACAACGCATTGGTTTTCAACTGCAACTGTTGAAAGAAAAAGGCATTAAATTCGGTGATATTGATGAACTCGTCGATGTTGTTAATATGCGCCTCGCTGGCCACAACCCTCGCCCTTCTTTGCTTCATGGTGATCTTTGGTATGGTAATGTTGCGAACACAGCTTTTGGTCCAATCTGTTATGATCCAGCCTGTTATTGGGGCGATCATGAATGTGATTTGGCATTAACCGAATTGTTTGAAGGGTTTCCAAAAGAGTTTTATGAAGGTTACCAAAGCATCAATCCACTCGACGTTGGCTATACTGATCGGAAAGACATTTACAACTTGTACCATCTTCTTAACCACTGCAATCAATTTGGCGGTCATTACTTGGCACAAACTGAAGCGTGTATTCAGAAGATTCAGGCCGTTTAATGCTAATCACAGTAATTAACTAGGGTTGCTATTGGTTACAGTGAGGAGAATTTGCCATGCATAAATACACCGAAAAACATGTCTCCTGCCCTCACTGCGGGCACGCCATCAATATAACGCTTGATGCGTCCAACGGCAGACAGGAGTTTTATGACGATTGTCCTGTATGTTGCAATCCGATTCACTTAGATATGCAGGTCGACGAGATAAGAGAAAAAATAAGTCTATCCATTGACGCTGATGACGAGCAGGTGTTTTGAGTAGCATGTATTGATGCCCCACACGAGAGAGAAAAAGAGCACATCAAGCGCTCTTTTTTAATTATATTGTGTCTTTATCGCAGTGTATCGGGCTAATCCGAGGATAAACGAAACTTTGAAGTAAACAGAGCTATTTCTGATTAGCTAGTACGCGTTCAACCGTATCTACAATGGCTTGTGTTTGAGGATCGAATTCAATGTTTATATCGTCCCCGACTTTACGACCACCAAATAGAGTTCGGTTTAATGTTTCTGGTATTAAATGCACAGAAAAACGATTATCTTCAACTTCACCAATAGTCAATGAACACCCATCTAGACCAATGTAGCCTTTACTAAGTACATATTTCATCGATGCTTCTGGCAATTCGAACCATAGTGTACGATTGTTTTCAGTTTTGATCACTTCAACAAGTTTAGCCATTAGAGCAATATGCCCAGACATACTGTGACCACCAATTTCATCGCCAAACTTGGCCGCACGCTCTACATTTACTTGATCTCCAACATTCAATTGACCAAGGTTCGTTAACTTCAACGTTGCTTGCATTAAATCAAATGCAACTTGGTTTCCTGAAATTTCAGTGACAGTCAAGCAACAACCGTTATGAGCTAATGAAGCGCCAATCACTAATCCTTCAATCATTTCATCTGTTAGCTCAATGGTATGAGTCTGAAACAACTCTTTTTTATTTATAGCAACCAATGTTGCCATTCCTTGAACGATACCTGTAAACATAAAATTCCTATTTAGCGTATTACTATCAGTTTTTAATAGCAGTTATTGTGACATTTCTTTATGATTCGTCCAATGGAAGCTTAATGATCAGTGCCTCTGATTTATTCTGAACGTCTATCCCTCATACTACTAATCTAATTTGGAGTAATTTGTGCATCGTTACAAAGAAGAAGCCTCAAATCTAATCAAACTTGCGACCCCTGTATTGATCGCATCCGTAGCACAAACCGGAATGGGGTTCGTCGATACTGTGATGGCCGGTGGCGTGAGTGCTATTGACATGGCCGCAGTATCAATAGCTGCGAGTATTTGGCTTCCTTCGATCTTGTTCGGTGTAGGCTTATTGATGGCATTAGTCCCAGTGGTTGCTCAACTTAATGGCTCAGGTCGTCAAGTTAAAATTCCATACGAGATTCAACAAGGCGCGGTGCTGGCGTTGTTGATATCACTGCCGATCATTGGCGTACTTTTTCAAACTCAAGCCATACTTGAGCTAATGGACATTGAAGCCTTGATGGCTCAAAAAACCATTGGCTATATGCATGCGGTAATGTTTGCGGTGCCTGCTTTCTTACTTTTTCAAACCTTAAGAAGTTTTACTGACGGTATGTCTTTAACCAAACCGGCAATGGTGATTGGTTTTATTGGTTTGTTGCTAAACATCCCGCTTAACTGGATGTTTGTATACGGTAAGCTTGGAGCTCCTGCTCTGGGTGGTGTTGGTTGTGGCGTAGCAACGGCTATCGTTTATTGGATAATGTTTGCTCTACTATTTGCATACATACTCACTTCGAAGCGTCTCGCGAAGATCAACATCTTTGGTCAATTCCATAAACCTGAGTTAAAAGCACAAATCCGTTTATTTAAGCTAGGTTTTCCTGTAGCCGCGGCACTTTTCTTTGAAGTGACCTTGTTTGCGGTGGTTGCTCTTCTGGTTGCTCCATTAGGTTCATTAGTGGTTGCAGCGCATCAAGTCGCCATTAACTTCTCGACTTTGGTGTTTATGATTCCAATGAGTATCGGCGCTGCTGTGAGTATTCGTGTAGGACATAAACTGGGCGAGAATAATACCGAAGGCGCTAAGATTGCTACCCATGTAGGGATTATTGTTGGTTTGGTTACCGCCTTTATGACCGCAGCATTGACGGTGTTGTTTAGAGAACAAGTATCATTACTGTATACAGAAAACACCGCAGTGATCACCATTGCCATGCAGCTTCTTATTTTTGCCGCGGTATATCAATGCACTGATGCGATTCAAGTGATCGCGGCGGGTGCATTACGTGGATATAAAGACATGCGTTCTATTTTTAACATAACCTTTATTGCGTATTGGTTACTTGGTCTACCGACGGGTTATATTCTTGGGATGACGGATTGGCTTGTGGAACCAATGGGGGCTCACGGCTTCTGGATTGGTTTCATTATCGGACTCACTTCAGCCGCAATGATGCTTGGTATGCGCCTGCACTGGATGCACAAGCAAGATGACGTTGTACAGTTAGAATTTAGTTCTCGTTAAATGCTCAATTGCTAAATTGATAGAACCGATACCACAAATAAAAAAGAGCTCTGACTTTCTTACGATAAGAGTCTAGAGCTCAATTTTTTACTGTATGAGTTCAGTGAATGTGGTCTAATATTCACTCTTCTCTCGAACGAAGCGGGCAAACTTCGGTTTTCCATTTTGCGTAAAGCCATTATAACGAAAGGTAATCCTGCTGCCGATTTCAGGAGGTGACAGTCTCATTTTATCGCTAAATCCACTACCGATATAGAACTCAACCCCCTCTTCCGTATGGACCAAAATTGAACCCATCATCCCCTTGTATTTTCCTGTACCACTTTTGTAACCAATGACTGTTGCTTCCGCATCATGATGTCTTTTCAGTTTTAGAAGATCATTACTTCGACCTGCCTGATAACGACTTGTGATCTTGCGGAGCATCAAACCTTCCCCGTTACGTTCATCGATATTGTCTAACTGATGAAATAACGCCTTTTCATTTTGGATTGGGACATGTTCAATATAACCAACATGAGACTCGTCAATTAAACTCACCCAATGCAAGATATTATAGTAGCGTTTTTGGTAATCTCCCGCCGCTCCCGGCATATCGAATAACATGAACTTTATTTCACGCCATGCTGTATCACTAGGGGTATGATCAAGAACAGTCGATTGCACTAAATGGAACTTGCCTCTACCGGCCCATAACTCCCCTTCAAGGCGGACCTTTGGTAGCTGTTCAGTGAACCACGTTGGTGCATAAATCTGGTTTCCGTTACGAGTATAGAGATGGTTACCATCCCACAGCGCCCGAATCCCATCGAGCTTTTCACTTTTCCAATATTCAGAAACATCAATACCTTGCTGGTATGTGTTTGCCAAGATTAAATTTTCTGGCGGTAAATTGTATGAATGAGATGAAAGCGAACACGCCCATAAAGTCGCTATAGCCAGTTTGGTTAGCCTCATTATCTGCTCCGTATTAATAACTCCTTCAATCCTAAGCGTTCCACTCCACAGATAGACAAACTTTGGAATAAGATGCGATCCAGACATCAACCTTATTTAATTTTAAATTTCATTCATAAAATTAATGACTTATAACTCACAAAAATTAGCTCATTTCTAATTCTCATATTGAGAAACAACCTCTATCAATATGAGATTAAAAACAATAGACATTGTAACTCATTGAAAAACAATAAAATTAAACTTGGCATGCTACATGCTCTTGTTAAGTCATACATTAAAGGAGATAGCATTATGGAATTACGTAAAATTGACTTAGACACTACAACACTGACTCTTTCTATTTTTGGCAACTTAGACGCAGCAGGTAGCCGCGAGGCGCAAGCCGATATTGATGATGTTATTTCAAATTATGGGCATCAAGAAATCGAAGTGGATTTTAGCCAAGTTCAGTTTCTTGATTCATCAGGTGTAGGTGCCATTGTTTATATGTTCAAACGTCTTACGGAGCGAGAAAGAAATATGCGTTTAGAAAATGTCTCAGGGCAACCTCTTGAAATTATGCAGCTACTTCGCATTGGCCACGCGATCCCAGTTAACTCAAAAAATCCTACTAATTCATGAAGATCCACTAAGCTAGAAATAACAAAACATAATAATAAAAATAGAAAACCAAGGACGTTGGCATGAAAATACTGAAAAATTATATAAGCCTTTCTCTGTCTTTTCTTGTTCTTGGTTGTACAAGCTACCCGGAGCAAGGCACGGGAGGATTGGCTGAAAGTTATGATTCCATTAACTATCAAAATTCAGATTTATCGCCAGTCATGCCTGACGAACCACTCGGCCCAGAACACGGCTTACGCTTTGATTGGCAATTAGCAAAACTGCACCTAAATGCCTTAATTCAGGAAGGCGCTCGTTGGTGCTTTCCTGCTGCGGTACTTCAAGCCATCGAAAAGCAAAACCGAATTGCACGCGAACTGCAAAGTGGGTTGTTGTTAGATGCTGCTAACGATTTGGTTATTCAAAGAAAACGCCTTAATGAACTTGAGCTCCAACTTGATTATGTGACCTCACAGGCTCGTTGTGAACCTCCTAAGAATGAAAGCCAATTCCGTATGCAACTGTCGGTGATTGAGCAGTTGTATGACCTACTCAATGTCGACAATCAATTCGCGAAAAACTCTACCGAAGTAAATCCTAAGTACATGGGACACCTCGCTGAGGCGGCCAATATTTTAAAGCAAAATAAATCGCTAGACCTTATTGTTACGGGGCATGCAGACGCAAGCGGATCAGAAACTTACAACAACAAACTTGATATTTTTGAGAAAAAAACAGAACAATACTAATGAACGCGACTCCGATTAATAGTATTAACGCTTTCCCATTCTTATGCCAAACGCCAACAAACATTGCTGAAAGTAAGCTGACAATAAAAACTAGGGCGGTAACCGTGAACCAAATATCTAAATAATTACCCATAACTCCCCTGTTCACAAACCATCTAATTCAGTAGAAAACAGCACGATATGACACACTCAAGAATACAAGATCAACCTTGCGTGCTTTTTAACCTTTTTCATGGCCATTTGACGTTTAAGTGGAGAAAGGTAGTCAATAAACAAATTGCCCGACAAATGATCTATTTCGTGCTGCATTACGATAGCTAAGAAATCATCGCTTTCTATGGTAATTGGCTTACCTTCGCGATCTAAAGCAGACACAACAACTGAGGTAAAACGCTCTACGTCTGCATAGTAATCAGGAACTGATAAACAACCTTCTTGACCCAATGCTTTATCTGAGCCACTAACCACTTCTGGGTTAACTAAAATTAACGGTGCATCTCGACTTTCTGAAAGGTCGATAATAACAACGGCCTCTTTATGACCAACTTGAGTCGACGCCAAACCTATACCATTGTCAGTCGCATATAACGTTTCCAACATATCGTCTATTAATGTTTGTACCGTCGACAGATCTTGCACCTTTTCCGCTTTAAGCTTGAGCCTTGGATCTGGTGCAGTCAGAATTTCTAAAACTGCCATATTTTCCTTCTAGTCCTTGGAAACAACTAACGCCCTGTTAAGTAGTGAGCAACGTAATACAAAGCCACCGTATAACGCATAAATCAACGCATAGTGAAAATGCCAAGCGTTGGGAATCCCTCTTAAATTGATTGTTATATTCCTTGGATTCAAGTACGAAGTGCGACACCTCTGAACATAAAAACAGTAAGGTGCGATAATCATGAAGTTTGCTCCCGCCAAGAAGTAAAAAACATGAAATACACGCACCTCACTGAGAATGAAAGGTATATGATTTCTGCACTCAGAAAGCAAGGAATTAGTACCGCTAAAATAGCCAAACAACCGGGTCGTCACAAAGCAACCATATACCGAGAAATCGAGCGTAACTCTCGATACAACCGGTACTTTAAAAGGTACTCGTATCAGGCATCGAGAGCGCAACAAATGGCTCGCACTCGTCAGAGTCGTTCTCGTAGAAATAAACGCTATGACGAACTTGATTTCAAACTGCCTGAAGCCTTGCTGCGACTGGACTGGAGTCCTGACCAAATCGTCGGTTACCTAAAAGTTAGAGGATATCCAACCATGAGCCACGAGCTCATTTATCAACACGTTTGGAATGACAAAATACTCGGCGGAACGCTATGGAAGCACCTGCGACAATCAACTAAACAAAGACGCAAAAGATACAACTCAAAAGACAGCCGAGGACGGCTGGCGAACAAACGTCACATTACCGAAAGACCCGCGATAGCTGAGCTTAGAAAGGAGCCTGGTCACTGGGAAATTGATACCGTTGTCGAGCGTGGAACCAAGCATTGCATTGTCACTTTGGTCGATAGAATGACTGGCTACACTTTTATAGGTCAAATGGACGATAGAACAAGCGAATCACTCAATGTCAGAATGAGTAAAATCATGACCCGTTCAGATTTACCGTTTAAGACAATTACAGCAGATAACGGTACGGAATTTCACGGCTACGCACAACTAGAAAGGTTCCATAACTGTTTGTTTTACTTTGCAAACCCATACCATTCATGGGAAAGAGGCACCAATGAAAACACTAACGGGTTAATACGACAATACTTACCAAAGCGAACCTCTATGTCACATGTGACACAGAATCTCTGCAATGAAATTGCAGAGAAATTAAATACGCGCCCACGCAAAAGGCTTGGGTATAGAACACCACTGGAGTATATTCATGCGCATCTATAGAAGGTGTCGCACTTCAAACTTGATACTAAGTGCGTTGCCCCGTTTCTAGTTGGTAACTTAAACCACCTAGCAAACCTGCAAGCTGTCTATCATTTAAAACATATTTAGCCTCATATTTCATCCCATTGGGTATGTCTTGATAAGGAGCTAAAAATGCGCCACGTCCGCTGCCAAATGTACTTTCAATGAATTTCTTCAACACCACACTAGGATGGCTAAGAGAATATGCGGTACGAAAAATGGACAAGTCCCCGACAAATCCGTCGATTTCAATCCAACAGTGACCATCCCACTTTTGATTGATAATTTGTCCATTAGCACCGGCTTCTGGGAGATTTTTCTTACACTTGAATATTCGCTTACCCAAGATTTTTAAGTCTCCCGCTACCACGATTGCAGGGATACCATAATCATCTCTCAACGTCTGAGCCCATGCAGCACTAAGCGGTGCGCAAGCCCCCATTGAAGGAGGTACAATTGACAGGACTTTTTAGCTGATTCTATTAGAGGTTGTGGACTACTCAACTCGAATGAAGAAAAGCTACTAGCTTCATCTACACCTCTATGCCTTGCAACCAACTGTTTTATTGAAGTTTTCATTATTTCCTCTAAGCATATAACGCCGCGTTAAGTGGTGAGCAACGCAGACCACTGCACTTAAAGCATTGTGCCGTATACACTAAAGCTGAAGCAAACTAAAAATGCCAAGCGTTGGGAATCCGTCTTAAACGCTTGTATGGATAATAAGCACTCCAATCGGGTAAGGTGAGAC
>NZ_LAUM01000016.1:0-54824 GCF_000972265.1 Vibrio sp. ECSMB14106 | reverse complement strand
TCTACAGAGGATTAAGTCTTTTTAGAGGGGAAAATCCCTAGAACCCCAATAACCTCCGCGTCCATTAGTGTAGCGTTTGCCTGTTATAACCACTGTGTACACAGTCATTGAACCTGCTGTGATGCTGGGGTTTTCCGAGTATGCTTTTCTTCTCCTCTCACAAAGCTCGGCGGATAATTCGTTTGACATAACTCGTACTGAGTCAAAAAGATTAATATCCAATATTTCAACTATATAGGATGTTGCCGCGTCAGGATTCGCATCAACCGGAGCTCGTTTTAAAAAAGGCACAGGAAGATCTAAGTCATAAGCGATAGGTGGTCGCTCAGTTAAAGCTTGATCTGTATTTTCAGAAAGCCCAGCCCCAGCCCAGTGGTTCCAATTTTTATAACCCTGAGCCTTAGCTAGTGCATGAAGGAGTTTGATTGGTTTCAGCGAAACATTAAAATCATCTTTCAATGTTGATGACAGTTTTCTTGCGAGATATTCAGCGTTTGATTTCGAGCCAAACGATATCGTGGTAGTTTTCATATTAAAGCAACTCCAAATTAACGGGGTATCTATGAAAGGTTGCCCTGATTACCTGCCAAGCCCCCAGTTAAATGAATCTGCATTAACACGGTTAGACATTTGCAAAGATAAAATCACCTGTTTCACAGGGCGGTCTAGTCAAAAGACTGGTCAAGGACTTGAGCATATTTCAGCGCGAAATCGTAATGACCCCAGAATGATAGCAAGTACATATCAAATGACACACTGTAGAACTGCCCGTTGAGGGCAATCAGGCAGAGAACTGATACATTCACACACATAAATTTGGTTCCCTCATAGATGAGGGAACCAAAATCCATCTGTTCAAAATCCAACCATCCGGAATTTCCGGATGGTTGGTAATTACGCAATTTGATAGTGGAGCCTATCCAAAGAGAGGTCTGTAAACACCAGCCAATACAGGGATGTTTCCTTCAATAGAACTTAAAAATTCCATAAGCTCATCTCGATCCATTACCTTATGATTGCCTTCACTATCAAAGTAAGCGAATTGCTCCACGGGAGAAAAATAGTGAAAGCCAATGCTGTGCTCCAGTTCCTCATTAAAAAAAGCACCAATGGCATTATCGAGACGGTAGTAAAGTGTATTAAGACGAGGGTTATCATAGACCCCAAAATAATCAAGCTGAGATTGTTTTTTCAGTTCATAAGAATCAGGTTCACGCTTTAATTGCGATAAAATGGATAACTTTGCTCGCTCCGCGATCTCTTCGTGAGTCATCATAAAACGCTTGGCAACAACAAATGAATGGATCACACCTCCATAGTTTTCGATATGGAAGTCGTACTCGTCATCCGGCCTCATATGCTCGATAGCTTTTTCTAGTGTAGACAGCACCTTACTACCACATAAATAAGCTATTTCGCTATCGTTAGCTCTAACTTCATCAATACAAGACGCATCTAAGAACTGAATTGGAGTGCGCTCCTCATGAGAAACAAAGAATTCATCATCCCCATTATCACCTGATAAATACATGAGATCAGATTTGGAGCTAAATGCAGAGCCACACCAGTGATTCCAGTTTTTATACCCGAGACATTTAGCCGTGGCGTGAAGCAGTTTTATTGGTTTGAGCGAGATGCTATGGTCTTGTTTCAAAACTGAGGAAAGGTTATCAGCAAATGAATTTGCAGCCTCTTTAGAGGCAAAAGTTACGTCATTAGATAGGTTTTTCATGTCAACTCCAATAGAGCGAGTTTATAGGATGCCCTGATTACCTAACATCGCTCCGGTTTACACGAAACATATTGGTTTAGATAAAAACACCTTTTTCACAGGGCGGTCTAGTCGAAGGACTGGTCAGAGATTTGAGCATCTTTCAGCGCGAAACCAAATTGACGATTAGATTTTCCTTTTCGTTACTCCATTTTTCCACTCCCAAACTGCCCAAAATGGACCATTACACGAAGTCTCTAACCTTTGCGACGTATTTGCCCAAAATGGGCTGATACAGAGTCATAATCTATGCACCTACCCTATTAGACTGGAAACCTCAAACAGGTCTAATTAAAGAGGGCAATACATTAATGAAACGTTCAGCATTGGCAATTGCTTTGATTGCAGCATTAAGCGGATGTGGTTCCGGTGGAGAAGATGGAGGAAGTAGTTCCAATACAAACACCAACCCAGGAACAAAATCTGGCTCTATTAAAATTGATAACATCTCGATAAAAGAAGGAAATTCAGGTAACAGTGATGCCAAAGTGCGTGTTACTCGTAGCGGTGGTAAAGATGGTGTAATTAAAGGTAAATACCGAACTACCCCTGGAACTGCATTATCAGATCAAGATTACCTGGAAACTGTTGGAGAATTTGAGCTTCAAGATGGCGTTACTCGGGTTGATTTGATCATCCCTATCATTGGTGATGTAAAGGATGAATATGATGAAACATTCTCCGTTCAAATTTTCGATGTTTCTGGTGCCTCCAGCATAGAGAGAGATACTGCTACCGTAACAATCACCAATGATGACTCCTCTCCAGAAATATCATTTACCTCAGAAATCAGAACCACATCAGAAGGAAGTGGTCGCGTTAAAATTCCGCTACAACTAAACACTTCATCAGGAAAAGATGTAAGCGTCAGTTACGAACTCAGTGGATTAGCTATTAACGGCCAAGATTATAGTGTCATCAGTGACAGCACTATTGTTTTCCCGGCTGGAACTACTGAGCAGTTTCTTGAGTTAAATATTGTTCAAGATGACGTTCCCGAAGGCGGTGAAACAATAAAAATTAAACTTACCGAGGCTAACAATGCCACACTCAGCAAACAGTTTGAGACCAGTGTTATTATCCTTGGAGACTTAGTGTTAAACGATACTGGCGTCACCAGATATGTAAATGGGAATGACTTCGATGCCCAAGGCGCACCTAATGATCTTCCTGGGCAAGATGCTGAATTTGGCGCTGATACTGACTCACCAAACTACTTAGATGGTTATGCAGGTTTCTCTTTTACAAAATTAGACGTTTCCGGAAACCACCTTCCTCATACAGCGACGGCATGGTCATGTGTCTTGGATAACCGAACAGGGATCGTCTGGGAAAACAAAGGTGATGCAATTACTGATATTCCATCTTCACTTTCGGAAGCAGAATTCAAAGCCCTAGTAAATGATGCTTGGCGTGCCAGCAGAAACCCAAGCTCAAAGGATTATGTTCCTTACCCTTATTATCACTGGCATCAAAACTGGCAAGCTAAAAACTACCTATACACCTGGTACAGCAAAGATAGAACTAATGACGGTGGCAGTGCTGGTGGCGCTTCACTAGAATTCCAAAACCGTAATGCTCCTGTTCACGATAAGGCACAATGCGCGTTCCCTACGACAGATAACGCTGGCTATGTAAAAGTCACATCATGTAGTACCGATGACTACATTCGTGCGGCCAACGAGCTAGCCGTTTGTGGCTATAAAGATTGGCGATTACCTTCCATTGAAGAGCTACGTTCTATTGCCAATTATGAAAACAGTCAAACACTGCTCGATACCGACTATTTCTATAACTACGAAGGTGGCGCACCGATTTGGTCTGGAACCCCGAGTTCAAATGGTGAAGGTACAGCATGGTGCATGGACTCAAGCAATGGACAAGCTAAGTTGTGTCATAAACAAAGCAACTCGGCGAGCATTCGTTTAGCAAGAGGAGGGAAACAGTGATGAAGTCCAAACTAACCGTTGCGGCAAGCATTCTTTGTCTTGTAGGGATATCAACTCAAACTTACGCACAGACTTGTAAGTCAGATATTATCGCTCCCACCACCAATATAGAGCAATTTACAGTACATAAAGACGGCACAGTTACTGACGCCGCAACAGGCTTGATGTGGACCACTTGCACTATGGGACAAAGATATAGTGCCGATAACTGCATTGGAACTCTAAAATCATTTCCTACTTGGTCTGATGCGTTACTAGCTGTGGACGACGCTAACAGCAGCAATTTACTAGGGTACTCTGACTGGAGACTACCCAACATTAAAGAGCTTGGTTCCATTGTCGAAAGGTCATGCTCAGCTCCTGCGATCAGATTGGAGGTATTCAAAAGCACCCCAAAAGTACTTTATTGGTCAAACACTCCTGACAGCAAGGTTAACCCTCAGTTGAAAGCGCGAGTTATTGATTTCAATGAAGGAACTGAGTTCGCATCGTTAGCACAATCTAATATATATCTGCGGCTAGTTCGTGACCTTAAAGAAACGTCCAACTAATTCCATCGTAAGCCCCGGATTTTATTCTGGGGCGTTCCCATAGTGAAGTACACGCGATGAACAAAACATTACCACCTGATACCCCAGAGCAAGCCCGAATCACCAACTATCAAGGAAACCAACTGATAGTTAGGGCCTATGCTGGCACGGGAAAGACAACAACCCTCATCAAATATGCTCTTGCTAATCCTCGCCTAAGAATGCTGTATATCGCGTACAACCGAGCGATAAGAGATGAAGCTGCGGAAAAGTTTCCCCGAAATGTTACGTGCAAAACCTCTCATCAACTAGCATTCGCATCTGTTGGACGTATGTTTGCGCACAAATTAGTGGGAAACATTCGCCTGACCGATATAGCACAAGCGTTAAACACAAAAAACTGGACTCTTGCAAGAGACTGCCTGGATACGCTAAATGCATTTATGTGCAGCGCAGATGACCAAATTCTGTATGACCATTTCGAAAGAGCAGATACTGGATTACTACTAACAACAAAGCAAGAGAGATACGTAATAGAAGTCGTTCAAAGTGCAGAAGATATTTGGAAGAGGATGTGTGAACCTCAAGATCCTTTCCCTATGGTTCATGATGGATACTTAAAGCTGTACCAATTATCTCACCCCAATTTATCATTGAGATACCAGGTAATCCTCTTTGATGAAGCACAGGACGCTAACCCAGTAACTAGTGACATTGTAATTAGGCAGCGCTCAAGGACTATTCTTGTTGGAGACGTCCACCAGCAAATCTATCGTTTCAGAGGTGCAAATGATGCGATGAATAACCCCCGCTTCTCGAACGCAGATCAACTCTACCTCACACATAGTTTCCGATTTGGGCCTAATGTAGCGATGGTTGCTAATGCCCTTCTCGAACTAAAAGGAGAGACCAAGCCGGTAATTGGGCTCGGAGCTAAAGATCAGGTTCTTATGATGCTACCTCAAAATATCGGGCATCATGCTGTGTTACACCGCACGGTAATGGGAGTTATTCAAACTGCTTTGGGCTACACAGGTGCGGGACATAAAGTTTTCTGGGCTGGTGGTATAGAGTCTTACCAAATCGACTATCTGGAAGATATCTTTTGGTTCTCACGTGAAGAAAGAGAACGTGTCAGAAACAAGCAGATACTTAATGATTATGAGGACTATCAAGAGTTCACCGAGATAGCTCGTGCGACTCAAGACAACGAGATGTTTAGAGCGATGGCAATTATCGAAGCCTACGAAGATCTTCCTGAACATCTTGCGATATTACGCCTTAACACCGTAAAAGACGAATTGGTTGCAAATGTCACTGTGTCTACCAGTCATAGAGCAAAGGGACTGGAGTGGGATTATGTCCAACTATTTGATGACTTCCCTGACGTTTTGGACCCCGAGCTAGAACCTGAGGCACGGGATGATGAGATCAATCTACTTTACGTTGCAAGCACGAGAGCCATGCGAGCACTTGCGCTTAACGCTTCAGTGGAAATGGTGATCAGGTACATCACCCATAAGCGTCAACTTGAAAAGATTCAGCAGGAAGAAGCAACTAACAATCAGTCAGAACACATAAAAACAGCCTAATCGACCAAAAATACAACAATAAAACCTCCCCTAATTGCCCTAAATGGGAGGTTTCAGATGCATTCCTTAATCCTCCCCCCCGTTACCATATGCCTGAATGGGAAAATATGTGTGGTGACATGAACAACAAGACTTTAAAGAAAGCTACTTTAGCGCTGGCATTGATAGCCTCAATGCCAAATATCTCCGTAGCAGAAGACAGTAGGCCCGGCTTTTACGATAGAAAGGCGGAAGGATGGTTTTTCTATGAAGTCGAGCCAGAAGAAAAAGAAGTACCTAAACCTAAGCCAGTAGCAGTACAACCTCCCCCACCTCCTCCTGAGCAAGAACAGATGGCCCAGAGTGAAGGACCTGAATATTTTTCTGCTGCGTGGTTTAGAGAGAACTTACCTAAATACAAAGATGCTTGGTGGGATAACCCAACCATTGAGAACGCTAAAGCTTTTGCTTACATGCAGCGGTTCGCAATGGATCGTTCAGAACAAGCGCAAGATGCATATGAACTGGCTATTTTAGGTGATCCTTATCTTGATGAAGTGTCCAGAAGACCTTATGCCACATTCGCATCTCAGCAAGTAGATAGTAAGGCTGGGAAGGAAAGGCAGACATTACTTGGGACTGTAGCAAGTCGTGTGGGTCTATTTTTCTTCTACCAGCCAAACTGCGAAATGTGCGAAATACAGGCTCCAATAGTCAAAATGCTTGAGCAAGGATATGGATTTACTGTCGTGGCAGTATCTTCTGACGGCACCCCTTTCCCAGGAAACATTTTCCCCGAGTTCAAAGTAGATAACGGCCATGCCGAACAGCTAGGTGTCGTCACCTACCCAGCTTTATTCTTAGCTTCACCAGATGGGAGTTTTGCTCCTGTTGGGCAAGGGGTAATGTCACTTCCAGATACAGCCAATCGAATTCTAGTTACTGCTCGCCGAGCAGGTTGGATCAGTGATGACGAATTCAACAAAACAAGAGCACTGGTTAATACCGACAACAACATTGCGGAAATTCTTACCGATAAAACAGGTGAGGCTTCCTTAGAAGAAATCATGACGGATGATAAAGGGAACTATATCCCGCCGGAACAATTGATGGACTTCATCCGCGAAAAAATTAAGGAGAAATAAGATGTTCAGAAAGAACAAGCTGCGGAAGAAAGCTCTCGCTATTTGCGTAGCATCCGTTCTGTGGACAGTACCGAGTATATCTACAGCTAACGGCTTAAAGTCTGAAATGGACGCCCTTTTCAATGAAATGAGCAATGTCACTCAACCAGGTGTATTTGAAACACAGCGTCGAGGGGTTCTGGCTGGTGGTCGATACACCACGAAAACACGCATATTTAATGAAAACCTAGTGTCATTCACACCTCCATCATGGAAAGCTGGTTGTGGTGGTGTTGACCTATTTGGGGGCTCATTGAGCTTTGTTAACGCAGAACAAATCGTCACTTTGCTGCGTTCGGTAGCTGCAAATGCAAAGGGATATGCATTCCAATTAGCATTGGATAACGTCTTTCCTGATGGTGCAAAATGGATAGAAAACTTCCAAAAGAAAATACAACAATTAAACCAATATTTGGGTAATTCTTGTCAACTAGCACAAGGTATCGTAAATGACGCTACCTCTTCATTCGATGTTAAACACAAAACTGACGCTTCCATTACAGCTACCACAACGGGTCTGTTTGACGATGTATTCTCATCTAAGCAAGAGCAAGGCGGTTCTACACCACTCGAACAATTGAAATCAAACAACCCAGATGAGTACAAGAAAATGATTGGTAATATCATCTGGAAGCAATTGAAGAAAAATAATGCAAACGCATGGTTCACATACGGAGACAACACATTACTAGAAGCCATAATGTCTGTGACGGGAACAGTAATAATCGGTGATATTGTTAATGATTCACACGCAAGTATTACGGAAAAAACGACACCAATCACCACTTTACCTGGCAATAAAATCCAAATTTCAGATCTAATCACTGGTAGTAACGTTGAAATATACTCATGTGGTTCAGATACTGAAAATTGCCTAAGCGCTGGGGCAACTGGTGGCGGTGTTAAAACCGTCAACATCACAGGCATAAAGAGCCAAATTGAAGATATGCTTATTGGTTCAAGTACATCTACAGGTATTATTTTCAAGTTTGCTAGTAATGCTGGAACACTATCAACTAGTGAGCAAAACTTTTTAGCTAGCTTACCTGTTGGTATAGGTGCAATCATCCGAAATCTTTCTGTTCTATCTAAAGACTCTGCAATGCTATTTGCCTCAGAGTCGTCTGGAGCGATTTCTCTAGCAATGATGTATTCATTTACCAATGAGCTTTTCAGAGCTGCATTTATTGCTATATCAAACAGTGATAGTCCTTATAAACAGCAAGCGTTGGAAGTATTACGTGAATCTCAAGCCAACATGAGAGCCGAATACTCAATTCTTACAGCTCAATATGGAGATCTCTCTTCTCAAATCGAAAAGTACAACAACCTCCTAAATAACGTTCGAAAGCAAAAATATATGTTATCGACGCTAACTAAAGCACCAAGAACAAAGGAGTAAAACTTCATGCCTGAATTTACTATTTACTCCATTGGCGACTCAGCATTTCTTGAGCAGATATTAATTGCTGTAGCCATGATCACGGGGACCAATGACTTCACCAAGATGGTCAGTGTTGGGTTGCTTATTGGTGTAGTGATGATAACCGTTCAATCTGTTTTCCAAGGGGCAAAACAGATCAATATTCAGCAAATTTTTATGGGGTGGCTACTATACGCCTGCTTCTTCGTACCGACTTCATTAGTCAAGATTGAAGATGCTTACACCGGGCAAGTTCGTCCTGTGGCAAACGTGCCGATTGGCATAGGCTTTGCCGGAGGTGTTATATCGAATGTTGGCTACACCCTAACAAAATTATTTGAGACTGGTTACGGCATTATCGTACCCAATGTTACTGAAACTCACTTTTCTGAAACACTCAAGCTACTGAATGATGTAAGACGCGGTGTGTACGATAGCGCTATTTTTACAGCCCTAAACCAAGAGCAAGGTGGTGGATATGTTGATGTTCGTCGCTCAGTTTCTAATTACATTAGAGAATGTACGCTAACAAAAGTAGATCTCAACCTGATGAGCTTAGATGAGCTTCTAACACTCCCTTTAGATCAAGCCTTACAATTCAATTCTTCACTATACGGAACTCGTGTATATCTAAACGCATCGAATCCCGATGGTGGTGATTTTACTTGTAGTGAAGCATGGTCTACAGCTGAGGGGGTTGGTATTGTTGGGGCATTAAATAACCTAAGTGGGTCCAATGTAAATAACGCTTTAAACAATCTACTTGGTGTAGATCCTACCTATACAGGTGTAAATGCTCTAACAAAGATAGCTGACTCATTACAAGCAGTAGGAGCAATTTCCACCTCAGCAGTAGAATATACAAAAGTCGCTCTACTAGAGCCTTTGTATTATGAAGCAGCTGCCGGACGATACCAGGACCTTCAAGACTATGGTTCTGCATTGATGATTAACCAAGCGATTCAACAGCGAAACACTCAATGGGCAGCAGAGCAATCTATGTTCATGTCAGTCGTCAGACCGATGTTAACGTTCTTTGAAGGTTTTGTTTACGCGATAACTCCTATAATGGGCTTTATCATCGTTATGGGTTCAATGGGAATGACGTTGGCAGGAAAATACTTCCAAACGGTTCTCTGGATACAGCTATGGATGCCAGTTCTATCTATAACAAACCTATTCATTCATACCGCAGCGACTAATGAAATGGCAAGTCTATCTACACCAGGCTTAAACTCAATGTATGCATTATCCTCAACAGGAGACATTCTACAGAACTGGATTGCTACGGGGGGAATGTTAGCAGCAGCCACTCCTATTATTTCACTGTTCATAGTGACAGGATCAACATACGCATTTACCAGTCTTGCTAACAGAGTTAACGGTTCTGATCATGTCAATGAGAAAATTCAGTCGCCTGACGCTTTGAATCAAGGCCCAGTAATGAACAGTCAACCTGCATATAACCACAACCAATTTAGTGGGACGATGGCAACAGGAGCAGAAAGCATGATCAGTTCATTTTCTCTTGGCTCATCTATTGGAAGCGGGGTTAGCTCAGCAAGGGCAGTACAAAGCCAGAAGTCAGAAGCATTCTCAGACACCCTTGGCCGAGGTTTTTCTCATGGCGTATCGCAAGACCAAGCATACTCTCGTCTTTCTAGCATTGGCCGAACTATAGGTTCACAAAACACTCAACAAAGCCAGTTGGTTAATCAACAAGCTAAAAGCTTCATGGATAAGTTTCAAATTGATGATCAACATGCCGATGCTGTAAAAGGTGCTTTTGGTATGCAAGCCGTTGGCTCCTTAGATGTAAAAGAAGCTGCGGCCATGATGATGCCACTGATGGGAACCGCGAGAGCAGCAGCTAAACGAGCAATAACAGGCCCCTCAAAAGGTACGGGGGTCGCAACAATTCCGCCTCAAGGGGATGGAAATAAAGGTGGTAATGATGTAGTCGGTCTCAGAGCCGACGCTATAGGTAAAACTGATTCTACAACAAGCGACACATCAACGTGGTCTGCCAGTGATGTATCGCAATTCATGAAAAATGTTTCATGGGGTAAAACTGATTCTCAGGCACTTACCAATCAATTAGCTCATGGAATAAATAGACAAGGGGGCGAGTCCTTTAAACAGTCATGGGGCGATAATTTATCTCAAAATCTATCTAAGTCTGCACAAGAGCTTGTTTCTGCAACTAATGCCTATACAACAATGGATCAATTGCAAAACTCTATGGGTTCGATGACAAATAGCGACTTTAAAACATTGGGTGGAGAAGTGGCTCGCTCGCCAGAGGCAATGGATTACCTCAACCAACATTTTCAAAATGCACCGGATTCAGTTCGAAAAGAAGCGGCAAATCTCGAACAAAGATATCGTGGTTATGGAATGGACCCAAGTGTAGCCAAAGCGGCAGCTAGACTGACAGCTATGACAAATACCAACAACTACCAACCAGGGCAACAAGTTGGAGGTTTCCAAGCAGCTGTTAGTGCTATCAACTTGGCTACCGGGAGAAATAGCGGATTTGAAAGCGACCCTCTACAGTACAGCGGCCTCACTCCTCCAACTGTACCAGAGAATTTAGGACAGACCGTAGGCAGCAACGTTGGAAACGGTCCTGTTTTACCTTCCAATTTTAGGGAGAACACAATCAGTACGTCTGGCACAGCTCCGGTAACAGAAACTCCACCAACACCTCCTGTTACTCCGGTAACTAGCGAACATGATGCAAACCTCCAACAATTAGGCAGTCTTGCAAATCAGACCAACCGAGCTGTTTCTAGCCCAGAAGAGCAAAAAGCAAGAAATAATATGCTCAATGCTTTGCCGGATATGTCATGGAGCGCTTCCACTTGGGGGGCAGTAGACAACACTGGCGACTGGTTGGCTAGAAGAGCTGAGCAAGTTGGTGGTGCAGCTGTAGCTGGTGGACAGGCGACAGCGAGCGATTTTTCAAATGCAATGGATCAGTTGCGTACTATGACACCAGAACAAAGGGACCAGTTTATCGAGGCAACTCAACGTGGTGACGACTATATTTCCGAAGAGTACGGCTTTGGCGGAGAAATGGCAGTTGCAGCAGCTAAATTAGGTCGTAATGTTATTGGCGCAGCAGCTAGCGGTTACAACGCAGCTAAAGAGTGGCTAACGGGAGAGTCGGATCTCTCAGAAGCAGCGAAAGGAATGAGCTTAGAACAACGAGGGGCATTCTACGCAGCAGCAGCAGCGTCGGCAGCGGAAGCTGGTGGCAGTGCAGCAGCTAACTTCATGGAACAATATGGAGATGAATTCAAGCAAACTATGGCTGAACTCGGAACATCAAGATACGGTTTAACAAACGAACAAGCGGCTGTTTATGCTGAATCTTTTGATACCAATCAAGAGAGAATGGACCAAGCTGTTAATAATTTGAAAATGCAATACGCTGAAACTGATGCTAATGGAGCAGCAATAATGAATCCTGACGGTAGCCCTGTGCTATCGAAAGAAAATCAGGAATTTACAGATCAACTTGTAAATGTCCTTCAAAATGCTGGCGACGCCGGAGACAGGTCTGGTAGTTACTTAACCGCTATTCGTGGATATAACATCGCCAATAAACAGTTTGAATGATCTTTCAAAAACAAAAAATAATAAAAGGAACCTTCGGGTTCCTTTCTAATTGGCTAATCGCCAATGCGATACAGGTCTTCTTTCATGTCTAAGCCTAGACCTTTCATGTCTAAGCCTAGACCTAATGTCCTACTTTTCTTTTTCGTAGAATAGCGCTTACTAATTGGGGTTTGTTGATGAACAATAACAGCCTTAACAATAGAGAATAATAAATATGCAGATATTGAAACCACTGCAATTTGCCAATTCATATAAGCTAGCGCAGCCCAAAAAACTATGGCTGCAAAATGGCTTCTATGTACCAATACGAGAAAACTCATAGCCCAATAGACTATAGGAACTGACATCAAAGCCCAGCCCCAAGCCGTATCTGCCGCCATAACAAAACCTAGCAACAAAAGAAACAAACCGAAAACATTAATCACATGCTTCATACTTACGACCTCAATGAATTTCATATATCCAGTATATCACAGAATCAAATAATGCAACCATGACCATAGGTTTTACTACTCACTTTCACATGTGAAAGTGCCTACTTCACACTCTACACCTAAAAAATGGTAGAAATGTGACTTTTACTCAGTAAAAATGTGATGGATACGTTAAATTTAATATAGTTCCATTTATGAAATCAGTTGATTAGAATTTTGTTAGTGGTTAAAATACACCCTATTCGGTCAAATGTAATGGTTGCAATTGCATCTGATCCCATCTGCAAGTCAGAGTATTAAGAGATATCCCCTTAGGGCTAGTTGTGAATTTATTAGAAACCAGCGCCCGCTCGGTTCCTAAACCTTATTTAGCTTACTACACACACGTAGAGTACATTCCTTTTGGTACTCTGCCTCTTCGTACCGCTCCCCCGAATGGTACGCCTATAGCCCATGACTCCAACCCAACTGGGCATAAAATTCTAGCAGGTCAAAAGCACCTTCATAAAAATTAAACTTCAAATTTCAATTCGCTCACTGCAAAAAACGTTACCACGCAAGATAAAACTGTTTTTAAAGTTTTTTTTCTGTTGACAGGCTCACTTTATAGACCTATAAATAAGGTCACAATACGTCAAGAAATGTCAACAAACGACAAGAAAGCAACTTTAAAAAGAGTTTGGTAATAGAGAGACAAAGGATGTATTTGAATAGCGAAATTCCCCAAAACGAAGAACAGAAACGCAGTTGGATAAAGTATCAATTAAAGATACAAGGGAAATCCCTGGCATCCCTGGCAAGGGAGCACAAAACATCTCGACAAGTACTTTCTAACACTTTGTACGAACCGTCCCCGCGCTGGGAGTACGTTATCGCACAAGCATTAAACAAAAAGCCTACTGAGATATGGCCGGAAAGATACGAAGACGGATTACCAAAAGAAAAATTGAAAGTTTAATGGGATCACCCCGAAGGACTGGCTAGGAAAATAGGGTTTTCATATATGGCAAGGGTCAAGAAGTTTATAGCAATTACGTTGCTCGGGATGTCTAGCGTAGCAAACGCGATTGACTTAACTGGTACAGTATTCGAAAAGGCAGCAATAAAACACGGTGTAGAAGCGAAGCTTTTGTACTCTGTTGCGTTGGCTGAGTCAGCTACAGGTCGAGGTGATGGAAACATTAGCCCTTGGCCTTGGGCATTAAGGACACTCAAAGGTGGTCCTCATTACGAGACTTCTCTCGAATCAGCCAAGTTAAAACTCGATGCACTTCTCGCTCAGCACGGAAAAAATGTTGACGTAGGTATGATGCAAATCAATCTGCGTTGGCATGGAGATAAAGTAAGTTCTCCAGATGAGCTCTTGGACCCTGCTAAAAACGTTGACGTCGGAGCTGGTTACTTAGCCCAGTGTATTTCGTCCGCTCCTGGAGATTTGGAGCTAGGCATCGGTCGTTATTACACCTGGTCTGATGAAGCTAGAGCAAGAAATTACGGCAGTCGAATCCTCGCCATTTATAGAAACTTGGATACTGAGGGCATTTAGGATGGACTACTCATGTTCTTACAATATGAATATTGCCTCTCTTAGTGAATCCCAGGCTGATAGAAATGTTTACGAATTTGATCTATCTTTATGGACATTGTTGAAGCACCTAGCAGAAATCCACCCACGAGAAGTCTCAGAGCAATTTTCTCTTCCACTGGAAACAGTGGAAGCACTTGCGGATGCTACAAAGTACCAATTAGAGATCTTATCATCAGGCGTGATCCTTTCTTTTAAGCTTTCCTCGCCAGAAAAAACCTATATCTCACACTTGGAGCAATCCTTCGATCAAACTTGTTTGACGCCTTCTTCTGACTCAGGATTTGGGACTGCATATTGGTTGCTTATGGGAAAAGTATCACAGCAAGACATTAATATTGCAGCGCAAACTTTCGGGGTCTCAGTCAACCTTACAAAAATCGTATCTCAAGCCTCTGATAATCAACTAAGAAACTTAGCATGTAGCCAGGACATGCCATTTTCGATCAGGTTTTCATCTGAGCTGGTGAGAGAAATTCTGGAAAGTGACGAACAAAGGGTTACACATCTTATTTTAAAGAAGCATCAACAATCTATAACTACAACGGGAGGCGGCAATGAGTTGTAATTCAAACTCTTTGGCCCGATGGATATCGGCTAGGAACATGGCTTTGGCTGGATACATTACCAAGATTATCATGGTAGAAACAGGGCTTACCTACAAGCAAGTACGTAGAATGTACAAAGAGCTAGAAGATGAAGGTCTTGAAATTTGCAGGAAGAGTAGAACTGCACGTGGCGGTGCAACTTTGATTCATAGCCATACATCAAAGATTGAAGCGTCTCTATTGATGCAGCTTTATTACAATATAGCTTGCGAAGCGGCCCTTCGTTCAATAAACATTGATGCACTCCATGTGGCTTACCAAATGTATTGCGCTATTAGAAATGAGACGCCTGGAATGAAAGGAACTCGTTGGCAGATGCTCGACATCACCGATGCGTGGTGTTTAGCCCAAGAGCTGCGTTCTGGTGAAGCTATGATAGAAACTTGTCATAGCTGCAAGTGCAACTACTTCACATCAGTTAATCAAAGAACAAGTGTGGATTGTCCTTTCTGTAAAAACCAAGCATGTAGCGGAAAAAATGAAGAAGAATCGCTCCCCCATGAAAGCAACTATTCTTATGCTTGATTTGCTCATTGATTAGAAAAGGGGTGATTTCTCACCCCTTTTCTATTGGAACAACGCTCTATTTACAATCTGCGTCATACACTTTGCAGCAATTTACCTTTCAACCCATTCCTAGCTTTGTCTAACTTATTATTTTTCTCTTCAACCTGCTCTTCAAGTGGAGGGCTAGAGTGTTGGACTGTAGTCATTGCCCCACCTCTAAGAGCATACATACCTAACATAGCTAAACATCTAAGACGGTCACAACGTTCCTTATGATGCATTTGAGATAGCTCTTGATAAAGCTCGGGAAATGCCTGCTCTGAGACTTTGAAATTACTAATTTTCCCATCCCAATCACTACTAGCCATATGTCCCCCTTAACTAGCCGCAGAACCAAAAACCACGAGCATTCGATGCCACTGCGTTGGAAGGAACCACAACCTTTGAATGAGGGAACAGTTCTTTTGCAGCTTCTTTGTAAGCCGAAGCTCCTCCACCAGCAAGCAACACAGCATCAGCAGCCATACCTTCTTCACGCATAGACTTCTTCATAGGCGTTAATGCATTTGGAGCAACCTTGGACGCAGCCTTATCGAAGTACTCACCAAGAGGAACTTTCGAACCGTGTAGAAGCAATTCTTTCTTATTCGAGCGGATAGCTTTTTCGATTTTTTCTAATCCAGGTCCCGTACCATAGTCCTCTTGTATTAGTCTATTTAGTTCCTGTAGAAGCATAGACATAGCTTTCAGAGACGTACCAGAAGATTGATAACGCACTTCCCCCTCTTCGAGAGCGACCCAATCAACACTAAAAAACCCAGGGTCAATAACAACTGTCCGACCTTCATTTATGATTTCTAACAGTTCCTCATCATCGCAAGAACTAACCACATCCATATACGCTCCGGCAGGCTGAGGCACCACTACAACTGATTTCACCAGCACCTTTCTTTTAGGTGAAATTTGATGCTCACCAGTGAGACGTTCAACAAGTGCATCTCTCTTAGACTTATCCATAAACTGATCAACAGGAAGACCAGTTACAAGAACATCAATCTCTGAACGTCCGCTCAAAAGTAAGCCAGCTAAAAATAAAGCCTTATACGATTTGGTTGAGGGATAATCACCATGTAACTCTCTTTCCCATCCCTGCAATCGATCTGGCTCTACCCCAGCGACCCATTTTTCTCCGTCTATGTCCACCAGGATACAATTAGACGCGCCTCCCATTAACTGCTGAGGCATAAGCTCTGCTGGCCCAGCGCCTACAGGCAGAACTTCAACCTTAGGCTCTTCACCCTTCTCTCCGTATGCAAGTTTTAAGTTTGAGTATCCAATATCTAGACCAAGAACAAACATGCCCCACTCCTATTAAATCAAAAAGTAATCACAAGATGGCTTTTAGATGCAATTCAGCCGATGAGAGACAATTTACATCACTACATTTACCAAGACCGCCTCCACAATTGCCCAAAAGGGGCGTTTAGATTGCTTTTCGATTAAAAAACGAAAAAAAAGCAACAATCGAAGCATTTGCTCAAGACCCTTTAATAACTTCGCTGGTGTATAGTGAAATATTTATGAGTAGAAATCCTATATCTATCTGGATAAAACTGATACATAATCACAAAGAGTGCAATATCTAGGATATTGATAGCCAATTATCCAGATAGATAGAGCGTTGACAAAATTAATTCACGAGCTATCGTAAGAGAGTACTTATCTATCTGGATAAAAGAGTTAAATCCTCCAGATAGATAGATATTTGGATAGGAATTGGTTAGGAATTTTGCTATTAGCCACGCTAAAGCCAGCTCAGGAGCCTAAGAAATGAGTACGGATAAAATCAGTAAGAAGGCAAATATAGACTGGGATCTTTTGTTAGATCCCAAAAATGAGGATGAAAGATCTGAACTGTACCTTGATGACATTGAAGCAATATCAAGAGACTTTGTTCTAGAGATACAAACCGCACTAGAGCAAGAGATGAAAGTTCTTATTGTTGAAGCAAAGAAAAGAGCAGACGTACATTGGGCATCAAACAGAATAGCCAGAGAAGAAGAGGACGAAAATAATCAATGGCGATTCGGAACGAGGGCAAGAATGAATGGAAGAAGCCTATCTGCCGAATGGTTTTTAAACCGTTTCAAGCCAGATCCAAAGGGGGGTAAATCCCAAGTGTATTCAACATACCTCAAGAAAGGGACAGGCAATCAATACGACTTGTCAGCATTCAAAAAAGCTACTGACGATGAGTTCAAGTCCATAAAAATGACCGAAGAATACTACGCAGTGCTAAGGCAACGCTCAAATGTACTAATGAAGATCCGTAGGCTTCTGAATGACTACGAAAAACTTATTGATAAGCGAAAGGTTGAACTATAAGAACAATGAACCAAGGAGACCAACATGAATTCTGTATCAGCTACTGAAATGGCAAAATTAGGCAAATGTGAAAAAATGATCAAACGATCACGAGTGAGTAAAAGGATCAACGAGAGAGTGCCTAGAAAGCTCTCTAACGCTTTTAACGGAACCAGTGATACATTGCGAGGTGAATTTGCTCACTTCTCCTATGAGAGTGCCACACAGCGCTTTATGACAGACAAACAAGTTAAATGCCGTCGTGTGCTGCAACTATGTTTAAGCGGTGCGTTCGCTATGGGATTGCTATCACTAGTAGCTTTATACGCAAGTTAAGCAAGGATAATTTGCACTCACAAGACACAGAGCAATTGGCGTTCGTACAAAACTTATCCACTTTTTCTGTGGATAAAAACATCATTTGTCACCTCACAACAAACCTTACTGATACACAGAATTTGCACGTTGTTAAGAGCCGCATTGAGACACAGCAAAGGCTTTAATGTCAGAGTCGAAATAATGACTTACAGCCTATCAGCTTGCCTCCATTAGGTGATCACCACCAAACACAACTCTGCCCTCTACAAATCACCAATCGGATACCAAACATGATTGCCAGGTAAAATTCGAACGAGAGCATTAACAATGACGCACCAGAACATAGCGTGATAAAACGCAAATGACGCACCAGAACACACCAATCCAATTAACATACAAACCCGATCAGTTAACCGATCACACCTTATGTCTATGAATCAGTATCAAACCTACCCCAAAACCAAATTAGGGAGCTCTACCAATTAGCAACCTAAATACTCCAACAGTGCAGGTCCTAGAATAAACGAAACTACTTGCTGGTCTTGCGTTAATCCAGAAAATCAATGTGTATACTTGCCTTGCGGCCAGTTCAGAAGTCCGATTCTCAAGCATTGCGAGCTTTATTACCTTTGCAAACGTGGTATCCAGCTCACTATCGCCATACGATGAACGTCATAAAAAATCATGCAGATATGAATGTCTTGAATATACCGAAGGCTTTATGTAATGCTTGGTACTACCTAGTTGTGTTTCCTTCGGTCCATAGGAACTGTTTTGGTGAAAGCAAAGAAGATAAATAGCACTAGAGGCTAATCAATGAATTAGAACCCGGTTTGGTGATGTTTCCGAGCACCGAAATAACATCACACATCGAATCAAGACCGGATAGACAACTCAGAACCATTACTCGCCATAACCTCCACAATACCAAACAGAGCTAACGAAAGAACAAACACTCCAGCAAGCAGTAACATAAAGTACCCTATCTCTTTGACTGCGAACTTGAGAGCTGACAACAGAGAGACCTGTTTGCCGGAAATCTTTGAGTAACCCCACTGAAATGCCAGGAACGAAGCTAGGCCGCAAAACGCAACTATACCTGCAACAACCAGAGGTTGTTCTATCAAAACATCCTTATTCAGAAAGCCTTTTGAAATCGCTACTGAGAACAATCTACCAATCAAAAACCCAGCCCCCACAGCCACTCCACTGCGAATTAAGACGACCTTAAAAGACTGGGAATAACTTAGCGTTGTTCCGTTAGTACGCCGAGAAGTGTATTGCACCACCAGCGTGGATATAGCTAATCCAAAGAAAGTAATAACGACAAATTCCATACAAGGCTCTCCAAGCCAATTCTGAGCGTCCAATAAAAAGCATAGGACACTGATTTTCTTTAATCGACCGTACTGACATTTACTTTAACCAGCCGTGAATTAGTGTATTGCATCATCTTTATAAGGTCATATAATGAGCTTAAAAGGTAAACCGAAAACGGACTTGGCTTTTCAACGTGAGATATCGAAAAGCAACCCAAAGACAACATTTAGATTGAATGATGGGTATGCATAAAAATAGATTGAATGCCGTCAAGAAAAGCAAAGTGCCTTTAAGGTAGTGTTTTGATAGATAAGGTAAAGTTGCATTGTTCACTAAAGGAACACAAAAGCAACCTAAAAACAACTTAGGAGTTAGGTAATGATAAATGGAAAACTAATAGGTTTAGGCGTGTCAATAATGTCGGTAATAATGACTGGTTGTGCGTCAACCTCCCAACCAGTGTCATACGATGAATCACACAGTCGCGCATATAACATCGCGCAGGCTGGTGGATTGTACGATGTAAGTGACAAATACGTCCCAAGAGAGAATTACGAGTCTTTGCAATTTGCAGGCAGCGCTGCGACAAACTCTCTTTTGTTTACCTCCTCCTTCGGCGCGAACCTAGATTTAACATCAGGGTTGGGATTGGGGCTTGTCACCTCTCTTTTAGAGCAGCCCGACACAGCATCCAGAAACAGCGTAATTGCATGGATGCCAAAGTCCGAAGCGTCATCCACCAAAAATGCTCAAGAAAAACTTTTGTTTGAAATGAAAACGGCCATTGAGTCAACGCTAGAAGAAATGGGATTAGAGTATGAAGCAACAAATGGCAATTCCGAACGCAAAGTAGAGTTCTACTTTCACAGTGAAGAATACGGTTGCCCCATATACAAACCAGGCATGACAAATGTAGATCTCTGCTACATAGCAACCGAAGTCTTTGAGCCCCGCGAAGCAAAGGCCCCTAGCTTTGTCGGAGTCGATGAAATTGATTCGTATGCTTTTGAATCAAACCACAGTGTTTACTACAACCGATTCCGAGTTACTCCCGGTAAAGGTAGCCATGTCCCAAGCGACAAAATATATTCACTTGTAAGCGGAAAACTTCCCTCTTGGGCTTATGTTTACGTAGCATCTGGGAACATACAGGTAGGTGAATCTAAAGTTAAAACGCCTTATATACTCGACAATGGCGAACCTCTATTGTTCATACACCCAGAGAACTAATTAGCTCTCCCCAAGCATTTTGCTTAGGGAGATTGCCTTTTTCAGGAGGTAGACATGCAGCAGCAGAAAGAACAAATTACACGCTCAACAATTTCATATAGAAACAAAAGAGCTAAAGAACAAATCCAGCACATACTCCAACTTGCCGAAAGGATTACCTCTGACGTCGAAAAGGAAAAACGAGAGTCCATGCATTTGTGTTTATGTTGCTATTACGCTCGTTCTCAACGAATAGGAGGAGCTGCGATAACATCAAAACCTTGTGGTGTTTGCGAAGAAACAATGCAGTTCGGCTCAACTGCTACTGATGCAGTCTGCGACAGCTGTGCAAAGGAACAGGGGTTATGTAAACAGTGCGGAGCAGACATTGAATTGGCGGAAAGAAGAAAGCCGTACCCTTTTGAGAATGAGATAAATACAAAGGAAATTTCAAATGATCAATGAGGAATGGTTTTCTGAGTTAGAAACAGTTCTGTTTGTGTTGGAGGACTGTCAGGTTGACTGTGATGGAATGACTTATCTAGTAAGCCATCTTCTGAAACAAGCCAACGTTGAACACTGTTGCATGTTCGGCTATGTAACAGAAAAGTCGTCAGGAGACGTAGTAACCCCTCATTGCTGGATTACATTGCCAGGAGACTACATCGTTGATCTCAGACTTAGAATGTGGCTTGGGGATTTCGATCATATTCCCCACGGCGTATTTAAATCAAGCTGCACACCAGATATCGTCTACGAAGGAAAAGGGCTAAGAGGCTCAAATTTAGATGTAGACACCTTAGATATGATGTCTGACGGTAGACTTTCACATGTGAAAGTCCCCTCTTTGCTTCACTAGTGCTCCACCAGCTGCAATAGCCCCTTCTACACGGGGCTCTTCCCTGCCCTAAAAGTCTTTCACGCTACCCCTTCCCTCATACCGAACCTAAATGCTTAGTACTTCCTAAGTGGCTACGTGACAAATATTTAAAGGGCTATATAATGACACTATAAAGTAATCGAGAGTATCTTATGAATATAGTCTTGTTGTTAGTTTCACTGATTGTCGCTCCATTTCTAATTGCCAAAGTAGACCTATGGCGGAAAAAGCATTTGCATGAGGTGCTCAGCTGGTGGAGTGAAGAAAACATGCCAAAAGAGTTGAGAAACGCAACTCTGTTTCTTTGTGAAGAAGATGTGGCAACAACACTACCTGTACCTCTGCATGGAAGAGTCGATCAAGTTTTTTTATCAAAAAAGAAAGTCCTTATCCCTCTGGATACCAAGTTAAGGAAAGATAACAGGATCTTTGAATCGGATGTAATCCAGCTATCTGTATACCGAGTGATTCTTAAAAATCAATACAACTTAGAGGTATCCGATTACGGGTACGTTAGAACGGTTGTCCCACAGCCCGACGGAAAGAACAAGGTTCGTTACATCAGAACAAAGTTACTGAATGAAAAAAAAGTCGTCTCTCTCTACTACAAATATCAGGCTATTAGGCAAGGACTAATAAAGACGTCCTGTTCGTGTGAGGGATTGTTTCATTGAGTTCTCAGTTGCCCTTATTGGGCATGTTGCCGTGAGAAGCTTTTGCTGTTTATCCGTTACTCTCATGGCAAAGGAGGGCTTATGCCATTAACAAGAATCAATAAAGCAATGATGTTGCTGATATCTATCGGCGGAGTAATTGCTGGTCTTGCAGGTAAACCTATCGTCGCCTGTACAGCATTAGGGGTAGTTCTTTGGCTTGCGGCCAAGAATGGAGGCTCAAACTCCATCATAGAAATCCGCAAAAAAGCAGCCAAATCAGCGTTCGACAATATGGATCTTGTCATTGATAACAAACGCTGGCTCGGGAAGGATGCAACGGTTGTTAAGGTTTCAAACATCACTGCGGCCAACGAGATAAAAGTGCCTTGGAACCTACAAATTCTTGCTAAATCGGTCAGAGGCACTTGGTTCACTGTAGATATGAGTGTGATTGGGAAAGACCAAATCCTAATCATGGCAATTAATGAGATTGATGAAAGCACAGTCAAGCGTCTGTTAGCGAATGATCACGACTTATACCGTCAATACTTCGGTGAACCAGAGTTGGCGTAAGGAGCGAAATGTGGAAAGAACTCAAACACCAGAAAAAAGTGAAGAAAACCTTAGTAACAAGCCATTGAATCAAGCTGGCTATGCTCAATGCCTGTTTATCCTTATCCAATCAGTGCTTTTCCCTGAGCTTGGCGCTGGTGGAGCAATGATCGCTGCCTTATGTGCAATGATGTCTTGGATGGTTATGTACGCTAAAAAAATGCCAGCACGAGTATTCGGTATGGTCATGGCATCTCTACTGCTAACCCCCTTCTATTCAATGCTATGCCTATTTGTCTTGAAGGTCATTGGAGTTGGAGTGTAGTGCGCATGGATCTATTGGCCCCATTCCTAATATCCGACTTGGAGAGACATGGCGCGAGTCAAGAGCTTATTCGTAATGCACAAAGCTTAAAACACTCGGCTTTCCGTTATAAACAAAAAGATATTGAAGAGCTGTCCAGAAAGCTTGGTATAGAAAGCCAGGAATTGATGGATGGGCATGTTCAATATATGACTTCAAGATTCACGAGGAAAATGAGCGGCATCATTTCATCATACCTAATGAAAGATACCGGACATTTCGCTATTCAATGTACAGAGCTTTGCCGAGAAGCAGAAGCACTTAGCCTTAAACGCAACCGCGAAGGAAAGCTGGTTCCGTATAGTGCAGCAAATGCTGTGGCTGTTGATCGAATGCTTGATGTCGTCATAGCCAGGGCAACGGAGCTTAAAAATAGAATAGCGGATGAGTTCTTCAACGCAGAAACTAGCTCTGTCTTCATAGAACAAAGAGAAGCTGGCACATTTTGCCCAGAAAAAAAGACTAAAAAACGTAAAGCAAGGCGAAGAAAGAGTTCACCTATTTACGTCAAAGGAAAACCCTACGCTAGTTTAACCGAACTGGCCCAACAAACTGGTAAAGCAGAAAGGACTCTCTATTCAAGGATTAGGGATAAAGGGCTATTAAAAGCCTACCAAACCAACACTATGACAGATGAGAACTGGAACTCAGTCTTATCTGAACCACCAGCTCCAAACAAGGGCCCAAAGGCGGCCAACAAACCTATCACCTATAAAGGTGATTCCTACCCCACGTTAAACCATCTAGCCGAAGCCGCTAACTTAACGTACTCGGCTCTCTACCAGAGACTTCGACATCGAGAATTATTGGAAAAGGCACGATGTAACGAGCTTTCAGATATGGACTGGGAAAAGGTACTCAACGCTATTCCCCCTAATCGAAAAGCCGATGTTGAAATTGTGATAAATGGCAAGGGATACCCTTCCGTTGCGGCAGTCGCTACTAATTTCGGGTTAGCGGAATCCACGTTATCAGAGAGGTTAAAACAAGCCGACAAACTTGAATTAGCGAAAGAGAACAAATTAACCGAGGAAGAATGGGAGCTGTTTCTGGTTCCACCTCACCCAGGTCGAAAACAAACCACAACTAAGGAATAAACATGAGTGAAAACAATAAACCAGAAGCATGGGAAAAAGACATGATTAAAGATCTGGTCTTTACCCTCCATAAGGAACAGGTAAAAGACAGAAGATGGCGAAGAGGGATTCAGTTGATTCGCTCCCTTGGCTTTGTCCTTATGATAGTTGCATTTCTAACCGTAGCTTCAAATCCAGGAGGACTACCTTGGCAGACATCCAAAGCTGACACTCCACATGTTGCATTCATTAATATCAAAGGAGAAATCGCTGCGGGTTCACTTGCAGATGAAGATCATCTAATACCTTCCATTCAGGCTGCTTTCAAAAATCCCCATGCAAAAGCTGTCGTTCTACGAATAAACAGTCCTGGTGGAAGCCCTGTGCAAGCAGGTCGAATATACGAAGAGATTCAAGCTCAAAAAGCAGAATACCCAGAAAAACAAGTTATCGCTGTAATTGATGATATCGGTGCATCTGGTGGCTATTACATCGCCGTGGCCGCAGACAAAATTTATGCGGACAAAGCAAGTATGGTTGGCTCTATTGGTGTCATCAGTTCTGGCTTCGGATTTACCGGGCTCATGGAAAAATTGGGTATTGAAAGACGAGCTATAACATCTGGTGAAAACAAAGCTTTGTTAGACCCATTCTCCCCTCTTTCAGAAGAGATAACTAGCTTCTGGAAGGAAGTGCTATCGAAAACCCACCAGCAGTTCATCGAGCGAGTAAAAGAGAGCCGTGGTGAACGACTCAAAGCCGATCCAAAAGTGTTCTCTGGATTGATCTGGAATGGAGAGCAAGCACTTGAGATTGGGTTAATTGATGGTTTAGGAAGCCTACACTCTATTTCTCGCAATGTTATAGAAGAAACAAACCTCGTTGATTACTCACCAAGTGAAGACATCGTTAAGCGCTTAACACAACGCGCAAAAATGGAAGCTTCAACCCTGATTCATGAATTGGCAACTGTAAAAGTTTACTAAGGACAAAATGTAATGTCAGAACAAACCACACCACAACAACAAAAATCATTCAGTCCAATGCAGAAAAAGCTACTGGCCGTTGGTGCTGCTATGACCCTAATTTTGGGAGCGTCTGTCGCTACAGTGGGATATCAAATTTACCAGACCAAAGAGTTGCTCATTCAAGAGCGCGATTCTCTCCAGTCGAAGATTACTCAACTAGAAAGTGACTATCGCTTTAAATCAGAAGAGCGCTTTAACAATGCAGTTCAAAAAGCACTGGAACATTTCGTTCAACAGAAACGCGAACAGGATATTCAGGCTAAATACGCAAAATACGAATCAGCTCCCGAACAAGTGCCTGACGATAAACGCATATATGGAAACCTGAACGCTCGATTCACGCTGGTGGAATTTTCTGACCTGGAGTGTCCGTTCTGCAAAAAATTCCACGACACACCAAAAGAAGTGGTGGATGCAAGTAACGGGAATATCAACTGGCAATGGAAACATCTGCCATTGAGTTTTCATAACCCAGCGGCAGAAAAAGAAGCGTTAGCAGCGGAATGTGTTGCTGAACAAAAAGGCAACCGTGGATTCTGGGTGTTCTTAGACGAAGTATTTGCCAAATCACAAGGCAATGGTGGTGGAGTGCCTAATTTGGCAGAAGTTATTGAGAGTGTTGGTGCCGATGCTTCCCTAGTTCGAGAGTGTTTAGCTTCTGGCCGTTACGACCTGAAAATAGCAGCAGATGTGAAGCAAGCTACTGAAAATGGCATTTCAGGTACACCAGCGACTTTCATCGTAGATAACCAAACTGGGAAAACTCAGCTTATTCGTGGGGCACAGCCATCACAAGCTATCGCGGCCATCATTCGAAAAATGATGATTGAATCCGAAAACAACTAACAACAGAGGATGTAATTGATGTTAAGAAGAACAGCTTTAGCAGCTGCTCTACTATCAGTGTTGGCAGGATGTGGTGGTTCCAGTGGAGGCACTGGAACTACTTCCAATGGCAATGGTAGTGAAAGCAATAACCAAGACAACTCAACAGAAACAACAACGGTCGCTAAGCGAGAATGGCAAAAAGAAGTGTTACTGAGCTCTCCAACAAGAGATGCAACACTTCCTGTCATCCAGCTACAAAACGAAAATGGTTCGGCTGTTCTATACAGTGCCTGGGTCGAAGAAGCCAACAATGACAAACCGGATGAGCTATATGCTTCTGTAGCCCCTATCGAAGACTATGCGAATGGCAATGTACCTAACAAAGTCAAGATAAGTGCCGATATTGGTGAAATACTAAGATCAGACTGGCAACCATTCATTGTCGATGAAAACCACTACAAGAGCTCTGTTCAAATGAGCCTTTCAAATCATGGTAATGCCTATATTACATGGGTACAGAGAGACAATAGTAACAACCAGAAACTGAACGTTTCCTATTACGACGCAACAACACAAGAATGGTCCCCACCATTAGAAGTTGATCATGTACTTATGACTGACGCGGCAGCTACGAATGAGGAAAGTCGAGTAAAAATCACCGACAACACTCTCTTCACTGACCCGTCAGGACAAAGCATCGTTATCTGGCAAACTCCGATTTTTGGCTCCGATACAAATGCATTGGCAATAGCCTGGTTAAGCAACGACGGCACAAAAGCCAATATCATTGCAACGACAGAACTTTCGAGAAATATAAAAACAAACAGTGACGGTGAAGTTAAAAGTGCTATCTCGATACATTCAGTAGAAACTTCTCCTGGCGTACTTGAAATCCTAAGTATCGAAAAGGGCGCTGATGATGAAAATGATGTCCTAGCCAAACATACCGTCAAACTTGGTCCATTCAATACGCCTGTAGTGGAACGCAGCGTTATTGATGATGATGGAGTCAAGAGTGGTTTAGCATCTATCAACACTAACCTTACTAGCTATGCGCTATGGTCTGAAAGCCGAGGGTCGGGTTCTTCTGACCTAATCGGCGTAACATGGCGTAGTGACAACAATGGTTACTCTCCTATCTCAGGCATTCCCAATATAAGTGCCGATGCAGGGCAAGCTAGCTTAACCAGTACCAATGGAGATGTTCATGCTGTGTGGCGTCAACGCGACAATGTTGTTGGCAATACCATCAGAACAGAGAAGCTAATGTTTGCCACATTAGAACAATCCATAGCAAGTAACGTCACAGAGCTCAATTCAAACGGTGCTATATATCCACGTTTGTTTTCTGGAAATGACGACAAGTTATATACAACTTGGAATGGCGAGTACTTCCATATCAAAGAGGCATACATCGAATCTGGAGATATCCATTGGCAAGAAACATATCGTCCATCCTGTGACCCAACAACAGCGATTGATGACCTCTTGTGTGGTCTAGGTGTGCGGGAACGGTACAGCGCGATGGTCGATGGAGATTATGGTGCAATGTCATGGCTGAAAGATGTAAATGGCACAAAGTCAGTATTTATCTCTATCAGCACAAATTGACTTTCACATGTGAAAGCGGCCCCAGCAATTGGGGCCTTTTTGATTGGAGACTACTAAGTCCCCATCCAAAAAGGGCTTCTGGTTCAACGATGACAGTATCCGTCACAGCTATGGATCGGAATTAAATGAAAAAACAACCTAAAAACAACTTTCACATGTGAAAGTGGAATAGGTAAGGAGTGAAAATGAAACCACAAATGATGATAAAAATGGCAGCAGCCTACATGATGGCATCAGCTGTAATTTGGAGTGCTGGAGTATGGTTACTAGAACTACCCTCGCCTCTTGGTACTCAAACATGGACGACGTGGTTGGGAGGTCCAATTTTAGTTCTAGTATGCGCATCTTTCATTTCGTACTTGCTTGTAACCTATCACTCAACTGGATTGCTCTTCACTAAAATTTGGATGCTGTGCAATGTCTGCTTGTCTGGGTACAGCCTATTCATGACGTTCAATGATCTAATGCTGGCTGGTGGATGTTTAGCGATTCTCTTAGGGTCTCTTTGGTTCTTGAAGGAACTGGAGCGACCAGAAATGAAAGGGGCCTATACCGCTATTTCGGCATTACACAAACAAATGTGGAATGCTCTATCAGGACAACAGTAAGGAATTAATCATGCTTAAAAAAATTCTAACTACCACCCTTCTCTACTTCGTTTTTAATGCACCAATTATGGCTGAAACCTTTTATGGGAAGGTGGTACGAGTCAGCGATGGTGACACTATAAAAGTCCTCACAGATGCCTCATGCACTGGCACCTTTCAGTGTACCGATGGTAAAAAAGAACACCGTATTAGACTTGCAGAAATCGACACACCCGAGTCGAAACAACCCTGGGGAAAGAAAGCAAAACAAGCCCTTCTTTCTATAGTGGGTGGGAAAGTCGTTCGTGTAGAACAAACCGACGTTGATCGTTATGGCCGCATTGTTGGTCATATCTACGTCGATGATTTGTGGGTAAACGGACAACTGGTAAAAACGGGTAACGCATGGGTATACAGGCGGTATGCAAAAAGCACTGAACTGTTCTCTTACGAGCAAGAGGCAAAACAGAATGGGGTAGGCTTATGGGCATTGCCGGAAGCAGAAAGAATGCCACCTTGGGAATGGAGACGTAAAAAGTGAAACTATCCATTAACAACCAACTGGGTAGGGATGTAAGCACATTGGCTTTGAATGTATTTGGTATTTTTGTCTATATCAGCCTGATCCGGATATACCTCCACCAGCTGACGCTTCCAGAGCCACTACTTTTTGCTCTTATGTTCTCCCTTGTATTCAATATCTACTATGAGTTTAAAGCGGGGATATCCCGCTTAACCCATGTAAGAATACTGTGTACCATCATTATCTTTTGTGTTGCGGCATTCCTTGCCCAAGAGATTAGAGGTGTCTATCTAACAACTATGGCCGAACTTACAAACTACGAGAAAGCAGAAGAACTCATAGGGCAAGAGTACTTAAAAGCTGCTCAAAATAGAGTTGTTGGTTACGGTGGGTGTTTTGCAGTTGGTTTGGTAACGGCGAGAATGTTGCTCTACAAAATCTTAGTTAACGTGGCAAGTAGAGTGTTGGTATTGCCTAACTATCGCGGTAACGTTTGTCCAATGTGCCAGCAACCGACACAAATCCACTAAATCCTCAGCCGACTTTCACATGTGAAAGTCGGTACTTCATCATATCACCTGACGATAGAAGCCCTTTCTCCACAAAGCATTTCATCAAAGACATACTCAAAAAAAATCGCTCTCGCTCGCTAAGGATCAAAATGTTGGCGTTATGCATTTCACGATATGCAATTACCGTCATCATACTTGCTTCAAGCGGTTCTGCTTGGCCTATTACTGCTTTAATGTCTGGCAGGCTATCTAGATCCACGCCAGGCACAGCTTCGTGCAGTGTATTTAATTTAAACACTAATATTTACCCAATAAATAAGTTGCTTTCAAAGGTTCACGATAAGTAATAGTTAATATAGTAGATCTTATCAATGAACATAAAATGTTCTGTCAGAACATCGCAAGGATCTCATTATAGATAAAGAAGATCCAACTCGCACTTTCACATGTGAAAGTCTGTGGCATAAGTTGGCAGGAATCTCATATTTTACAAAACGTTACCCTAGCTAAGTCGCCATAAACTCAACAATGAATCACTTTAAAGAGCTCCCATTATCCAATTAGTTCAATTCCATCGAAGAGATATACCGACATCTCTACAGGATTTAGATATTGCCATTTCATTTAAAGAACTATAAAATGATTCTATGAATTATTAATATTGGTCTGGAGCATAAATGAAACCAAACATGCAGGGGCAGCTGGAGCTTTTCCATGTGGAAGAAGCTTATGCACAAGCTGATGGTCCAATGACCAATGCCGAGCTATATGCGAAGGTAGCAAGTATAGCCGGGCTATCAGAGGCTGAAATCAATACTAAAGCCGAAATCGGCAAAGCCAAGGCACAACACAGCCCTATCAAAAGAAAAATTCGTTGGTTTCAGCAAACATTAAAGTCCATGAATATCATCCAAAAAGTGGACGGTGAGCGTGGCGTATAGAAGCTGGCAAACAAAAATAAAAAAGGGCTTCATGAAGCAATGGGCGAAGTAAAGCTTGTCGCATATTCAACAAATCTAGGCATCGCTATTTGGGGAAATAGCAAAAAGGTATTCACAGAGCTTGGAGAACCGATCCACCTTTGTGTGACATCCCCTCCGTATCCTTTAAAAATCGAGCGCGGGTATGGGAATGTTAGTGAACAGGCATGGGTGGACTTTATCACCGAGTCTTTGGAACCAATTGTAGAAAACTTGGTGCCAGGGGGTTCTGTGGTACTCAACGTGAGTAACGACATTTTTGAAAGTAAACGCCCTTCGCGTTCAACTTACCTTGAACGTATGGTCTTAGCTCTAAATGATCGATTAGGGCTTTCATTAATGGACCGTTGGCCCTGGATAAACACATCCAAGCCACCAGCTCCAACCCAATGGGCTTGCGTTAACCGTATGCAGCTTTGTTCCGCGTGGGAACCTGTTTACTGGTTTACGAACGATCCAGACCGAGTTCGCTCTGATAACCGAAGAGTTTTGGTAGAGCACACTGAGCAACATAAGAAATTACTCGAACAAGGGGGCGATAGTCGTATCGCTACTTACGGTGATGGTGCTTACCGATTAAGAGGGAATGCCTTTTCCAATAAAACGCAAGGCAAGATCCCTAAAAACATAATCCAACGAGGTCATCGTTGTGCTGATACATCAGCAGTAAGGAAGATAGCCAAGGAATTGGGTTTACCACCACACCCTGCAATGTTTCCTACAGACATTCCATCATTCGCTATTGAGTTCCTAACCAATGAAGATGAGCTGGTGGTTGATCTCTTTTCTGGTAGCAATAAAACCGGACTGGCAGCGGAGAGAGCGGGGCGACGTTGGGTTGCATGTGACTTAATTTTAGAGTACGTGCGAACACAAGCTGAGTTGTTTAGCTCGTTTGCTGGCTTTTGGATGAATCCTGCTTTGGCCTGTGTCGGTCGAAGTGTTAAATAAACTCGTGATTACTGGAGAGTACATTATGAACAAACCTTCAAACACACCAAGCACACTGGTTGTATCCATGCTTTGTATTTTAGTCCTGGCTCTGGAGTTTGCTGCTGTAACCCATTTTACTGGTTCTACTTCACCTTTAGATTGGGATCGCATCACGCTTATCTCCGTTGCTTATTTAGCCGCAAGCACCATCTTAGGTGCCACATTTTGCTTGGTTAAAAGCAAGTTGCGTTTCAATACTCTGCAACATCAAAAAAATCTGGGATAGCAAGAATGCCAGAGCAATGTGATAAAGCAGGACTAAGCCGTTGGTGCAATAACCAGGATGTTCGACAGGTTCAGCAAAGGGCCTGTCGTACATATGTGTAGTGAGTATGATTTCGACCATGCTGTTGGTTATATCGTTCAAGTACGAGAGAAGCGTGACGCATATGGCTCTGAACAATATCTTGTGCGTCATCCAAATGGAGAGCTACACACACATGAAAACCAATCCTTCTGGCTACTAAACGAAGAGCATCAAGGGCAAGCTTTAGCTTTATTTGCCCAAAAGCCAACAGAAGAGGGGGAGCGATACTGTTTACACGGTAGCCGAAGGTTTTCCAGAATCCGGCTATATCATTCCTTTTAAAAAAGGTGCGCCAGAGAGCGAAAATCAGCATCTAACTATGGCAATTACTATCACGGAGAACAAATAGAATGGACCCTAAAAAGAAAGAGCTTGCGGAAATGTTCATTCAGAGTTGTATTGAGCAAGGCTTAACTATGGACGAGTCAGCTGAATTGTCAGCTCATATACTCATATCAGCTGTTAGTGCAAACGGGAAAAGTCATACGAGAATTGAGATTGCCAATCTCGGCTCAGTGGAAGTAGATTGCTAAGGGCTCTAGGAGGCAAGGATGGCTCCTAGAGAATGGCAAATCCATTGCCAGCGATATCAAAGTGTTTGTTCTTCATCACCAGACCAGAAGAAGGATTAACTATAAACCGTTGCTTTTTAATAGCAGGAGTATTTGGAACGCGCTTGATTGAAGCTGTGGCCGAAAAAACAACAAACGCCAAAAGAGCAACTACGGCAACCTGCCATGAAAAGTAAGCTACGCCAGACCAAAAGACGACCATTACTACTGCATTTTTATGAACAAGCCTAAGCAGAGGCATCAACCAGAAAACAACCGCTACGCTGATTACAGCCAAACCCCATTGATTATCGTTAGTTTCAATCATAGCAACGCCAAGAAGAATCACTGCTAAAGCAACTAGGTTAAGTATGTGTCTCATTTTTCGTCTCCTTAATTGACTCTGGAAAGCTATCTCGGCATCACCGTCAAGCCCTCATTCAATTCAACTTACACTTCCATAATATCATGGAATTAAAAAATGCAACCGTGACCCAGAAACACGCTTAGCCCACTTTCACATGTGAAAGTCTTATGTAGCAATGCCTAAGAGCGTGATCTGGCTTTTCCTAAAATTAAGGTATGGTCGAACATTTCCTAAAATTAAGCTATAACGTGAAATGTAAAGCGTTCTATTGTCCTTTTTTAAGGTATAAATCACATCTATTTGGCTTGTTTTCCTCTTTTTAAGGTATGTGGTATGCTTCAAAAAAACATTACGGTATTAAAAAATGAGTAGTAACACAGACAATTTAGAAGGGTATTTCCCTGCTGAGATAGTCAACGAGGCATTTGGCAGCAGGCCATCGACTACTACGTTAATGGATTGCATCTTTTTGCCAGGTAGAATTCCGCGAGACTTAATTACAAGGATCAGTGGTAACAAGGCTGAACTTGAGCAACAGCTACTGGCACAAAAGCCTCTTCTATCCACCAGCTTGTCAAAGCCATACTGGAAGAAGGGGACTAATAAACGTGAATTCGATGCCGTTAGAATCGACGTATACAGTGCTGTCTGCTTGGCCGATGACAGACATCTACTGGAAGGGATCGTTAGTGTAGGGGGGATGTACGTAGACCTATCTGGCTTAACGCTTCGCCAGGCTATTGAGCTCGCGCAGATTAATGTCGAACTGGATAAGTTGTCACACCAATACCACAACCTTCTCGATACAAAAATGTTTAGTGGGGTATACGACTACTTCCTTTGTGACTTCACAACACTGTTTGAGTTCTTGAACCTGAAAAATCAAAAGGCCAACAAGAACACAGTAATGACAAGACTTCAAAGGCTATCACAAATGTTACTGGTCTTGGATTACGAGAAGGATGGTGAAACGCTACCTCACTACCACACGCGAATGAAGCTGGTGGACAGCAACTACATTCCATTGCTGGTTCTGGATGGGATTAAAAATAAAGGATCTATCAGGGCAGATACGATCACTCACTTCATAGTTGGAGTGCATAAGACTTTCACTGCGTCTTTGCGACAAGAGGGAGCTATTAGCCGGAAACGTTTTTTAAAAGTCTACCCGCAGCTAACGGGCAAACATGCTGTTACTGACTTCTGTAAATATATTGATGCTCATAAGCGTGAATATGTACATGGTAAGTATCTGAGTCACCTTATTAAAGATTACTATGCCAACAAGGTTAGAGTGTCTAAACAGCATCTGAGTCGCCATATCAATAACACTATGGCCGAAGTCATTTTGAAAAAGGATGTGTTATTGCGAGATTTCCGATTGCTACTCCAAGAGAAAGTACGTGACGATGGTAAGCAAGATATTATGCTGTTGTACCTGGGCGATGAAGAGAAAGAAGAGGTAACGACATGACAACAACACTCCACAATGAGGATGTTATCGCTCTAAGCGAAGAAGACATTAATGAAAGTTTAGCCAATTCCAACAAAGAACAGATTTTGAAAGGTTTGTTTCGAGGCAGTGTCGGATTTCTGATCGCTCCACCTGATTCTGGTAAGAGCTATTTGTCTTTATCAATAGCTTATGAGATGGCTTTGCCAGAGTACCCATTAATTGGTGTACGGGATGAGGAAAACAAAGTGCTTAGAACTTTGATATGGCCGATCGAAGATTCCTTGCCCGGAACACTTCCGCGTATCAAAGCACATTTGACTGAGTTCTCCACCAGCATCAAAGACCGATTAAAATCGAGCATTGGGATATACAAGCATTCTGATCCAATTTGTAGTTCAGGCTCATCTAAACATACTAAAGAGTGGGAAGAAGCATCCAGTGCACTGGAAAAACTTATTGCCACGGCCAAAGGGTACGACTTGGTAGTTATAGATACATTGCGTGATGCAATTGGCTCAGCTGACGTAGTAGATGATGACTATTACATCAGAATTGCTTTGGAGAGGCTTGCCAATGAAGCGAATGTCGCGGTTCTTGTTGTTCACCATCCGACAAAAGATGTGAGCAGAGGAAAGGAGATAATCAACAGCGTCTCTGGCTCTGGTTTATCTTCCACTCTCTCAAAGTCAAAACTTCATCTGTATTTAGATCAGTTGATAGACAAGAAAGATGGAACGGTACAAGAGACTCGTTTGCGTCATATCAAAGCTAACTATGTGCCTTTTGACCAGCAGTGGAGAAAACCGATAAGGCTGCACTGGAGTAACAATTCACTATTGCACGTTGATCAAGAAGTCGTTATCCAACTTAGAAATGATCAATTAGACGGTGATAGTGATAATGAGAAAAAGCCAGGAGCAGATAAACCAGTTAAAAGACGGTTATCGCGTCTTTCAGAAGAGCCAGGATTGATACACAGAGATGACTCCCTTCTATCTGAGGAATCGAAGCGCTTGGCCCAACAAACCAGTCATGGCCCATTTGGTGGTGGCATGGCATCAGAGCTCTCCGAACTTCGTACTGGTAAGTCCTCCAAGTAATCCAATTCCTTAAATTAAGCTATTGCTTAACGCCTTTTTCCTAAAATTAAGCTATATATACGGATTAAGGCGTTTCCTCATTTTAAGCTTAGATATAGGTGTGTTTCCTAATATTAAGCTATGTGATAGAGATGAACTTCCTAATATTAAGCTTCAATTTCCTAATATTAAGCTTTAGCTTACAGAAACAAAGCTTAAAGTTAGGAAATTTCCTGATATTAAGCTACCTAACACGCTGCATGATCTTATGATCCTATGGATCTATATATGATCAGTAGCGTTCACCGCTGATGCGGCTTCGCTGATCACTCAACTTCGTTTCACTGCTATGAGCAGTAAAACAAAGTCGAGCGATTCAATTAAAACCCGCTTCCATATTAGCCATTGTTTCATGTCTGTATGCGCCCGTATAGGGCAGTTAAGCATGAAGTTAATCTCTTTGATTAAGTTGATAATAGAGTCCGTGTAGAAGGTAATTAATGGACTTTAGAAACCAGTGGATCATTTTCATACTAACTTAATTGCAAGAGCTTGTTTGTTAGCACTTATAGTTCCTAGTGCTGTTTCTGCTCAGTGGCGTATCAATGCCAGTGGTAGTTCAGAAATTGATGCAATGAGATTTGATCTCCCAGAGCAAGCGCATGAATTTTTAAGGGACTATAGAATTAACGAGCTCGCAAGCACACACAGCTATGTGAGTGAAAAGCTATACCCGAGTGAAACGTATAGTGATGGAAGACTAATCTCATGGCTGTGTATGCATCGTAGTGATGCTCCAGGTAGTTATGACCCTGACACTTGTTACTTTGGAGCTCTCTCTGGAACTACACTGACAAAATTCATAATTCCTGGGGAGATGACTGATTCTCCACTTCTCAATAGAGATCTTGGTAAACCAGAGACAGAATTGTGCGTTGGAAACCCTATCAACCTAGCTACTGGTAATAAATATCAGCAAGAAACCGATTATGTAAGCGCTGGTATGGAGCCTCTTGTATTCACAAGACATTACAACAGCCAGTTAGCGTTGAGTGGTAAACAAAGCGATGTTGGTATTGGATGGAGCCACAACTATTCAAACAAAGTGATTTTTGACAAAGAAAGTCACGGAGAGAATATGGTTGTCTTGCATCGGCCAGATGGGAAAGAGTTAGCATTCTACCGGACAAATGCGGTTTGGATGACAACATGGAAAAGTGATGATCGGTTATACAAAGATTCTGGTTGGAGATATCAGAGAGCTGATGGTGTTGTCGAACTATATGATAGTAATGGTCAGTTGATACGTATTGTTCATCCATCGGGAAATGAGCTGGATCTGAATTATACCAACGGTAAGTTAGACTCTGTTTCTGACAGTTTTGGCCGGACTTTAAGGTTTAGTTATGATCAAGGGAAGATCATAAAGATGATCGACCCTGCTGGACAAATCTTCTCTTACGATTATTCGAATGAATTGTTAGTTGCAGTGCATAAACCGGATGCCAATCAGCGACGTTACCACTATGAAGACAGTTTAAACCCAAGCCTTTTGACTGGCCTTACGGATGAAAAGGGAAGCAGATTTGCTACGTGGTCTTATGATCCTTCGGGTCGCGCTGTTCTTAGCGAACATAGCAGTGGTGTTGATAGGACAAGTGTTACATACAACCCTGATGGCTCGGTTACGGTAACGAATGCTCTAGGTCACGAACAACATTATCTGTTTAGTCGTTATAACGGAAAACTAAAGCCTGACAGTATACAGGGTGCTGCATGTACTGGTTTTGCTGGTGGTACGAAGTCGTTTGGCTACGATGCCAACGGTGAGTTGAAGTCTATTATCAATGAAGAAGGCCAATCATTCTCTTACCAATATGACCAAAGAGGACTTGAAATTTCGAGGACAAGCTCGACTGGTGATACGATCACAACACAATGGCATTCAGAGTTCCCAAAACCAACCAAAATTACATCGTCATACTTGGTCCAAGAATTTACCTATGACGACCACCAGCGGCTGTTAACGCTTAAATTGATTGACCGAACCAACTCAGATGTCAGGCAGTGGACATTTGAATATTATCCAGACTCTCTCGGTGTTCCTGGACAACTGAAATCAGTGGATGGTCCTCGGGTGGATGTTGATGATGTAACGCGCTTTGAATACGACGCTCAAGCCAACCTAAGCCGAGTTATCAACTCTCTTGGGCACGTAGTGTCATTTGACAATTACGATGCTCATGGAAGGGCTCAGAGCGTCACAGATGCCAATGGAGTAAGCTACTCGCTTAACTACAACACGTTAGGTCAATTGATTTCTTCTACTGGTCCAGACGGAACTACATTGTACTCTTACGATGAATCAGGACTCTTGGTATCTATCACCTTACCAACCAACAGCACTTTCACTTATGAGTACGATGCAGCTCAGCAGCTTATGGCCGTGATTGATGCAAATGGAAATAGACAAAGCATTAATCGAGATTTACTAGGAAATATTGAGCAAGTTGAGCTGAAAGATAACAGTGGTATTGCTCACTGGAAGCAACTGCATAGTTACACTTTGAATGGTTGGCTTTCGTCAACAACAAATGGAACGGGCAATGTTTATACCTATTCCTATGACAAGACAGCCAACCTGACTGGCAAAGTTGATCCTTCTGGAAATGCTTATGCCTACCGCTATGATGGTTTTAGCAACCTGCTCCAATCAATTGACCCTGTTAACCGCGCCACTGCAATGCAGTATAACGATAATGCCTTAGTAACGAGAGTCACTGATCCAAGAGGGCGGAGAACTTACTATTCATACAACGGATATGGCGATGTTCTCTCAGTACAAAGCCCAGACACAGGCACGGCTCATTACACTTATGACAAGGCTGGAAACCTGATCGGTAAAACAGATGCCAAAGGTCAGGTTTTCACTTATCACTACGACGCGCTTAATCGCCTTTCTTCAATCACTGTGGATGGTCAACCTAATGCTAGTGTGACATTCCGCTACGATGAGCCAGAAGCGCTGTATGGGGTAGGGCAGCTTACTTCCATTACAGACGCTTCTGGCGTATCAAAATACAGTTACACAGCCAGTGGTGAGATAGCCAGCCAAGAACTAATTGTGGATGGCCGCACCTTGTTAACCAATTACACCTATGATGGTGCAGGGCAGTTGGTGAGTATCGAGTACCCGAGTGGCCGCAAAGCGGTATATCAGCGAAATGTAGCTGGTGAGGTCATTGGCGTTACATTGAAGAATGGTGTTAACAGCAGAACATTAGTCTCTGACTTGGTACGGAAACCTTTTGGGCCTGTAACTGATCTGACTCATGGAAATGGGCTTTGGGAAGAGCGCCATTACGACATGAACTATCAATTGGAGTCTGTACAGGTTGCTGGTGCAATGCACCGCAGTTATCTCTATACGGCCAATAGCAATGTCGATTCAATTACAGACTTAATGGATAGTAGCTATAGCCAAACTTTCAATTACGACAAGCTGAGCCGCTTGATTGAGGCTACTGGTGGTTACGGGACCCGAGAGTACACCTACAACTACAACGGCAACCGGACGGCTATCTACCGCGACGGCGTGAAAGATTCGTACAGCATTGTGTTCAATAGCAATCGCCTAACCAAAACAAGTATTGGCTCGATCACCTACAGCTATGATGCAAACGGAAACACGATTGGCCGAGGAACGGATGTCTTTGTCTATGATGCTTTCAATAGATTGACTGAGGCTACGGTCAATGGCGAAACATCAATCTATCACTATAACAGTGCTCATCAACGAGTGAGGAAGTCAGCTGGTGGCGTGGATGTGCTTTATGTTTACGGCCTCGATGGCGAGTTATTGGCTGAGGTGGATGCCGGAACCGGGCAAACCCAGCGCGAATATGTTTGGCTTGACGGCCAGCTGGTGGCTTACCTAGTCGATGGCACCGTCTACCACGTCCATAACGATCATTTGGGTACGCCGCAAGCATTGACCGATGAGACCGGAGCCACGGTATGGAAAGCCAGTTACTCTCCGTTCGGCAAAGCGACTGTCACGACAGAACAAATCAAGTTCAACTTACGTTTCCCCGGCCAATATTACGACGCTGAGACTGGGCTTCACTACAACTGGCATCGCTACTATGACCCGAATACAGGGATGTATATCACCAGTGACCCAATAGGGCTGGCTGGTGGGATTAACACCTATGCCTATGCATTGAATAATCCTGCTATTTACACCGATCCTACTGGTTTATGGGTTCCGCAAATTATTGGGGCAATGGTTAACATAGGCTTTGAAGGATACAGACAATATCAAACTGGTTCGTTTGATGCGGGGCGACTTCTTGTGGCTGGTGCTACGGGGACACTTGGAGGGTTTGGAAGCACTCTAAGGAGAGCTGTATTTTTTGGTGCATCATCAGGCGCTATTGGCAATATGTATATTCAGTTAACTGAAAAGTCTTCTGGTTGTGATCAAAGGTATCAAAAGAGCCTTGATTTATATCAGGTAGGAAGAAGTGCAATTCTTGGCTCGTTTGGTGGAGCAGTTGGTTTTGGAGGGGGAATATTAGGCAAAAATATTTTGAGACCACGAGACATAATCGGGGTGGATTTGAAAAAAAGGGTTAGTTTTAACTACGAATCGTATGGTTCGGCTATAGGTTCTGCTGGGGGAACAACAATTGGAAATCAATAATTGGCTTGACTTTGTTTTGTACACATTCATGACTTTAGGTGGGTTGCTTATAGCAATTCCATTAGGGATAAGATGCCTTTATGTAGGTCTTGTTGCACTATTTAAATACAAGATTGTGAAATTCAAAAAAGATAGCAATGTGTCAGTGTATGCAAACACATCTATAGAGCTAGTTCTTTTAGGTATTTTCTGTATTGGAGCTTCTATTTGGTTTCTGTTCTTCGATAAAGGTGGCCACCTCTTACATTACCTTCCGGAAGTGATGAGGTTCTTCGCTGGAACATAAGGCAGGTTACGCTGGTGGTGTGGATGTGCTTTATGTTTACGGCCTCGATGGCGAGTTATTGGCTGAGGTGGATGCCGGAACCGGGCAAACCCAGCGCGAATATGTTTGGCTTGACGGCCAGCTGGTGGCTTACCTGGTGGATGGCACTGTTTATCACGTCCATAACGATCATTTGGGTACGCCGCAAGCATTGACCGATGAAACAGGGGCCACGGTATGGAAAGCCAGTTACTCTCCGTTCGGCAAAGCGACTGTCACGACAGAACAAATCAAATTCAACTTACGTTTCCCCGGCCAGTATTACGACGCAGAGACTGGGCTTCACTACAACTGGCATCGGTACTATGACCCGTCTCTGGGGCGTTACCTGCAATCAGACCGCCTTGGCTTGTTCGATGGAATGGATACCTATGGGTATGTGCGTGGAAATCCTTTGGTATGGAGTGATCCCACCGGGCAGTTTGTTCCACAGTTAGCGGGATTTATTGCTGGTGGAGGGGTTTCTGCTTTTAGTTACTGGGAAAAATATAAATGTGGAAGTATTTCAGGAGCTGAATATCTAGCTTCTATCGCTATAGGTGCTGGTGCTGGTGCGATTAGCTCTGGAGCATCTGTAATCGACGGAGCCTTAATTGCTTTAGCGGGTAATGTTGCAGAGCAATATTTCGTTGGAGATGAGTTTAGCTACTCAAGTATGGGGATGGCTGGCGGAATAGCTGCGCTATCTGGTAAGGCCGGACAAGTCTTAGGTAAATCCTTGTTCCCAAGTAAATACATTACTGTGACAGAGCGCAGATGGTACACATTGTTCCTGTATAAGCACAAAAAAACACAAGAGGTCTTCAATGCTGATGGCAGGGCAATAACAGGAAGTGTTGTAGCGGGTGGTGTCACTGGTGGGATTGCGGCATCGTTTGGATCAAAAGATAAATGTGGGTGTTCAGGTGAATAGTGAAAAGTTTTTTCAGAAGATTGTGATATTTGGTGCATATAGCCTGATAGCTTTGATTGTTGTCTTTGCTATTGGTGCATTGCTCTATGTTAACGAGGTTAACAATGGAGTTGGGGATATAATGTCCCTGATAGCTAAAGCAGGCGTGTTTATTTTGGTTGTGACACCAATTCCTTTGCTTGTAAATAACTATCTCCGGAACAAGATAACCTTGTTTCAGTTTGTTTTTTCTCTTCTTTTATTGGGAAGTGTTGGTGTCGGATTTTTCTTTGGCTGACTGGCCCACCAGCGGGGTTAAGCCTGCTGGTGGCGTGGATGTGCTCTATCTTTATGGCCTAGATGGCGAGTTATTGGCGCGGCTTTGGGGACTGTTTATGGAAATCAATAGTTGGTTCGATTTTATTATATACACAATTTATTTTTTTGGGGTGGTGGTGATTATCCTACCTGTAGGGGCTATTTTTCTTTGGTTAACATTGAAGAACCTAATAAAAATGAGACTACCTAAATATGAAAGAAAGCACTACAAGTATTTCTTTGCAAGAAACGTACTTGAAGTATGTATTGCTGGGGGGGGTTCCGCTATTTTTTCTGTTTGGTATTTGTTTTTTGCTAAAGGCGGAAATTTATTTCTCTATCCAATGGAAGTAATGACATTTTTTTTAGGCAGTTGATGGTGTGGTTCAGGCTCTGGCATTGTTCCAACGGCAGTTTGATATTGGTAAGTGTTGGTGTCGGATTTCTCTTTAGCTGACTGGCCCACCAGCGGGTTAAGCCTGCTGGTGGTGTAGATGTGCTCTATCTTTATGGCCTAATGGGTCGCGCTGGGTGTTACATCCGGGAACGTAGCAAGTAATGTGATTGCCAATCTACCATAAGGGTTTCAGCTATGAAAAATAGAAGCATTACAACATTCATTTTGATATTTGTTGTTCCCATCTTTCTTATAGGAGTGGGGATTGGGTCAATTGGAGGATTTATCGCGCAATGGCTTGCGCAGATATTTGAGCTATATGAGAACGAATCTAAGTACGAAATGGTTTTTTGGGCGTTTTTTATTATAGGGGCTGTCATGGGCGGAGTTGGTGGAATCCAAGCTCTATTCCAATTCATCAGACAGAAAAAGAATGGTGCCAGGAAATGATCTGGCTTAATACCGCGCTTTTTTTTGACGTACTCGCTGGTGTTTGTCGCTGGATTTATTGCTTATGCCGGTATCCTTTCTATGACAGGAAGATCTGCAAAGGTAGTTAGGGTGATAGGAGGAGGGTCGGCATACTTATTTTTTGCTGCACTTCTTGTATCGCCATTGTTTTGGAGCGCAGATTTCACAAGCGAATTTCGTAACATGGTTAAAGCCGACGACATATACTTCGTCTACTTTTTTGTCTGCTACGCATTATCCATTGTTCCAGGAGCGCTGATGTTTAAAAGAAAATATCTGCCTGGCCTGAAAAAGCTAGGGTATTTCGCTAAGCGAGGTGGGCGGTAAGAGGAGCAGCTTTTGGAAATCAATAATTGGGTAGATTTTTACCTATATACAGCCTACTTCATAGGGGTAATTGTGGTTCTTATTCCGTTGGGAATAAATTTTACTTATGTGGGTATCGCAGGTGTGATAAAGCATAAAAAAATCAAGTATGACAAAGGGACAGACATTTATCGTCTTGGCAAGAATGTTTTTGAGATTGTAGGTGTGGGAGTTTTTGCAATCGCGTTCTCTATTTGGTTCTTGTTCTTCGACAAAGGTGGGCACCTATTCCATTACCCAGCGGAAGTGATGAGGTTCTTCGCTGGAACATAAGGCGGGTGACGCTGGTGGCGTGGATGTGCTCTATCTTTATGGCCTAGATGGCGATTTATTAGCGCGGCTTTGGGGACAGCTTATGGAAATCAATAACTGGGTAGATATGTTTTTATATACATTTATGACGGTTGGCGTTGTGTTTATTGCGTTTCCTACAGGGATAAGATGTATATATGTTGGGTGTGTGGCTTTATTTAAACACAGGGTGATTAAATTCGATAATAGGAGCAGGCTTACTATTTATTCGAGAACATCAATAGAAATGATTCTTGCGGGGGTACTCTGTGTGGCAGCTTCTATTTGGTTCTTGTTCTTCGACAAGGGTGGGCACCTATTCCATTACCCAGCGGAAGTGATGAGGTTCTTCGCTGGAACATAAGGCGGGTTAAGCCAGCTGGTGGCGTAGATGTGCTCTATGTTTACGGCCTCGATGGCGAGTTATTGGCCGAGGTGGATGCCGGAACCGGGCAAACCCAGCGCGAATATGAATATCAAGGAGATAAAATGGCTAGTCAGTATCAATACAATCCATTTTTAATAGGGAAAGACACATTTACCACCAGCAAAGTAGAGCTTTGTGAAGATGAGGTAAGACAATCGAAGCCACAGTATCAGTTAATTTGTTTCGGTAGTTCTTCCCGGTATCCTCTATGGATAGAACTAGGGACTAACCAACTAGTTGGTGGTAATTATCATTGTTTCTATAATGATGATGAACTAAAAGCGTTGTACACGTTATTTCAGCAAGATGCGCAACGACAAGGTTATTCTGACCAGAAGCAAAACTATTGGGCTAAAACACCTAATCCTTTTCCTATCGAGTTTCTTGAGGGGATGCCACAAAGTCTATGGGCTTACTTTTACGAAAGTGGCCGTAGACAAGCCGCTTGTGAAAAAAGCGTTCAGGAATTACTACCCATGTTCGAAAAGTGATAAGTGCTTGACTGAATGTAATATTTAGCTTGAAAATCAGTCGAGTAAATAATGCCACTTTGAACAATGTAACAGGAACAAGAATGATGAAGAAAATTGGACTACTGCTAGCGACGTTAACTGCATTTTCAGCTCAAGCGGATGTTTTCCCTAAAACAGAAGTTGATGCGTATCTAATGGCGATGCACTCTATGGCCCCAGTTAACGCGAAATACACCATTCAATACAAGGCCGCAGTGGAAAGTAGCTGTAAGACAAAGCTTAGTATTGAACAATTAAGCTCACGCGACTTTGCCAATGTTGTACAAGCTCTTGTTAGTAGTGAAACCGTTGACCGCTTAGGGCTTGATGCTAGTGGTGGTTCCCTCACTGACACGCTTCAACTGGTAGGGGCTAATATTGTCAGTTGAACTAATTGTGCTATATTGCTGGGGGATGTGTTTGAGACTTTGGACAATTAGTTAAAGTTTGTGCAAAATTACATCACTGACCTGGCTGATGGCGTTTCTGCTTCGAACCTCAGCTTATTACTTATCGTGCCCCAGCAATAAAACCTCTTTGATTTCCCCCTTTAAATCGACATAATGAGCATATGTAGTCAACATAATGGTGATATGTATGTCTGGAGTCGTTTTTCATCAAGTAAAAGAAGGTGAGTTCCGCCGTCTCGCGGAGACTCGAACAATGACCAAACTAATTGCGCAGGAATCTAAACTGCATCCTAACAAGTTTCATTTGGTTGGGATTGATAGTGGTAAAGGAATCGCGTATGCAATTAGACATGGAAGAACCAGTGACTTGAGAGTGTGGAGGCTTGATATCCTGGTAAATCAGGTTAGAGACATGGGGTTTGAGAATATAGAAGTACAACTCATAAACAAAACCCACGCATGAAGCATGGGCTAATAGTCTTAACATGCCGAAAGGCACTTATTTTTCAAGAATATAATCACGAAAATCGTGGTTCTCAATTTCCAACTTCCCACGCTCTGGGCTGTAAATTAGCTCAAGCGACTTCAATCGTGTGACTGCATTTTTCACCGACCATTTTGTAACGTCTGTTTCTGGGTCGCCAGTGAAAGCTTTTACTTTGTCTAGTCCTGCTTTGGTATAAAGACCTTTTGACTCATTGGCAGCAACAAGCTTTAGGATCGCCACTTCGATAGGTTTCAGTTGTTCGTATGTTTTTGAAAAGTGGTCCTCTGACTCGATACGATCAACGTCATAACGATGGACACCAATATCTAGGTCATGAACCATGTTCAGGGCCATATTCTTTAACATTTCAACAAACCGAGCGGGAGCGCGATTTTGTTTGATTAAGATTTCTAGGGCTTTGTGTTTGTCGAGTTCGACACCACCAGTGACATTTTTGAATGCGGCCAACTCGAATTCAACGAAATCCATATCCAGCTCTTCAAATATCTGGGTTTGGCTGGAGTTGTAGAATGGAGCCTTGTTGTCTTTGAATAAGCGACTTAACCCCTCTCTACTTGAACCTGTGAAGATGCATTTGACGTTGTTATCCTCTCTGTTCACTACAAAACTGCGTAGAGCTGCCGTAAACGAGTCAAATTCTTTGCGAGTAGCCAAATGTTGAACTTCGTCAAGCAACAGTAAAACAGGCATATCCAGCTCGTTTAAGCGTTGAAATACAGCGAACAAGTCAGCTCTCAGTTCTCCCTGAGAACGCTCTACTTCAACTTTGCCACCAGCTGCACTAAAACCTAACTTTTTGAAGTTGAGAGCTTTGCCAAGCTTATGTAGAAATCCTTCATTCCTTTCACAAGCATCAATGACGGATTTAATGAAGATGCCTTCTGGGTCGTCTTTTTGCATCCAAAAATCTACATAGATAGGTAAGACACCAAGTTCACGAGCCATAGGAATGATATCTTTTTGAATGAATTGAGTTTTTCCTCGCTTACGTGGAGCGAAGATTGAAACACGTTGAAGAAGACCTTTGTCCATCCCGTTAAGGATAAACGTAGCAAGCTGTGTACGAGGATAGTGCCAGATATCCATTGTCGTGCTCCTTTGGTAAATTGTGTTATCAATGATACCACAAAATAGAATTGTGGTAGATTATTTAACACAACTTACCACAAATAGGATTGCCATCCTAAAGCAGATCACTCTTTTACTAAGTAGCTCTTTGTCATGTCCCTCAATTTGCACAAAAAAGGGCAAGTTCTCATCTCTTAAAAAAATGTCATGTCGGTACACTAAGAGCATGATGCTCTGGAGATTGATCTTATGGATATGATAAACGGCTGGCTATATGAAGTTCAGAGAGCCCTTGATAGTTCTTTAGGTGATATACCCTTTGATTGGCGCTGGATTGCTGCTGTGATTGGGTTCTTTTTAATATGGAGGCTGTTCTCTTTTGGCTTTGCCATCGTTAAGTTTGTCATCGTTGCGGCAATAGCTGCTGCCATTTATGCTGCTGTTGTTGGCGATTCGGCAGGACTTGCTGGTGGTGGTAGTTTCTTTGGATTTTAGTACAGTTTGGTAGCTAAATATGAGCATTCTGATATCGGATGGAAGTGAAACGCTCGATGCAGCAACCGCAATTTCTGAGTTGCCAGATTCGTACACGGGTCATTGTTCTGTCGTAACAATCAATGAAGAAATAGTTGCCACTATACCTAACCCTCAAATTGCATTTTCTATTGCGTGTTACGCGATTGGAACAGAAGGGGGTTATGGAAGTGTTTATGTTCGTCCGGCCAAAGACGGTGAAATTCTCACCCATACAGATTTTGACAGTTGGGCGTACTAGCTGGATTTCTACTTAGACTTTCACATGTGAAAGTGGAGGGGAGGGGTTGCGTTTTCAAAAAGCATGATAAAGTAAGTATGAATATTAACTAAATGAGGTCCTTACGGCGATGCCGGAAGGGATCTTAAATACCGGAGATAAGACTATGATGATTCTAACCACTCTTTCTGAAAAACTAGATGACCAAACGAGCCGAGTATTCTGGCGTGTGGGCACTAAACGCAGTGGAATTCTTGATGTAAAAATCGACTTTTCCCATGAAGATTCTGATTTGATTTCAGAATTATCAGCCATTCAATACCTACTCTTTGAAGAAAAAGTAATGGGTCGAGAGCCGGGTTCTGGTTCTGGCTACAAACTCGTTGTGTCAAAGGGAGCAATCAAAAAGCTTGCCCGTGGTAAATCTACGAAAAAACATGCACAAAAGTTTGCAGCATTTCTTCAAAACCGAATGGCTGGAGTGCAAATAGAGGTATCACAAAGTCGTGAGTTCATGGCCGACCCAAAATCATGTGTAACAGTGCTCTTAGATGCAAATCGCCAGGAATATGCAAATACGCATGATGCCGTTGAAACACCAGCAATGGGGACCGTTTATGTTACCGCTCACGCTGTTGAACAGTATAAAGAGCGATTGAGCACTGGAGATCCCAAAAAGCCCTGGGCGAGTTTAGTCAATCGACTTAAACATCCTGAGTTGAGAATTCGAAATTTGCCTGCAAATGTTTTGGCCCATAAAGCGAAAAAATACGGTACTGCCGACAATGTAGAAGCTTGGGGGCATCCAACTTCCAAATTCACATACCTTATTGTTAACGATAATGGGCGTCGCACCTTAGTAACTGTTTTTGAGCGCGAACAATAACCTTGGAAGGAATAAAATTGGATAGTGCAACTAACTACATAAAGGATGGTCACGCACGGATTATGGGTAACAGAAAAATCGCTGTATTAATTGATTCAGAAAACACTCCACACTCAAAGCTAAACCTGATTATTGAAGAGCTTTCTAGTTTTGGGCAGATCATCGTTAAACGTGCATATGGCGATTTTTCTGCTGAACAACTAAAAAACTGGAAGCAGCCTTTGAATGAGTTAGCGATTCAAGCTAAGCAGCAATTTGCCTATACATCTGGAAAAAACTCGACAGACTCTTTAATGATTATTGATGCAATGGATCTCTTGTACAGCCAAAGGTTTGATGCTTTTGCTTTGATATCCAGTGATAGTGACTTTACAAGTCTTGCTACGAGATTAAGAGAGTCGGAGATACACGTCATCGGTGTAGGAAAAGCGATGACTCCGACTTCGTTTAAAAACGCTTGTGATGACTTTGTAGCGATAGAGAACTTAAACGCTGATGTTGATCTTGGGGAGGCACAACCAAGCTCTAATCAAGACTCAGAACGCGAATTATGGCGATTAATGCATCAAGCTTGGCAGAACTATCGAGATGAATCGGGCTGGGCAAAACTAGGTGAAATAGGCAAGTACTTAAAGAGACTGAAGCCAGATTTTGACCCTCGAAACTACGGGTTGAAGAAGTTATCTGACTTTTTTGATAAATATCCAACGCGCTATAGAACCCGTAACACTAAACGCACTGGTATGGAGTTTCAGCTGATAACAAAGGCAAGCAAACAAAAATGATGTGCTGCCTTCGCTGACGACATACTGCAATCGGGTAACTCAAAAATGCCCCATTCTAAGCTAGATCTGCTCTGTGTCTCATTTCGATATTGGGTTATTTGACCTATTTTTTCTTATGCTACAAAGTGTCTATTGATTTGGTGTCAGTATTGTAGTGGTACGGTGAATTTGGCCACCTAGTTAGAGGTGATATTCTTACCTCATAAGATGACAAGTGACAAAATGAAGGAAATACTGGCTAAGCTAGTTGACACGTCTAATATTATTGTTTTATGGATGTATTTCATGGATTTAGAAAAAATATACTTACAAGGTGTAGAGGCTTTCCAAAAGCAGCCTCCTGCATTTAATGATGCTTTTATTTTTTTCGAACAGGCAGCTACTCAAGGACACAGTAAGTCTCAATACAATTTAGGCCAGATGTTCTATAAGGGTGTTGGTACTAAACAAGATTTAGATGCTGCTTTTTATTGGCATGAACAATCTGCAAAAAATGGGATTGATGCTGGTATGTATGAGACTGGATACGAATACGGAAATAGAGGGGATGCCACCAATGCCTTAAAATGGTTAACAAAAAGTGCAAATTCTGGAAATATACTAGCACAGTCGTTTCTAGGGCATTTATATGGAGGATTTGTAACTTCACCTTTCAATGTGAAACAAGACTTCAATAAATCAGCTCATTTCTTAGAAGGAGCTGCTAAGTCAGGGGATGCGAAGTCACAATTTAGGTATTCTGCACTTTTACTTGATGGTAAGGGAACTCCTAAAAATGAAGCAATGGCATTGCATTATTCAAAATTAGCAGCAGATAATAATTATCCTGATGCATTGTACACAACTGCACTAATGTATTTTAATGGTTTTGGTACAGAAAAAAACCATGACCTAGCGCTTTATTATGCAGAAAAAGCAATGAAGAAAGGAGATAGTGAAGCGAGTAAGCTTGTTAAGCATATAAAGTCCAAGAAAAAGAAATTATTTGGTCTTTTTTAATTAATTACACTGGAAGCTTATAGTGATATATATTTATATGGTCGTGGCAGTTATTATACTTTTATCGCAATTACGTTATGGAGTCTTAAAGGCTCTCGGAGTTAGTATATTTTGGCCTATATATGCTATCGGCGCTGCTTTGTATGTAATGATAAAAGCCATTAAAACCCACCCTGAAAACAATAAGTAGAATCATTTACAGGATCTTAATTATCTCTAAGTAGTTTCATAAACTACTTAGTTCTATCCTGTTGATATACTTTTATAAATAAGAACGTTGTAATTATATCTTACTAATCACCCAACCTTTGTGCGTTTGATGTGATATTTCATGCTCATTGTTAAAGGTAACAACACTATGAGTAATATCAGTATAATCTCTATCATTAATAGGCTTAGGATTGATTCCTACTACATATCCTAAATCGTCTCTAATTAAATTGAAACGACTTGGAAGATAAGACTCCTCAAACCAAGGGCAACCCAAAATCAAAGAAAATCTGATAACACCAAGTTCGACACATCTTGCTTCTAACTTGTCTAACATTACTTGTTGTCTGGCATTCTTAAATGCTTTAAATAACATATCATCCCCATTCTATAAGTAAGCATCTATAAACTGTAGAATTATCAGCTTAACACACGGAACATGGCATTAGTGCTTTTCAATTACTAACAGTGTGACCTTCATTAGAAGTATTCTTACCAAGTAGCTTTGTGCTGTTACACCCGTTCAATAATCATTGAGCCTAGTTATCCAAGTGCTAGATTCAATTTTGGTGAGTTCGTTATGTTTTCATAATTAGTGGTGTGGCGCTAGCTAGGTGACTTTTCTATGCACGAAGTAATCCATAAGTTACTTAAAACGAAAAATTGCTAACGCATTTCTGTCCAAAACCTTCACCGGATGAATTTTTACCCGTGGCATTTTCCAACTCAAAAATGCCCCTTTATTAGCTGTCTACACCAGATTATAGCTTCCTGCTAGTACGCATAGTTATTCAATACAATAAGATCATAAGATCCCTATCTTCAATTAGCTATTTTAGCTAATTTTGCTAGAATCTCTCGTAAATAATATGAATGTGGTTGATTAAATTATGGACAAAGTGATTAGAGAAAAAATCAAGCAAGCACTTTCCTCAGCTCCAAGGAATGGCTTCATGGCTGAATTACATTTGCAGTCAATTAAGTATGCCGATGAATTGAGCAACATTACAGCGAGAGAATTTTGTGAAGAGCTAGGTCTGAAACCAAGCTATGGAACAGAGTTTAGTAAGATGAGAAATCTAACAACCCGCCTGAAAGCTGCTGGTTTAGTCACGGAGAAAATCTAATCACTATGCTCATTGATAATGTAACAACGAAAGTTTCTGATACGCTATCTGATACGATTCAAATGAATGATAAGCTCTCTGTATTGACAGGGCTTTTCTCTATCTATGCTTTTGACCATTTGAAAGAGTCTTTGAGCAAAGTCGATTCAGCTCGAATTCTCTTCTCGCAAGCAAAAGGCTTTGATTCGGTAGATGTAGCATCACCATTCGGATCACTCAATGGTTCAGAGTTAGAAAACAAGTTTAGAAATCAGTTAAATCAAAAAGCGATTGCGAAGGAATTTTCTCTTTGGTTGGAAGAGAAAGCTTCGGTTAGATTGGTGCAACAAGCAGGTGCAGTTCACCAACACATCACGCACGTTTCGTCAGCTTCGGACTCAATAGCGATAAATGGTGCTCAGTTCAATGGGCAAGGCATTGGTCTAACTGAGACAAATGGCTTTGATATGATAAGTCTTGCTAACTCTGATCAAGCTAAAGAGCTACTTGGATTCTTTAACCGTGTATGGAGAAGCAAAGGACAAGTAGTTGATGCTAAAGAGCAATTAAAATCTGAACTTTCAAAGCTTACCGCAGATAATACACCTCAGTTCATCTACTTCATCACGTTATATAATATTTTTAAAGACTTTGTAGGCGATCTACAAGAAGAGAGTATCTTAAAAACCAAAACGGGTTTTAAAGACACAATCGTTTGGAACAAACTGTATAAGTTTCAACGTGATGGTGTACTTGGTGCAATCGACAAGCTAGAGCATTTTAACGGCTGTATCATTGCTGATAGTGTTGGTTTAGGTAAGACGTTTGAAGCCCTAGCTGTAATCAAATACTACGAACTTCGTAATGACAAGGTTCTTGTACTTTGTCCTAAAAAGCTACGTGATAACTGGCTTATCTACACTCAGAACGATAAGCGTAATTTATTAGCAAATGATCGTTTCAACTACGATGTGTTGAATCACACTGATATGAGCCGAAACAGCGGATTTTCAGGTGATATCAATCTAGAGACTATCAATTGGGGCAACTATGACCTCGTTGTGATCGATGAGTCACACAACTTCCGCAACAACAATCCAAAGAAAGATGGACGTAACCGCTACCAACGCCTACTAGAAGATATTATTCAAGCAGGGGTTAAAACGAAGGTATTGATGCTTTCTGCTACACCCGTAAATAACCGTTTGAACGATATGAAAAACCAAGTCGCATTCATTACAGAAGCGAATGACCAAGCGTTAATCGATCACGGTATTAACAGCATCGAAAGTACGTTAAGACAAGCTCAATCACGCTTTTCTCGTTGGGCTGAACAAGATCCAGATGTACGAACTTCTAAAGACCTTTTGGACTCGATGAACTTCGATTATTTTAAACTACTGGATATTTATACAATAGCTCGTTCTCGTAAGCATATCGAGAAGTATTATGGTACAGAAGATATTGGTAAGTTCCCGACACGACTCTTACCAATTAACTTAAAATCATCAATCGACCTACAAGATCAGTTTCCACCATTGGAAGAAGTGAACAAGACCATTCGTAGGCTTTCACTGGCGTTTTACTCACCAATGAAATACGTGCGAATGGATAAGAAAGCCGAATACGCTAGACGCTATGACCAAGAAGTTAAGGGCGGTAAGAGTGTATTCAAGCAAGTGGATCGTGAAGAGAGTCTGATCCATCTTATTCGTATTAACTTACTTAAACGAATGGAAAGTTCTATTCACTCGTTTGCTCTTACGTCAGAAAAGGTTTTGGCTCAAGTTGAAGGATTACTATCAAAAATTCATAACTTTAACGCCAATATCAAACCAACTTTGACAAGTGATCTAACAGAAGAGTTTGTTGCGCCACCGATTGAAGAGATTGATGATCTTGAGTTTGAATCACCAGAGCTTGCACCTTACCTAATTGGCAACAAAACAAAAGTAAGGATTCAAGACTTAGACCTAGTGAGGTTTGCTCAAGATCTTGAAGCAGACAGAGTTTTTCTTCAAGAAATTGTTAGAGTTTCGAAAAGTATTGACGCTGTACGAGATGCGAAGCTAGATATGCTAAAACAGGCTTATCTTGATAAGTGCCAAAACCCGTTTAATGGTAATAACAAGAAAGTGATTATCTTTACGGCTTTCGCTGATACAGCAGAATACCTATACAAGAATTTGTCTGATTGGGCTTCAAAGCAATTGGGGCTGCATTCAGCTCTTATTACAGGGCAACGAACGGATACGACTTTACGTGGTACTGATGGTAATAAGTTCAAAACTGACCTGAACAGTTTGTTGACTCATTTCTCACCACGCTCTAAAGAGCGAGATAAGGTCTATCCTGATTTTAAAGAAGAAGTAGACATTCTCATTGCTACTGACTGTATCTCGGAAGGTCAAAACCTACAGGATTGTGATTATCTTATTAACTACGATATTCACTGGAATCCCGTTCGTATCATTCAACGATTCGGACGAATAGACCGTTTAGGTTCAACCAACGATACCATTCAACTTGTTAACTTCTGGCCCAATATGGAGCTAGACGAATATATCAACCTTGAAGCAAGAGTAAGTGGGCGGATGGTACTGCTCGATATTTCAGCTACGGGTGAAGAAAACGTCATAGAGCAAGATCCGAAAGTCAACAAAGGAATGAACGATTTAGAGTACCGAAGAAAACAGCTTGAACAACTGCAAAATGCTGTTGTGGATCTTGAAGAAATATCAGGTGGGGTTTCTATAACCGATCTGACATTGAATGATTTCAGAATGGACTTATCAAGCTTCTTAAGTGACAAGTCAAAAAGTAATACCGAAACCTTAGAACAAACACCTTACGGTTTGTTTTCCCCTGTCATTATCAGTAAAGATTCATTTGAATCAGAATCAAGTCAATTTTCAGGTTTGAAAGACGAAATTCAATCAGGGGGGATTTTCTGCCTGAAAGACATTAAAGGCAAAGTACAGGTAGAAGAGAGCTATTCACTTGCGCCTTATTACCTCGTTTATGTATCTGACGAAGAGGAAGTATTACTTTCATTCAGTCAGTCAAAACAGATACTCGATCTATACAAGAAACTAGGCTCTGAGTTCAAAGATATTGAACATTCTTCTCAAGCATATCAGGTGTTTGAGAAGAGAACTCAAAAGGGAATGAAGATGAACCATTACCAGAATCTTCTTAGCAAAGCGGTAGAGAACATCGCAGGAAAGAGTGAAGAAATTGGTGCAACGAGTCTGTTTAGCCGTGGTGGTACTGTTTTATCAGCTTCTAGCTCTCAAAACGTGAATGATTTTGAAGTAGTTAGTTATATGGTCATTCTGTAGAGGCGTACCAATGAGTAATGTTATTGATTTTGACTCAATTGATGCAAACAGCGAAGCCCTGTTTGACGTTGTATATGAACATTTAGCTTTGCCTGATTCAACGTATCTTGGTACTCGAATCACCAAAAAGATGATCCTAGAGAACAACGATTTATCATCAAGTGACAAAAAGTTGGTCAATGAAGTTGTTCAATCAGTAGAGTGGGTTAACACGCTTAAGCGTGATACGTTGAACATTCCTACGTATGTTACTGAAATGGTTGAGTACACCGAGGTAGCGGTACTCAAAGTCACTTTAAAAGCTGACGGTTCAAATCTTGGTAAGTTAAAGAACACGGCGAAGCTATTTCATACCTTAATCCCTTATCCCGTTATATTAATGATTGAGCTAGATGGACAGTTAGCGATCAGTCTAGCGGATAAGCGAATCAATCAGTCTGATAGTTCAAAACTGGTTATTGAACATTACTACAATAGCCAATGGTTTTCAGTTGTCGGTTTGAAGCGCAATGAGAAAGATTTCTTGAACGACTTTACGCTCAAAAATGTTTCAAACGTCAACTATTACGAACTGTATCAAGATTTCATTTCAATGTTACTCGCATTGGAGGCGAGTAACATTTCAGGCTCATATTCAACCAAAAGCCGCCGAAACAGCAACGTAGCAAAAAGTGAATTTGGTTCATCACAAGAGGAAAATGTATATCACTCTGATGATTCCATTTCACACGAAACGTTTAATGAGATGAGTAATGAAGAAAAATCTCATCTCTTGAAAGAGTTAGCTACTCTTGAGGCTGAATTGACCAATATTAGAAACAAGTTAAAGAAAGAGGTGCAAATGAATGAGAAAATGCGTCTCAACGTACAAGCAAGAAAAGTTAAACAAGCGATTTCAGCAATCACTTCTCAGTTGGCATAAGAAGAGCTGATTCGCATAAGATTGAAGAAAATTTCAGGTGGAAGAGCAGATTAGCATCATCCCCGACTGTAAATAGGTAATTATAATAATGAGCGAAATGGAAAAAATCACGGGCAGTAGTCCAGAAGCAAAAAGCTTAGACATTACTAACCAAAACATCGACCAACTAAAACAGCTTTTCCCTGATGTGTTTTCTGAGGGAAAAATCGACTTTGAAGCACTAAGAGCAGTGTTAGGAGAAGAGATTGACGATTCAGAAGAACGCTACAACTTTACTTGGAATGGTAAAACTAAAGCTCGACAAATCGCTCAAACTCCATCTACAGGTACGCTTCGTCCTTGCAAAGATGAAAGTGTCAATTGGGATACGACCGAGAACTTGTT